>PAOK01000052.1 GCA_002708015.1 Methanobacteriota archaeon
CAGGCTTGTAGTGCGGATTCATGCTGGAGTAGGTATGGGCAACCGGGTGCTTCTGGTTAGAGGGGGCGAATTACCCATTACTTCTGGTTTCGGAAGAGCGCATAATGCTACAGTACAGAGATTAGAATCTGGCTTAGTTTCTGGTTGGGAAATAATACAAGAAGTGAATCACCCAATGGATGATGTTGGAGCATTGAAACGTCTCAGAAGACGCTGGTTTACACATCCTAGAAATGTAAAAAATACTGCCAAACATACTAATCCAGACTTAATTCATATTACAGACCAAGAACAAGCACATTTAGTTCCAAAGAACATTTCATGCCCTGTTGTAATAACAGTCCATGATCTCTTTTTGCTCGATCCAAAAGTAATGGAATCAGGTTGGGGACCAATCGAAATAGGAAAAAAGAATCCTGGAATAGTACGATCAATGGACATCCGTCGTCTGAAAAGAGGATTAAGTAGAGCAGATTTAGCGATTTGTATTAGTAAGGAAACTGCTACCCACCTGGCTCAATTAATGCCTAAAATACCTATACAAATTGTCCCGAATAGTGTTGATGTAGAAGCTAGAGACCCTAGAATAAATCTTAGACAAAGACCTGATTTGGATTCTGATTCAACACATCTGTTAGTTGTTGGAAGCGAAGATAGGAGGAAAGCGATTGCATTTGTTTTGGATGTAATTAGTGAATTAGATCCTGATACTCGTCGAAATATAGTTGTCCACAAGGTTGGAGCAGAATCCAATCCTCAGGCAGAATCACGATTGAAAGAAAAGGCAGAAAAATTGAGAATACGCTTGAAATGGCATGGCAAGGTAGATGAAGAGGAGTTNATAGCTCTAGANCAACATGTNGACGCACTTCTTTTTCCATCTGCTGCGGAAGGTTTTGGTCTTCCNGTTGTNGAAGCNATGGCTTCTGGTTGNCCGGTTCTTGTGAATGATTTAGGTGCTCAAAATGAACATCCACCTGACTCATGTATTCTTCCACCATTTGATATTTCATCATGGAAAAATGCAATCATGAAAATCAATGCTGAAAGAATTTCTCAAGGTTCCAATTACAGATCTCCTAGAGAAGACTTGATTGTTGCAGCATCTATTTATTCTGCTAATCAAGTCTCCAATCTTCACTCTCAGGCGTATTCAAAAGCATTAGAATTGAAGAAGTAAAACACATTTTTCCTACATACACTNTTTAACATACGGTTATATTCCCATTGGCAGCCCGNAAGGATATATGCTGCTGGAAGTAGACGATCTTCGCAAAGGGTTTGGGTCAGGTCGGCGTCGAATTGAGGTTCTAAAAGGAATTGACCTCCAGATAGAGCAAGGAGAATTAGTAGCTCTCATGGGCCCTTCAGGTTGCGGAAAATCTACTCTNCTCAATATTATAGGAGGTCTGCTNGCTGGAGATTCAGGTTCAGTTCAACTTAATGAATTCAAATATGGTACTAGAAATCCTGCAGGAAATGTGAAAGTTNGAAGACATGCAGTTGGTTGGATTTTCCAAGATTTCCATCTTGTNGAACATCTGTCAGCATTGGATAATGTTGCTTTAGCTCTTGGCTTATCTGGTGCTANCGATTCTGAATCAAATGAAAGGGCAGCAGATGCATTNACTCGAGTTGGTCTTGGAGATAGACTTGATCATATTCCTGATCAATTATCTGGAGGACAAAGACAGAGAGTGGCGATAGCNAGAGCAGTTGCAGGNCGTCGCCCNCTTTTACTNGCTGATGAGCCTACAGGAAATTTAGACTCACGTTCNGGNGAAGGCATTCTAGAACTGTTTCATGACTTATGTCATGATTCAGANAATCCAATATCTATTCTNATGGTAACTCACGATCCTGTTCTAGCTGCTAAAGCAGATAGAATGTTACTTCTAAACGATGGAGTAACTGCGGCATCAGATATTCGATCTGCTTGGGGTGACGAAATTATTGACTCAATTTCGGGTGACGAAGGAGGCGAAGAAGAATGAATGAGAAAACTCGCTTACAGAGACTCAAACATGGAATTCTAGATCTTCCATCTAATACCAGAATGGCTGCAGAATCTGCTTGGAGAGGTAGGGAACGTGGACTTGCAATTATNGCAGGTGTTTTCCTTGCGTCTTTAGTAATAACAACAGTACTTGCATATGGAAATGGATTATCTCAAACATTCTTACAGATTTCAATTGAAAATGATGTATATGACGCAAAAGTAGAGCAACTATCTCCCCCTCCTGGTCCTGATGGAGATTTTGCAAATAGCACATTCACCAATGACACGTCGTTGCTTGTTGAAGTTTGTGCAGAACTCTCTTTGAAAGAAGAAATTGCTGATTGTACACTAACCTTTGGAAGACAAGCCATAAGACAATCAGGTTCTTTCTTCAATATCGAAGCATTCAGTGCTGGATATCTTTCTGTTGAATCAGCTACTTCAAATAATTCATTGTTAGAAAATGAGTCTTTTGATTTCCCTGAAGCGGACGCAAATGGCCCGCCAGTTTTCACCAAGAGAATGGTACGTCTTCTTGGACCAGGAGCCTTTGATGGAGAATTAGCAGAACGTCATAACAAACAGATGTTGAATGATATTCCTTGGCCATCCCATCAAGATATGATTGATAATCGCAGCATTATCTTACCAGCAAGTATTGCTGGACCTCTAGGGATTCAGGTTAATGACACAATTGATTCTCTAGAGTTTGGTTATGTGTTAGAAACGGCAATTGATCCTGAAAAGATAGATCGAAGTGAATGTCCAGGTTTTGTTGAACGGACAGGTGGTGGATTACAACATTGCAGATTAACATTGACTGTTGAGAATCTAAATGTCTCTGGAATTTACGAAGATTGGCAATTCGGGAATCCTACGTTTGGTTTCAATCCTGTTTTTATGACTTGGTCGATTCTTGATAATGAATCGATAACCACTTTGATGGACTCTGACCATGGTTATTTGGGAATTGCAGTAGAACGAAGCCTTTTGCCTACGTCTTCCACTTCTGATGCTGAAGATTGGTTAACTCGCCTAAGTCAGTCCACAATGTATGGCGAAGGTTCTGTTAGTAGTGAACCAATGAATTATTCAGGAGGGATTCAACTATTCTGGTTTGATACAATTTCTGGAACTATTACTTTCTTAGAGATATTCCTAGGATTAATTCAGACATTTGATTATATTCTCATGATTCCAATCATTATTCTTTCTCTGGCTATTCTTGTGTATGGATTGGTTCTATCTTTGGAACAGAGACGTCGTGAAATTGCTATTCATAGGACCATTGGAGGCTCAGCCGGACAATTACAGAGTATGGTACTTCGTGAAGTACTTGTGATGAGTTCTGTTGCTTGGTTCCTCGGATTTATTTTCGCCCTTCAAGCAGTTAGATTGGTTTTAGCAGCTGTTGGATTCATGGAATTTGAAGAATTAGAATTTGATATTAGTGTGAAACTTGGTCTTACCTCTATCATATTCACAGCAGTATGTACTATCGGGGCAGCTCTGTTATTTGGGAATAGTAGAACGAAGGATTTCCTTGAATTAGAAATTGATGAAGGAGTAAGAAAAGTCCCAACAAGAAAGAAGCCAAAAACGGCTATTCATGTGATTATGTTCTTGGTTGGATCGGTTGCCGTTCTTGAGGCATGGATAGAGGACTCTACAGGGGAATCTGGATTCATTGACAATTTCTTCATTGACGGATTAATCGGTCTCTTTGGTCCATTTTTGTTGTGGATTGGAGGAGCGTTAATTTTCGGTAGAATTGCATCATTTGGTCCAAGATTCTTTGCCTTAATCTTTGGATGGACTCCGTTATTGAAGGATATCCGCAGAGGATTGAAGACCGGTGGAGGAGAAGCAATTGGACGTTTAGCTACTATCATGGTACTCACTCTCTCTATTGTTACTCTAGCAGCAGTTCAAGGTGCGACTGGAACATTGGTAGATGAAAGAACAGCAGATGCGAACACAGGTTCTGTNCTTAGTATACAGTTTGATGAGCCTATTAATTCAACACAAGTTGAATTTATTGTGAATTCTGCTTCTGAAGATATTGACTTAGATATCGATGTTNGAAGTACTTCAGTTCCTACAGTGACTGTATCTACAACTGATGGCTCATCAACGATTGAAGCATGGGTAGTTCTTGATGGGAATGAAGATGTTCTTTTGTGGACAGGTCAATCTATCCCTGGAGATGATATTCAACAAGTCATAGATGGCTGGGAAAATGGAGGATTTACNGCTGGGGAATCTGCAAGTTTCAAACTTCGCCTCCCTGATACNGTTAGAAATGGCTTAGGTGATACATTTGAACCAACTTTTGAAGACAAGAATACCTCCGAACAAGTTGGTTTTATTTCTACCAGCGCCAGACTGAATATTTCTTCTCCTGATCTTGATGATTTCATGTCNGAAGAAGCATTGGCTCCTATCTTTGAGGAATATCCATGGAGAGGAGATATGAGTCTTCTTGACTTGACTGGAGCAGATCTTTCGGAGAGAGATCTTCGAAGAACTAACTTTTCACAATCGATCCTTTCTGGTGCTGATTTCAGTGGTTCTGATTTGCAGAGAGCAGTCTTCTTTTACACTGGATTCAATGGAGCAAATTTGAGTGGTACAGATCTATCTGAAACCATCATGATTGCTCCAGATTTTGGATTTGGAAACCCTCTAGTTGGAGTTAATTTCAGTGGTGCAGACATGACAGGGATGTTTGGAATTGCCAATCTTTCTGGCCTTGAACTTGGAGATGCTATTTGTCCAGATGGTTCCCTTGCTAATGTTACTGGTTGTGAATCTGGACTTCTAATGATGCCTCCTGAGCAGGTAATGGATATACTATCAGAACAAACGACTATTTCNATCGAACAATCAGAATTTAATGTTGAACTTAATCATCTTGGTCGTCATCGATATCTTCCAGGCTTGCCATCTGCAGAGGCAGAAGATAAACTAATTATTGGAGAGTCAACATATAGAANTCTTACAGATATGGATGCAAATTCTACAATCACCTCCACTCAGTGGTATATTTGGGTTGGTTCTGGNAATGANCATCTAGCAGATTCTGATGAAGATGCTCTNACAAATCTAAGAGTTCAGATTGAATCCAATGATTCAGTAACCGGAGTATCAGATTTGACCACTGCNAGAGAAGCGGTTGAAAGAAATGGCGGATTGATATTTGGTACACCTGGGTTACTCAGCCTTCAATTCGTTGTTGCAGCNATTGGATCAGTTGCATCGGCCTTCGTATTCCTNTCTCTTGTTCTTTCTCAGAGGAAGAAAGAGATGGCAATATTACAGGCGATAGGTGCAAGTCCGAGACAAGTCATGCGTCTGGTTTTATTTGAGATTCTTGCTATTGTTATTGCTAGTATGTTGTTAGGTCTAGTACTAGGAGCAGGTGTTGCTCAATCATTCAATGGATTCTTCTCGATATTTGGCTTTATTTTCCAGATATTTGGTGGAGCATCAACAGTTATTGAACGTGAATTAATTTGGCCTTGGATTGATTTGGCAATGGTTAGTATCGCAGTCTTAGTTGCAGTAATATTGGCATTGACTTTGACCACTGCCAAGGCTTTGAGATCGGATCTTGCTATTGTTTTGAAGGGGGAGTGAATATGAAAGAGAGAGAACCAACTGATGANACTCCAGTTTTGGAGGCAAAAAATCTGTACCACGTGTATACTTCAAATGAAGAAGATGGGAACGTTGTTGCTCTTCGAGGCCTTTCAGTTTCGATTAAATCCGGAGAAGCGGTTGCAGTTGTAGGTCCATCGGGAAGTGGAAAGTCAACTTTGTTGAAGGCATTAGGTGGATTGATGAAGCCTAGTGCAGGTTCAGTTTATCTTAACGGACAAAATATGACCAGAATCACAGGATCAGATTTAGTTCGCCTTAGACAGGAAACTGTTTCTTTCATCTTCCAAGAAGGAAATTTATTGCCAGATCTAAATGCATTGGATAATATTGCTCAACCATTGAGACATTCTGGANTTCGAGGAAAAGAAGCTAGAAAAAGAGCTATGGAGATGTTGGAATCTTTAGGAATTGCAGATAGAGCATACTCATTACCTCCTACTTTGTCTGGAGGAGAAGCCCAGAGGGTGGCGATAGGTAGAGCATTAATCACTAATCCAAAAGTCATTCTTGCTGATGAACCTACTGGGGCTTTAGATCCAATTACGGGAAGGAGAATTATCGAATTATTTCGCGAATTGAATGAAGAATCTGGTGTTGCATTCTTGATTGTAACACATAGTAGAGAGATTTCTTCATTTGCTAATCGGGCATTAGAACTACGTGATGGTCGCTTTGTAGCTCAACATGGAAACGATGTCGATGACTTAGATCTTGCTGCAACCAGAGAGTTATTGATTGATGATACAGGTACTCTTTCTATGCCTCCAGATATGCTTGCAACACTAGGTGGACCTGGACGATTTGAGATCCTAGACATTGAGCGCGACTCCATTAGAATGGAGCGAGTTGATGAAGAAAAATTACAGATAGACGAAGGAAATGAGATGAAATTAGCTCCTGCTTGTCCAGCCTGCGGTTATGACTATGGTAGCTCATCAGAAGAAGAATGCCCTACATGTGGTGCGACTCGACCAATGGTTTCATCATCTTGATTTCCATTTTTTAGTGTAGATTCGCCGCATCATTTACAGCATGACCCATCAAAAAGGTGTCAATGCGTAATCCATTTGACACTCTCACACATTGGAGTATTGATAGACCAAAGTCTTCTGTAGCCGCATTTTTGACACTCGTTTTATTTCTGTCAATGTTTGTAGCAGGTCCGATTCCCGAATCATTGGGAGTAGGAATTGAATTTGATAATTCTGAAGATGCATTCTATCCAGATCGTAGAACAAATGAAGACGTCAATCTTCTTTATGAAATTGAGGAGACGTATACATCATCAATAGATATTGTTCGCCTATTAGTAGAGTTTGAAAAAGGTGATTTGAATGACGAATCAACTTGGGTAATGCTAGCTAATCTAGAAGCAGAGATGCATGCTCATTCCGAATCTAGTGCTCATCGTTTGGATACTGGCGCTGGTTCTGTTCTAGGTCCTGCATCTGCTGCATATGGTTGGTCGATGATGATAGATCCGAATAATGCTGAATGGTTAGACTTGATAGATGAGGCATATATTCTAGTTTATTCATCAAATGGCGACAATATTTCTTCTAATCTTGATGCAGCAATGAATACAACTCTTTCTGCGCCGATGACAATGCCTACTGTTAATGCAACAAATCTTCGTTCTTGGTCACCTGAGGATGATTGGTTATCTCGTCTTGATTCCGGTGAGAATCGAACATCTCGATTAGAAACAGCAATGGGTAGAATAATTGGTATGAATCAGATAACAGTAGGAAGTGGTTTTGCTGGAGATGATCCTCAGTTAGCTGGACAAATTGCTGCTTTACAAGGATTGTTTGGAGGAGTAATGGGATTCCATTTAGCAATGCAAGACATTCCTTACAGAGATCTAATTGTTTCCTCTTTACCATCAAAGGAAGAGTCCGGTGATATCTTTATTGAAATTCAAGATCATGAACGATGGAATTCTACAGATTTAGCATCTATTTCTATGTTTGTTGATACAGATTTGACTACTTGGGGAGAATCTGTAGGATGGGATTCGACTAAGGTGACTGAAGACGAATTAGCGGCAACCAAGGAAATTAATGCAGAAGTAGAAAATTGGACACTTCAACTTACTTCGGATGCACAAAATATTGCAGGGACAAATGCAACAGTTGCTGGCATATCTTTTGCTCATTTTTCCAATGCTCAAACTGCAGATGTAGGGAAAGAGATAGGACAGTTGCTGGGAATGTCTGTACTACTTTTGACAATTATTTTGTTTTCACAATTTAGAACAGGACGTGATACGGGACTGGTTCTTATATCTACTATTTTGGGTATTTTAGGGACATACGGAATTAGCGGAATTCTCAATTTGACATTTAATGCAGCAATGAATTCGATTCCAATTCTCCTTATTGCGATTGGAGTAGATTATGGAATACATGTAGTTGCTCGTTATCGAGAAATACTCAGAGAAGAAGGAGAAAAGACAGATAACNAATATGAAACACTTCGTGACTTCCCCAAAGAAATTCGTATTCATGCAATTCGTAGAGGGGCGATTCTAACTTCTGGAGCGTTGTTAATTGCAATTTTCACAGATATGGTTGGTTTCTTGTCGTTCAGATTTTCAAGTCAGAAATTTTTAGTTGATTTTGGAACAGTCATTGCNGTAGGTTTGTTCATGATTTATTTCCTTTCAGTCACTCTTCTTCCTGCTATGCTTTCATTAATGCCNCCCGCAAAATTACGAATAAAGAAAGCTGCAAGGATTGAACCAGGTCCCATAAGCAACAGATTTGGTAGTTTGACTTCGAATCCATTCCAAGTACTGGTAGTAGCNCTGATTTTATCTGTTCCAGTTGGATATGGTATTACTTCACTAGAGGTTGGATTTGANACTAGAGATCAGCTNGATGATANTATTCCTGCCGTTGAGAATTTCTTGGTTCTNGCTGATCGTTACGAAGCATCTCCTGCTCCTATCTATGTCCAATATATTCCATCATCAGAATTATTTTCTTCAGAAAGTTGGAGAATGATAGGGGATATTGAGGACACTGTTCGGTCTACAGAAGGGTCTTCTGAAGTTACATCGTTACGTTCTACTCTCGAATCTTCTGCGAATACAGATTCAGTTCTTGATGGAATACTAGAATCGATTACAGATGATCCAACCAATCAAAGCAATTGGGATATATTATCTTCGTGGGTTATGAATAATGAAACTGGTAGAGAGATTACTGCTAGATATGTTCCAGATGAAGGTGGTCAAACCGTAATTCAGTTTTCTGCAGCCACTGTCGATTGGAGTGATACTGTTGATTTTGAAGAACGCCTGATAACTGCTCTTGATGGATTAGATGGTGAAGGGGAGATGGGAGTTGCAGGACGACCATTGATTCTCGCTCAAGTAACGGAAGGAGTCGCATCTGCTGCAGTATTATCTACCTTGGTTGTTGCATCGGTTATTTTGTTTATGTTAATTGGATTACAATCTGTAGAAAAGAAAGACAAAAAGAGAGCATTTGTCACTGGATTATTCATGTGGATTCCTTTAGGAATGGTTGTGGTTTGGGTCTATGGATTAATGGGAATATTAGGTTACCAATTGAATGCTCAAACAGTTACAATTGGCGCTCTAACATTAGGATTAGGGGTTGACTATGCTGTTCATTATGCTCATAGATATGAGGAAGAACGTCTAGCTAGCCCTACTAGTACTCCTGATGTGTGGGTAGCTAGAACAACTGTTACTACAGGACGTGCAATGGCTGGCGCTGCTATCACTACTGCAGGAGGATTTGCAGTGCTGAATCTGTCAGGATTAGCCCCTCTACGTCTCTTTGGACAAGTTTTCCTTGTCGCAATTCTTCTAGCTTTAATCTCAAGTCTAGTATTATTGCCGGTATTGTTCTCACTAAGACCTGGTGAACGTGAAGTAAATTTAGTAACTGAATCAGAATGAAATCAATCATCTAAGTCCATATCAAGTGCAAGAGATTGTTCCAATTCTCTAATTCGATCTTGCATATCAGCCAGTTCTTTCCCAGTAATTTTGCCACTCTTGACTTTGCTGTATAATTCTTCAAGTTCTGCGGTTATCTTGGAATGTTCTTTGCGCAATCTCGCTTCTTCAAGTCTGTAAGAAGCAACTGCACGCTGACGTCGAACTTCCTTATCTTGCAATTTCTTGGCTGCAACCTCAGGATCAGGGTGTAATTCTTGAGTCGCCATTTCGATTGCTGTTGGATATGGAATCACAATACCTTCTCTCTCAAATGCACGATCCATTCTCTCAATTAGATAGTCTCTAGTAACGATTTCATCATTATAATCACCAATCCAAATAAACAGTCGGAACACCTTGGCGAAATCACCTAATTCAGTCATCATAACTCTAGGTCGAGGTTCTGAAAGAACATATTGGCAGGAACGAGCAACCCTCAGCATTACTTGTTTTACGTGGGCTGGATCTTCATCATAAGCAACACCATAATCCATCTGGACAGATATTCTACGAGCAACTCCATCTCCACCACCACGAGCATAATTTGTTACTGTTGAATCCACTAGGCTATTGTTTGGAATAACCACCAACTCTTCCTTTAGAGTAAGTAATTTGGTTGACAGAATTCCAATCGACATCACAGTTCCCATTACCCCATCAACTTCGATCCTATCTCCGACTTCAAACGGACGATCAAGAGCTAACATGAATGAGTTAACGATGTTACCCAACGTTTGTTGTATTGCCAATCCGATAATTAGCGAGAATACTGCCAATGAAGCTAGGACACCGAATAACTCGATTCCTAGTTCTGATAGNGCTAAGTACAATCCACCGAACCAAATTACAGCTCTGAGGAGAAATACAAGAAGTGGATTTCCACCAGATACAGTTACTGCAGATTGTCGTTGGAATCTATTGAGTATTTCAGGTAAAATAAATTTCACGGTAACGCTAGCAAGTGTTGCTGCTAAGATAATGAATATGGCGTTGAATAATGGTGCACCGGTTTCGGCCCAACCAGGATTTGCAGAATCTATCCATAATACGCCAACATTGGCTCCACCTACGATTGTGAAAATGTAGATTCTAGTTCTAAGAGGTCCAAAAATTCGATCATCCCATGAAGCATCAGTTGCTGCAACAATACCTTCCCACCTNCGAAGAATGAAATTCTTCTCGACGAGAATCATTATTGCAATACCAATTATTGAAAGAATAATCTTAGTTACAATCGACATCTGAGTACCAGATTCTAATAGTTCATTGAACTGATTCCAAGCATCATTAATCTCAGTCATTGCGTCCGCCATGATGTTCCCCTTGGCCTGTCCGAGAAGTGCTNATATTTGGCCCCTTCCGCTCTAAAACTGACATATTTTGTACTGATTACAGCGGTAATAAGATGATGTGTGACTCATTCGCATCATTCATGGGCACTCAATTTCGATGGATTGANGCCTTATGTTTGGCCAGTGTGATTATGGCTACTACTTGGGTTGAATTTTCTTTCAGCGANTCAGAAGAAATTATTGATCCGGTAATATCTCTGGATGGTTATGTACAACTCTCTACTCGTTCATCTATGGATTCTTTGAACTTGAAACAATTTGATGTTGGAGCAAAAGCATCATTTGCACTTGAAATGACTCAACTCGAACCTGGGAAATGTGAAAATTGCCTGAACGAATTGGAAGGAAAGAGAATCATGGGTACTGTGGTTATTACGGAATTGATTGACGAACAAGGACGATCTGGACGTATTGAAGCTGACTTGAATATCAGTCACATCGAAGAACGTGATTTAGATGGATTTCTTTTGCAGGAATGGTTTGTTTTTGACTGGGATGCCGGTGCTTCCTCGTTCAATCAGATGATTCATGTAATTCATTCATCGTCTCCTTGGTCTGATGAACAAGTGAGTACCTCGTTTCTTATTGATACTACATCTGGTTCTGAATCAAGAACNGGGCCTAATTTGATTAAAGAAAAAATTGCTGAAAATCAAGAATTGGTGAGAGCATGTCTACCTGATAGTTTCACTTGTAACGGGGTGTCAAATTGGGATATAGAAATGAATGTAAATCGTGGAAATATTGGCGAATCTTTAGTTGTTGAATCTCCGTCTGAATATTCAGAAATATCCATTCCCAATAATCTTGAATTTTCTGATTCTGGANTTCTTGGATCGTGGGTCAATCTTTCTGAAACTGATGTACCAATTACGTCGAATTGTCTTGTAAATCCGGGTGACATAAATTCTGCCGGTTCATGGGAAATTGATGGCTCAGGATCGGGAATAATATCTCCACTTTCCTCCGTTCTTTCATCAGCTGGACTCCCAGTTCTGCAAATTCAAATTGGTCTTGGAGTTCTCACTGTTTTGGAAGGAGATTCTGGAACATGTTCCCAGTATATTGGGGATGATTCAATTGCTCAGATATTGGTGTTTGAGGATTAATTTCTGAATNATNAAAATTTCAGAATANGGCAGTACCTCCAAATACTTACTCNTNNCNNCNAAGTCNATGAGAGCAGGTCACCGAATACCNATTTTACTAGTTCTTTTANTGATTGCNGCACCNGTTTCTGGATTAGTNGTTGCACCGAATGATACTTCTTCCGACGGTTCGGAAACGCTGCAGGTTGATGGATATGTTACAACCAAATTCGCAACAGTTGGTACCGAAGTATCAGTTCACGCAAATGTTCGAGGTGCAGATTCTTCCAATACCTTGGTGACTGCAGATATTCTACATTACAGGGACCTTGATCCGTTGGATCGATTTAATGGAGTCTCCCCCTCAAGTCCACCTGTTATTGTTGACACAATTGCTCTCACTAGCCAAGGTGTCGATGAGTTTGACTCTTCCACAACAGTTTGGATGGGCACATACACAGTACCAGTAACCGCTAGTGGTGGTGTTTACGGGGCTAGTGTTACTGCACAAAGTGGAAATTTACTAGCAACNGATGACCCNTCACAAATTTCTGAAATTTTTGGNGCTNAAGTTTCNANAGTNTTGCAGAGNATCGATGATACATGGGATATTGCAAATCCAACTGCNGATATNGCTGAGGAGTTTACCGNNCTTCANGATATAGTGATGAATAANGGNGGATGGNATCAGTTTGTNGAAGATGCTTGTCGTGGTTCNGGTNCTTTAGGNAGTCANGCNCTTTGGAATGAAATGATTGATGCTTCAANGGACGAGAACCAGTACAATATGTCTGCAGGGGCAGANTTCCTAGAAGAGTTGATGTTNTTCNTAGAATCNGATGATTCNGCNGCTTCNGTNGGTTTTGTTGTNGCNGTATTGACTTANTTGGATCAATTNCCAATTCCACGNGTGATGAATGATTTCCAAGATATTCCTCCGTACTTAGGTGAGTTTGATTTGATAGAGAATTTCACTAGGTTCGAGGGAACTGGTGACTTTGAAGCAGCATATGATGCAATGACTGCAACAGGAGAATGGGATAACATCACCACTGCTCTAGATAATCTTGCTAATAATCAACGTCAGTTTGAATCTGTTCAGACCTTGATGCGAAACATTGCAGTCTTGTCTATCTCCGATCANCCTGAAGCAATTGCAGAGGGNCTTGGTGNNTTCATTGGTCCACTTCTCGATGAAGATTTTGANAACATGACTGCATTCCAGANATTNTTGATTCGNTTNGNTGAGATGGCNGATCGTCTTGANGAAACAGATATTCANGACACNGATGGNGATGATATCCCAGATCGAATTGTTTGGGAATANGAGAAAGTNCTNGACACACCNGAAGGACAAGCTTGGACNGCAAAAATGCAGANNGATCATCCTCATGTCAATACTGCATTNTCAGCGTTCAACANTTTACCTGAGAATATCCTGAANATTGTANTTGATTCTACACAAGANCCTGCTTGGAATGTAACTGGAGAAGTTTTGGCTGATTTCGGTGAATGGTTANGCCATTTTGCTGGTGGTCCAGCAATGGNCGATTTCTCTTCAACNTATGACGAAGAAAANTCTACTCATTTGATGNACTTAGATGATGATATGGANTCAATCCCTGATTTNATGACCTTNGANCATAANATGTACACNCCTATGATNGGAATCAATTTGGATNTATGGAATAGNGATGAAANNCATCCNAATTCAATTAATTTNGGTGTAACTCAATCGAATGGNCANNANCGTTNNTCAGTNAANNTAGANAAGGTNTCAGATGATTCNGANNANCAATGNNNGGANNNGNNTTGTGAGCGTTATGTTGGCGTTCTTGANATTCCAGTCTTCAAAGATCAAATGTGGGANTTNGATGACATTCTTGANGAATTGAANGATTCNGGTGTAATTNGAGATNNNGAAGGNGAAGANCGNTTNGANATGGAAATGGAACTCCTATCATTANCGATGATTGTACAGATGGGACTTGAGGGTAATGATGAAATTTTCACAGTTTCAGCTCTCGGTGTTCTTGTTGAATCCCCTCAGCAGAGTCTGATGGGAGAAGACATCACAATCAGATCTCAAGTCTACAATGGTGTCGGACCAGTTGAGGGAGCAGAAGTTGAGGTNGCAGTACTNCGAATATCTCCACAGGCTGGTTTTGANTTNCTCAACGACAACGGTCTCATTGGCTCAGAAGATGGTGACGAAGGTGATGATAACGGAAATGATGACCAAGATGATGAAGACCANACGTTCTATTGTGATAATGGAAATGAAATTCCTGACTATGAGCAATACAAAATCAATAACGAGGAGAACGATTGTGGAGACTGGTCAGATGAAACTCCATACGAGACATACTATCCTTGTGACTGGGGATACGAAG
The DNA here is from genome assembly GCA_002708015.1 of Methanobacteriota archaeon. Taxonomy (GTDB): domain Archaea; phylum Thermoplasmatota; class Poseidoniia; order Poseidoniales; family Thalassarchaeaceae; genus MGIIb-N2. Next base: position 14,472 of record PAOK01000052.1, read on the forward strand.
GAATTCCACTATACGAGGTTAACAACGGAAATGAAGATTGTGCTGATGGATCTGATGAAGGAGTTACATGGTTCGATTCAGCATACGTCAATATTGAAACTAAATACGAATGTGAAGACGGTAGTGGTGCTGTTAGTGAATACTCGTTGAACAATGGTTGGGATGATTGTGATGATGGGTCTGATGAACAAGCTGATGCTGAAGATAATCTTGATAAAATTGAGAATTTGACTGTTTCATTCAGTGGAGATGGAGTTTTTGATCAAGATGACGATGGAACGGATGATCATTGTTACATGTTCGATGTGGATGTTTTCGACAGAGATGGAAACGAACTCTTCAATGATTATGTCATGATGTCATCTTGGGGTTCAGGATATATCGATCTAGGTAATTATTCAGAATCTGCCAGAAAATGGAGTGTTGAAGGAACTCTCCTCCAATATCCTGCGGACGTTGACGGAGCACCCACTCCTTGTGACGATATCGTTTTCGATGCAAATGATGTCACTGATGAAAGTATTGAGAGATCCTTCGAAGGGGCATTAAAGAGAGTTATCAGAGATATTGGATGGGATTTAGGAATTAATGAAGGAGAATTGGACGACATTCGTGGTGATGTATACTACGATTCTGTATGGGGTGATGATGAAAATTATAATGTCCTCATAATGATTGTTGATGGGAATGAAACTGGTCCTTCATACACTTCTTTTGAACAGATGGATTACGACGTTGGTGAAGATGATTATAACACTGAATTTGAACTTGATATAGCCGATCTCGATCCAGGGTACTACTGTATCCACGTAGATCTGAGGAATATGGATGATACTGTTGTAGATGCAATCTCAACTTCAACTGATGAAAATTGCTTTACCATCGAAGAAGAAGAGGAAGACGAAGAATCTGATCTTGAACTGTCTCCTGAATTGATTGATTCAATCTTCACTGATGGCCCGTTTGAAGTGTTCACAACTGTAGAACTAAACACAGATGAGAATGGTGAAGCTGTATTGACNATTAATCCAAGTAAACCTGGAACATACATTTCGATTGTTCAGGCAAAGGCTCCTCATCCTACTCAGAATACATTAACNGGTTTAGGGGGTTCAATNTCTGTAGTTACAAANGGTAGTCTTTCCGTTAGTGGTATGGANCATGTAGCTGACTTTTCTGGATTCCCAGTCTACTCTGTTGACACAGAACCGGGGGCGGTNCATGCAATNACAATCACTCCATCTATGCTTGACAATGTATACAATGAAGATGGAGAATTCAGTGTCTGCTGGGCCTACACTCCATTGAGATTCGATCCATTCTTCCCTGATATTTCCAACGAATCATGGGGAGATGGAGACAGTGATTGTGTTGAGTTCCAAGATGGGGATACTTCCAGAACCTCAGAAATTCGAGTCGCTGCTATGGGAGCATTTGGAATGATTGTCATCAAGGACGGAGAGATTTGGCCACGTGGAATGCATGCTGGATTCATCCTTGCATCTCCTGAGGAATTGGTTTTGAATGGGGATTTAGGTCCAGGACAGACCACAAACATCGCACTGGCTGATGCCACTGCTGAGAGAATTCTAGCGATTGCAGCACCTGAGATGGGGATTGATCCTGCTCTAATCGATGTTCCAACAGTTTCTGACCAATTGTATGACGTGATTAAGTCTGAAGTAATGAGTTGGCATGCTTTTGAAAATGGAGTTGCTTGTGATAATACAGAATATGGCCTCGAATGTACTGAGGGCAACACAAAATATAGTGATGAAGATTTAGATCCTATGTCCTTGATTCAGGATTTGCTTGCTGATATGAACTCCATTGCATGGGGTGAAGGAAGTAGTGCAGACTTACGTCTTCCAGTTCTTTCCAGTCCAATTGACGATTATACAATCTTGAGTGTTGCTCAGGTTGGCACTGGAGATAATGCTTACATTACATCTGCATTACACATCGAAGAGGCAGTACCGAATCCAGAACCTCCTCAAGCCAAGACAATGACAGTCTCATTCAGTCCTGCAGATCCAAGACCTGGTGATACAGTACAAGTTCTAGTGGTTGACAAGGATTCAGGAAGCCCGATTGAGGGAATGTCTGTTACTTTGATGAATGGTCCGAATATTGTTGCCAGTGAAATTTCAGGTTCTGATGGAACTGCTGATTTCACTATCATTGAAGGAACACTACAGTTCCGNGTTTCTGGTGGATTGTATGTTCCTACTTCTCTGATACTAATCGTATCTCCTTCTGGAATTGAGGTAGATGGTGATGAAGATTTACCAGTNGANAGTGACGGTGATGGAGTNCTNGATGCTGAAGACGCTTTCCCTAATGATTCTCAAGAATCAGTTGATACCGATGGTGATGGAGTTGGCGACAATNCCGATGTATTCCCAGACGATCCAAATGAATCAGCAGATTCTGATGGTGATGGAATTGGNGATAATGCAGATTCTGAAGGAATTAGTGCAATGGTAGCTGGCGCAGCAATCGGACTTCTGGTCTTTGTGNTNATTGGCGTTGCTGGAGCGATTATGTTCCTTTCACGCTCAGGAAACNANGACATGCCAGAAGCAGTTGATTACGCGGCTGCAGCAGGCGGTTGGAGCGAACCTCCTATGTCTGCACCTGGTGGTGGCAANCCATCTCCAACTGTAACAGGACAAATGCGTGATGGATACGAAGTTGTTGAGTATCCGGACGGAAGTGGCAGTTGGTGGTGGAGAGACCCAAATACTGGGAACTGGAATGAATGGNCATAATGAGTTCAGGCCCGGTTCGCTTCCGTTTCGGTTTCATCGCNATTCTGCTGATTCTCAGTGCAGTAGCGATTGTAGATCCAGTGGATCCAGCTCTATCTACAGATTTGATGTTTGAAGATGAAGCAGTTCAGCGAGTGAAAGCCGAACGAGCAAGTTGGCATTATTCTGACTTAGTTATTCGAATTACTCATGATGATGAAGGTCAACTTTCTAGCAATCTCACTAGAGTTCAGGAATTATTGTCTATTGAAAATGAATTAATGAATGGCAATTCATCCATTTCATGGAATAGCACAGAGTCATGGATTGTTGAACTTAAGACACCATATTCTTCATGGTCTGATGCATTCAATGATTCTGGAAGGAGCTTAGAGAATGCCGCTCAGTGGAGTGAATTATTACAACCAGAAATAGAAGATGGATGGTGTTCGGAAAATTCAACAACGAATCAGATGAATGCATTCCAGGAAACGTTGGTTCTACTTCCTTCTGATTCTAGAGTTAATATTGCATGTCCCTCTCTACCCGGTTCGTCTGTTCTTTTACCTCCAGAATCCAATGAGATTCTTTGGATTGTTCATCTTGAAGGATATGAGAGACCTACTGATTGGAGTCCTCTCTTTGATTGGTCAGAATCAGCATCTGAATTGACAGACTATGAATTCAGTACTGCTGGAGTTAACTTACTATTTGGAGTGGCAAAGGAGACTGCTGAAGAAGATCTTAGAGCAGTCATGATTCCCTCTTTCATCCTCTTGTTGGGATTACTGTGGTTTGGATTACGAGACCTTGTCATCGCTTCTGCAACACTTGCAGGTGTTGGAGTTGTGATGTTGTCAACTGTGAGCATCCTCACTATTGCAGGTCACCAATTCTCAATTGTCGATGGAATTGCGTTACCTATAGTGATGGGTGTGGCTGTTGATGGTGCATTCTGGTATTGTCGTTCTTCTCGTTCGAGGGATGAAGTGAGACAAATGCTCTTCGTTGCCATGATGACAACAATTGCAGCAGTTATGCTAGCAATCATTTCTCCAATCTTGATTCAGAGATCATTGGGATTGGTGATGGCTACAGGTATTCTGTTGAGTTGGGCAGTAAGTCGATTTATTCTCGAAGANCTCTTTTTGTCGAGACGAGAAGTAGGTGACNATGATGTTNTGGATCGTCCACTGAGAATTCCAGAACAAGTTCAAGAGAATTCTTGGTCTGTTTTGTTGGCAATATTTGCCCTTCTAATCGTTGTTTCTCCGGCTGGTGTTGCAATCATGAATGTAGAGAGTTTCCTTCCAGAGGATACTCCTGAACTCAAGGAGATTGAAGATCTTGAAGCAAGTTACATCCTTGCTTCAAGTACCACAATGTATGTGACAATCGATGCAGATGGAAACGATGCAAACATCGCAGATCAAGTATTGCAATTTCAGAATCAAATTGGATTACATCCATCTGTAATTTCGTTGGATACGGGAATGATTCGTCAACCTCTTGTTTCAGGAATTCCNAGTGGATTGAATTCGTCANTCGATACAATTGATTTGATGTTTGAAGAAGCAGTGAATTCTACAGGAATTACAGATCAGAGATTGTTGAGAAATGGAGAAACAAAAGGTGTNGTTGTACAGATTCAGATCGACAGTCGNGATTCAGTAGGAGCANTAGCATTTGGAGANGANACTCGATTCTTGATGGATTCAATGAATTTGACTGGAGAAATTGGTGGCGATTTGTACACNGGTACNGATGTTGCNAAGACATTTGAAGAATCGAGAATCNTNCAGATTCTNCTNGCTGGAGTNATGGTGNTNATTGTTTCATCTATGGTTTTGAAATCATTCCCTAAGGGATTGAGAATCGCAATTGGTGCAGTTGCTGTAGGAGCAGCAGTT
>PAOK01000019.1 GCA_002708015.1 Methanobacteriota archaeon
CACCACCAATTCCACCTCCAGCAACAGTTTCACCATAGGAACCTAGAGTGAAATCGTAGTAATAAGCACCTGATGTTCCACCGAGAGGCATTGTAGTAGTAGCTTGATTTGTTACCTGAGTAGGATCAGGTCCACGGTAGATTGCCAGTTGCATGTTTACGATACTGTAGTCAAGAGTAAGAGAAACAATGTCATCATTTCCATCACCATCGACATCTGCGACATCGATTCCTATCATGTAAGGTGAAATAGTAATCGGGCTTGATTCAGTCCAACCTCCTGAACAATCACCGTAAAGAACTGTTAGATTACCCATTACACCTGGGCCATTGACAGTTCGGATGTTACCTTGGAAGTAAATTATATCTGGACTATTGTCTCCATCGATATCTCCAATCTCAACTTCTGAAGAGTCAGCAATATCATCAAAACCAGCTCTACGAGAATTATTGTTAACAGTCCAAACATCTTGTCGCTCTGAAAAATCCCCATTATCATTGTACAAGATTGTTAAGAAATTACCCATTTCACTTCCCGTGACTATATCTTCATCACCATCACAATCTAAATCACCAGCAGCAATAGTTGTTGGATTTCGTTGTGTGTGGTAAGTCTTCTCGTGGGAAGCAAGCACAGTAGGTACAAGGCTGACCAAGACTGAACTTAGCATCAAAGATACCAACAGTAATGATATGCGTCGGGTAGACTTTGGTTGATTCAAGGCGTTCGCTGGGGACATCATGACATTCCCACTTAACCGACTCTTATTGAGGGTTATGGGGTCATGATTATTGCTTAAGAATACAAATAAGTATCAGTGCAACGGTTTTACTGTTATGAAAATGAACAGTTCTTATTACTCTTTTTCTAACCAAAATGGGAAGGGAGCATATGCATCTTCACCATTTGATCCAAATATTCTCTCTACTCGACCCTGTTTCCATAATCTTCTCAACCACTTACCAAATGCTTGCGAATCCATAGAAAAACGACTGCCTAGAACTTCAAACAGTATAGATTCACTAATACTTGGCCATCCGTGAGTTCTAACGATAATTTCCATTAACGCTTGGAGAACTCTTTCTTCCAATGCTAGTTCAGTACTAGCCTCTTCTAATGGTTCGAAGGGCTCTAATTCAGACAGCGCACTCTTCAATTCTTCAGCAGTAGGAATTGGACCTAATGTGACACCTAACTTATCAAATTCAGATTCAATATCCAAATTACCAATATCTCTTATCGAAGGTGGGATTCTTGATGGATCAGGAGGGGGGCCTGGACGTTGAGGCGGACCTCCTCTTGCATCTGCCCTCGAACGATTAGCAGAAGAAATCGTCTCTTCGTTATTATTTCTGAAAGTGCCGTGAATGGGCACAGTGTAACCGGGACCATCTCCAGAAATACCCAATTCTTCACGCATATTTTCGACCCACGCTGCGTCACCTTCAATCAAAACCTCGATATCAGCTTCAAGATCTCGGAACCGGAACCGGACAGGGCCATCTAGACGCATCTGATGTTATCGGTAAAGCGAGGTCTTTCAATCAATCGAATAATCCTAACATGTTATGGCGTTAAATAAACAATTAATTTGAATGCACATCTAAATGAAGTTCAAAGGAGTCGGAGGGGTATGAATCCAGAGGAGTTGGAGCGGCTCCTTCTGAAAATTATGCAAGATTTTCGGACTACTGCACCACTGCACTCAGGGTTAGATTATGAAGAAATTAAATCACGCTTGATGCCTTTCACCGTCGACGAACCTGGTGGAATTGATGCAGTAGTTAGAGCAATTGATGCATATTTCGATACTTCAGTTAATACTGGACATCCGGGATTTCTTCGTGCATTCTGGGGTCCTTCTGAGCCAGCATCAATTGTAGCATCTCTTCTTTCAGATGTTCGTAATACCACTATGCATTCTTTTGCAGTAGCCCCATCTGCAACAATAATCGAAACTGAAATGATCAAAGCGATTTCTAATTTGGCAGGTTTTCCTGGACATGGTATTTTCACTACAGGGGGATCGAACAGTAACGAAATGGGATTTTTGTGCGCTAGAGAAGACGCTTTGCCTGGTTCTTCAGTATCAGGATTAAGTGGCCAAAACCTACGTGCATTTGCTTCTGCAGAAGCGCATTATTCTGTTGATGCAGCCGCCAATATGATGGGGATTGGCACTAATGCGTTAATCAGAATTCCTTGTATCGATGGACAAATGGATCCTCTGGCACTTGATGAAGCGATAATTCAAGAAAAACAAAATGGGAACCTGCCGTTCATAATTCTCTCTACTGCTGGAACTACTGTTAGGGGCTCTTTCGACGATCTAAACGCTGTTTCTGAAATTGCTCAAAAACATGGAATTTGGCATCATGTTGATGCAGCTTGGGGAGGAGCAGCACTTTTCTCAAATAGACACAGTGATCTCCTAAATGGAATTGAAAAAGCAGATTCATTTGCTTTTGATGCACACAAAATGATTGGTTCTTCCATGGTTTGCTCCGCGTTCTTAGTGCATGACGAGTCGATTCTTTCTCGTACAATGTCTCACACGAACAAAGGAGATTATCTGTTTGACGATCCGAATAAAGAGTTGAGTCTTGGGAGAATTTCTCCCCAATGCGGCCGAAGAGCAGATGCGTTGAAATTATGGTTTTCTTGGCTTGAACTAGGGAAAAAAGGTCTAGGAGAGAAAGTTGATGCTTGCATTGATGCTTCCAAGCATCTAGCACATTTGGTCAAAGAACATCCTCAATTAATTCTAGTTTCATTTTCTTTCTCAAATGTATGTATTCGATTTACTCCTCACTCAAACGAAACAAATGAACAAGGAAATCTAAGAGTGAGGAAAGTAAGAAATTATCTTGAAGATCATGCCAAATGTATGGTACTTGATTCGATATTAGATAATCAACTTGTTATACGATTTACTGCATCTCACCCAAATGTAGACAAAGCAGCAACAGAGGAATTTTTGTCTAATTTAATTGAAGCAAATGAAAGGATTTCACTCTGATTCATCGAATGATGATTTCGACGATTTCGAACCTCTAAAGGATAGTTCGTCCTCTCTCAATTCTATTGCATTTCTAAGTACTAATCCGTGATATACCTTCAAACTCCTATTTTTGACTAATTCATTTACTTCTGCTTCTAGTTCACCCAGTCGAATTGCGTCTGTTTCAATTTCTATTAATGTATTAATTGTAGAAAACTTTCTTCGACGCACAACGAAAAAGAAAACATACACGGGAANAAGTGCTATTGGTATCACTAATTCACCAGTAAGTACAGAGATAAACCAACTCAAAGATATCTCAATTTCCCCCTCATCATAAACATCATCAAATGTGAATCCGCCGTGATATATTATTCCTGTTTGAAAACCAAAATACTGATTCAAGGGAGTTTGTTCAGAATCTAAATGATTAGAATTTCTTTCTATCTCTACTTCATCCGGCCATCCATCATTATCATTATCATCATCTAAAACATCGGGAATTGTATCAAAATCAACATCACTTGGAGTAGAATCAGCGCTAAACGGATCAAATAAATTCAATCCTGTAGATGCGGCTCGTTCCATCTCATTACGAATACCATCTCCATCAGCATCATCATCATACAGGTCTGGAACATAGTCTCTATCAATATCAGAACATCCTTTCAAAATTACCTTAGAATGCCCAGGTGTATACGGACAATCATCTGAATCATCTAATCCAAAATGATTTGGAAAACCATCATAATCAAAATCCAACCAAGAATCATTTCTAGAAGGAAAAGCATCTGCTCCATTCTCTACTGTCCAATTAACATCTGGATCACTGTATCCATCTCCGTCAGAATCGAGACAACCTTGACGATCCATGGTCGAATTNCCCCAAATATCTGGGCAAGCATCNCCTCCATTTTCATCTGAAAAATCATCTAAATCCACATTTTCTTCTGCAGAAACTAACGGAACTGAAAGAAGAAAAAATAAACAAAATATCCACATAAGCATTCTATGCATGAAACCTCAGAAAATGACCAAATTCATGAATACAGCGGAAAAAAGTGGTAATTTATCCGAATATCTAAGTCTAGGGAGATAATACAGATACCATGATTCAAAGATGGTTACTGGCAATTTTGGTTCTTCTTGCTCCTCTAGCAGGATGTACAGGTGATTCAAGTGATTATGAAAAGATACCTGAATTTACGGTTCTTACTGAAGATGGAAATATCTCAAACAATAATTTTGATGGCCAAGCATATGTGATTGTATTCTCTGCGCAATGGTGTTCTAATCCATGTCATGCTAACCTCCATAATCTGAATCTTAGCGTTCCTGGCATCGATGTATTGGTAGTTTCTACCGATATTGATGCCGAACCTAATGGAGTTACTTTGAGCATGTGGAAGGATAGTGTGAATGAATTTGATGATGATAATGAAAATAATCAAACATTACAATATCCATTTTCTAGAGTAGATCCAACAAATAATTTCGCTTCTGAAATGGGAATTGAGTCACCTGGAACCGTCGTTTTTGTTGATTCTCTTGGCCATGAAATGTATAGGCAATTAGGAATGTTTGGAGCTTACAATGATCAAGCAACGTTAGACACAATCAAAGGAATTTGGGATGATACATTACTTGGTTCTACAGAATAATTACTCAGAAGCGAGTTTTCTAAGAACTGTTTGGAGTATTCCTCCATTTCTGTAATATTCAACCTCTACTGGAGTATCCAGTCGAACTATTGCATCAAAAACCACAGTCGTTCCGTCTGATTTGTGTGCTGTAATAGGGATGGTACTTAGCGGGACTAAATCTGCAGTGGTAGGAATGTCAAATGTTTCAGATCCATCTAATCCTAAAGTATCGGCAGATTCTCCTTCTTTGAAGGTAAGTGGCAAAACACCCATACCCACAAGATTGCTCCTATGAATTCGTTCAAATGAAGTAGCAATTACTGCTTTAACTCCCAGAAGAAGAGTTCCTTTTGCAGCCCAATCACGACTACTTCCAGTTCCGTATTGAGAACCGGCAAGAACGACCAAAGACAATCCTTCTTCCTGATATCTCATACTTGCATCAAAGATTGAAGTNACTTCTCCTGATGGGAAATGAGTAGTNAAGCCCCCTTCAGTTCCAGGAGCAACTTGGTTTCTGATTCTAACATTTGCAAATGTTCCTCGCATCATTACTTCATGATTACCTCGTCTGCTACCAAAAGAATTGAAATCGCGAGGTTCAACCCCGTTAGAAACGAGATATTTTCCAGCAGGTCCAGACTTAGGGAAGGCTCCTGCAGGACTAATATGATCTGTAGTAACTGAATCTCCAAGTTTCAATAAAACATGAGCTCCTTTTACTGGATTTATTGGCGACGGATTAGGTTCAATTCCTTCAAAGAACGATGGTAAACGAACATACGTAGATTCTTCCTTCCAAGGGTATAACGGCGAAGAAGAACTCTCAATAGAATCCCAACGAGGTTCTTGCATGATATCTGCATAACGTTCTCTAAACATTTNAGGAGAAATAGATGANGCAACAGATGCACTAATCTCAGCATCACTCGGCCAAATTTCAGATAACATTACAGGAACTCCGTCTGAATCTATTCCAATTGGATCTTTTTCAAAATCGATATCTAATGTTCCTGCAAGTGCGTAGGCAACTACCAGAGGAGGGCTTGCNAGATAATTCGCCTTNACCTTCTGGTGGACACGGCCCTCGAAGTTNCTATTTCCAGAAATCACCGAGCCCACAATCAAATCACCTTCATCGATACCTGATTCGATNTGCTCATCAAGAGGGCCTGAATTTCCGATACAAGTAGTACAACCATATCCGACAACGTTGAAACCCATATCTGAAAGGTCATCAGAAAGTTCAGCAGCGTCATAATATTCAGTAACAACTCTACTTCCGGGAGCAAGACTTGGTTTAACCCACGGCTTAACTTTCAAACCTCTTAACTTTGCATTTCTAGCCAACAAACCAGCAGCCATCATTACACTTGGATTAGATGTATTGGTGCAAGATGTAATGGCTGCTATGACTACATCACCATGTTGTAATTCAAAATTAGAACCATCAGGAGCAGATACTTCGACAGAACGATCTTTTTCTGAAATATCTACCCCATGTCCCTGATGGCCAATTTCTGCATTCAAACTTTCACGCCAATGAGATTTCATAGAAGAAAGATTCACTCTATCTTGAGGTCTCTTGGGACCAGCCAATGCTGGATCGACATCTGAGAGATTCAGGCTCAATGTTGAAGTAAATTCGGGAGTAGAAGATTCAGGAGTCCAAAACATTCCCTGTGCTTTCAAAAAATTCTTTACATCAACAATATGGTTCTCATCTCTTCCTGATAATCTCATGTATTCTAATGTAACTTCATCGACTGGAAAGAAGCCACATGTAGCACCATATTCTGGAGCCATATTTGCAATTGTTGCTCGATCAGGAAGTGAAAGATTAGCCAATCCTGCTCCATAAAATTCTACAAATTTTCCTACAACACCATGTTCTCTCAACATTTCAACAATCCTTAGAGTCATATCAGTGGCAGTAACTCCTGCTCTAAGTTCACCTTTCAATTCAAAGCCTACTACTTCTGGAAGTAACATGTAAATTGGCTGCCCAAGCATTACTGCTTCTGCTTCAATTCCACCAACACCCCATCCTAATACTCCTAATCCATTTATCATCGTAGTATGACTATCTGTCCCTACTAAAGAATCCATTAACCACATTCCTGATTCTTCACGGGCAACATTTGCGATCCATTCCAAATTCACTTGATGGACAATTCCCCGTCCAGGAGGTACAGCACGAAAATTATCAAGTGACTGTTGACCCCACTTCAAGAATTGATAACGTTCCATATTACGATGATATTCAATCTCTAGATTTCTCTCCTCAGCATCGGGAAATAAACCTGAAATATCGACTTGAACGCTATGATCGATTACTAAATCAACGGGAACTTGTGGATTTACTTTCGAAGGATCTCCTCCTAAAGCCACCATTGCATCTCTTAATGCAGCAATATCAACAACTGCAGGGACACCTGTAAAATCTTGTAAGATTACTCTACTAGGCATAAACGGAATTTCAGCTGGCGACTGAGTAGGACTCCAAGATGCAATTCTCTTGACATCTTCTTGAGTAACCAAAAACCCATCACATTTTCTTAATGCAGCTTCCAATAGAATTCGAATACTATACGGTAATGAAGATAGATCAATATTTTCACTTTCTTCTAAAACATGAAGCGAAGCATAGGATGCATGCTTACCAGAACTAGTCTCAAATTCTCTGATTGAGTCAAATGGATCGGAGGAACTCATAACACTCACAACTCCTATCGAGGAATGTATCGCCCATCAACCTACTCAAGAAATTACTACGCTTACTAAAGTAACTGGATTGACAGGTGTGGAGCCTTGTTGGCCTCCTGTCTCTACTTCACTAATACTAGTAATGAAGGAACATCCACTTGTTATTTGTCCGAACACAGTATGTTGGCCATCTAACCAATCAGGAGTACTATCTTGAGGAATAAGGAAGAATTGACTTCCTCCAGTATTTGGTTGACTAGTCTTGGCCATAGAAATAGTACATGGCTGATGCAGAAGTCCATTGTCAGCTTCATCGGGAAGAGTGAAACTAGTCGGATTTGAACATTCTACTGCTGTCTCAGTTCCGTCACAGTAACCATAGAATTCTGCGGCATGACCGCCAGTTCCATCTCCATTCGTGAAGTCTCCACCCTGAATCATAAAATCATCTATTACTCTATGGAAAGGAGTATTATCATAATCTCCTCTTTGAGCTAATTTAACGAAATTATCAACGTGATTCGGAGCTGCATCTCTATCTAATGAGAGCATGACTACTACAGTTTCCTGAGTAGAAGTTCCTTGAGGGACAAAAGAAATTGTTAACTGAGCCATATCTGTACCAGAAAAATTAGACTGATCAGTATCATCATTGTTGAATAATGAAGAGAGGTTCAAACCTTCATCAGTATATCGAAGAGAGACGAGCAATAACATTCCAACTACAACAATTGCAAATATTCCGTAGATAGTAGGGGCGCCATCATCAACTAGTCTAAATCCACCCATTCCTATTCCACGCTCATCCATCTCAGTTCTAACACGATTCATTCTACGACGAACATCTTTTCCTGCACCTTTATCCAATGCCTTCTCATAGTGTTTTATCGATTTACGATAATCGCCTGGTTTACCTGAAGAAGATGCTTTGATTCCTTCTGCATCTGCAACCAAACTCCAAGTCTGATGTACATCTGCATCCTTAGGATGAGAATTCCAAACAGTCCTTAGACCACTTAACGCGGCTTCATGATCTCCGGAATCGATAGACTCCTTCGCATTTTCCCAAGCATCCTTGACTTCTAGTGGAGTCGGCATATAGTTTCGGAACCGTCCGACCTTCAAAACGGCAACGGATAGAAATTACTCTTAGAACAGTATAACTGTCCTTCGAGTCCGAAAGGCTAAGTCATAGGCCCCCTCGCACCGACACACACAGGCGGGTTGCAACCGAATGGATAACATCGTCAATGATTTTACTCTAAACATCGCAACTGCGAATGGGACTGGTTCACAATCAGCGAACCTTATCCTCCTTGATTCACTATTTGAAATGGGAGTCCCAGTCAGTGGAAAAAATCTCTTTCCTTCGAATATCTCTGGATTACCTACTTGGTATATTCTTCGACTATCTGAAAAAGGATACCAAGCCCCTGGAGATAGAACTCATATCCAAATTCTTGTTAATCCGGCTACATGGGAAGAAGACATAGAGGCCTTAGAACCTGGATCTGTTATTATTTGGAATAGTGATACAAAAAAGAAAACTGTTGAACGTGAAGACATCATATCATATCCAGTACCTATGACTTCAATGGCACGAAAAATTAACCCTAAGTTGGCTAAATTAGTTACAAATATCATCTATGTAGGTGTTGTTGCTGAATTGCTAGGCATAGATCAAAAATGCTTAGAAAATGCTGTTTCAAAACAATTCAAAGGAAAATCTTCAGCAATAGAATTGAACATTCAAGCTTTACAATCAGGAAGAGACTATTGCATTGAAAACTTAAAGAAAAATGACCCTTTTATCGTTGAAAAAAGAGAAATAAGTGCCAAACAATTCTTCATTGAAGGGAATGAAGCTGTTGCCTTAGGATCTATCTATGGCGGCTGCCAAATGTTAGCATGGTATCCTATTACTCCATCTTCTTCAGTTGCCGAAGGAATAATTGCGTATATTCCTCGATTAAGAACGGATGAAGATGGTAAAACCAATCTTGCAGTTATTCAAGCCGAAGATGAACTTGCCGCTGCTGGAATGGTATTAGGAGCTGGTTGGGCTGGTGGAAGAGGTATGACAGCAACATCAGGTCCAGGAATTTCCTTAATGCAGGAATTCATAGGATTAGCATATTTTGCCGAAGTCCCTTCTGTATTCTGGGATGTGAATAGAGTGGGGCCCTCTACAGGTCTTCCCACTAGAACTCAACAATCGGATATTAGTATGTTATACGAAGGGAGTCATGGAGATACACAACACATTGTATTAATTCCTGGAACCGTGGAAGAATGTTTTGAATTTGGTTGGGTTGCATTTGACTGTGCAGAACGGTTTCAAACTCCAATTTTTGGTTTGAGTGACTTAGATCTTGGAATGAATAAATGGGCATGTTCTGGATTTGAATACCCAGATAAACCAATGGATAGAGGAAAGGTAGTTAGAGAAAAAGAGGTGTTTGAAGCATTCGAAACTTTTGGTAGATATTTGGATATTGATGGAGATGGTATTCCTTATCGAACACTGCCCGGTTCGGGTATGGATCCAATACTTTACAGAGGGACAGGGCATAATCCAATGGGAGTTTATTCTGAAAAACCAGATGATTATCGCAATTTGATGCTTAGATTAAGAATGAAAATTGACAATTCCAGAGATTTATTACCAGAACCACTGATGCGAGAAGAGGAAGATTCAGATATCGGAGTAATATATTTAGGAAGTATGGAAAATTCCATTCAAGAAATTGATGACATTCTTCTAGAAATGGGACACCATGTCAATCAATGTAGAGTCAGAGCATTACCATTCCATTCTGATGTTGAAGAATTTATTAGAAGACATAAAACTACTATTGTACTTGAGATAAACCGTGATGGACAACTGTATGGAATACTGAGAAGAGAACTCCCGAATGATATTGTAACTAATGTTCATTCTGTAGCTTACAGTGATGGATTACCTCCACGGGCCAGGATATATGCTAACCTAATATCTGAAAAATTGAAGGAGGTGAATGAATGAGTGAGCGTAAAAGAGAACGTGCTGTGAAATTGAATGTTATCAATCAACCAAAGGATAGTTACACAGGCGGCCCTTCGTCACTGTGTCCAGGATGTGGTCATGATCAGATATCAAACGTGATTATTACAGCAGCATGGGAAAACGGTGTTGAGCCTCATCGCATCGCTAAGATGTCTGGAATTGGGTGTTCTTCGAAAACCCCTGCATATTATTTGGGACAATCACATGGATTCAATACAGTCCATGGACGAATGCCTTCAGTTACTACTGGAGCCTATGCAATCAACAAAGATCTGCTCTATTTGGGTGTTTCAGGAGATGGAGATTCTGCATCTATTGGAATAGGTCAGCTTATTCATGCAATTCGTAGAAATATGAATATGGTATACATCGTTGAAAATAATGGTGTTTATGGACTTACTAAAGGCCAATATTCTGCTACTGCTGATGTTGGGTCAAAGAAAAGAAAGGGAGCAACGAATGAAATACAACCTATCGATCTATGTGCTTTAGCAATCAATCTAGGATGTACATTTGTTGCTCGTTCATTCTCTGGATCTAGACGTCAATTAACATCTATCATAAGAGCAGCAATGTCGCACAAGGGATTTGCACTTATTGACGTAATCTCACCTTGTGTAACTTTCAATAATAACGATGAATCAATGAAATCATACGGATATGTAAAAGATAACGAAGTTACACTTCACATGACCGATTATATACCACATTTTGACCCTATGGAAGAGGTGGAAGTTCCTGAAGGTCACTTCAGAGATATTACGTTACATGACGGTTCAACAATTAGATTAGAAACTATTTCAGAAGAACACGATCCATCAGATTCTATGGCTGCATTAACTGCTTTACACGATGCTGAAACAAATAGAAAACATGTTACAGGGCTGTTATATTTCGATTCAAGTAAACCATCTTTAGACGAAGATTTAGATTTGGTAGATACCCCTCTGCTTGATTTAGATGATAGTGAAATAAGACCTAGCAAAGAATCTCTAGATGCACTTAATGCTGAATTCTTATCATAGCCGCTGCTCTGATATACGGGACTACTCTCGCTTAATCTACAGCCCCTTAGTGTAGTGGTCCATCATATGGCACTCTGGATGCCATGACCCTGGTTCGAATCCGGGAGGGGCTACTCTAGAAAACGCATCAGAAACTGTGATGTCCAAGACACAACAAGTATCACCATAAATGAGGCAAGAGCAATTCGTCCCCATTTTCGTTTCTCACGCTTTGGTGGAAATGGATCTATACCCATCTCAATAGCCTTAGAAATTAATTCTAAATCTTCTTCAATGGTTTGCGGTTCTTTAAATCCCATAATATCACTCAAGGTTCAGCAGTGGGATCCCAACCACTAACGTAATTTTCTTCTAAGGCAGAAATTTCTGACATTACTTCACTCAAATCAACATCTAAGGATGCTAAATTTTCATTAATTCTATTTTCATTTGTTGATTTAGGAATAGTGATACATCCTTGGTCAAGACACCATTTAATTGCGACTTGAGCAGGAGTTACTCCGATTTTCTTCGCTATCTCTGCAAGACGAGGATCGTCTATTTTTTTACCTCGAGCTAAGGGAGAATATGCTTCAGGAATCGCTCCAATAGCCTCAGTAGCAGCTCTAAGTCCTGGTCGTTGCAACCACGGATGTATCTCAAATTGATTTACAGAAGGAAGATATCGTGCATACGAACGCATGTGATCGAGATGATGTGCACCGTAATTGCTAACGCCAATAGCCTTCACCATTCCATTTTCAAGACATTCTTCCATTCCTTGCCATGTTGGTTTTCTATGATATGGGTCTTTTGGAGGAGCATGAACCAAAAATAAATCCATATAATCTAATCCAAGATTTTCGAGACTCTCCTCACAACGTCGAACGGTCTCTTCATGACCAACTGCATGAAATCGACGTAATTTCGATGTAACAAAAATCTCAGACCTGTCTATCCCTGATTCAATAATTGCTTCACCAACTTCTTTTTCATTATCATAAGCCCTTGCAGTATCAATATGACGATATCCTGCATTCAAAGCCCACAATACTGCCTGTTTACAATCTGAACCATTTGCTAAAAAGACACCTAAACCAAATTGGGGGATTTCAGATTCGAAAGTACGAGTGCCTTCGGGAGTTGTGTGGCCGAGTGAAAGAATAGGTCCCATGGGCTTCGGTTAAAGTGAAGGAACATGAAGTTCGCGCATGAATATATTAGGTGGTTTGAAAGGACAAAAGGAAAAAGAGCAAATATGTCAGATGGAGGGGACGAGAGATCTCCACTTCTAATTCTCTTCCTAGTTGTATTAATTGACATGATTGGATTCACCTTAGTTATCCCATTCCTAACATATTTTATTCAAGATTTAGCGGAAGCAGATGGCTTTCTAGATGCTGGTTCTAGGGATAGATGGGTGGGAATTGTTCTTGCAGCATATACTCTCGGGCAATTTCTCTTTACACCAATCTTAGGATCACTCTCAGATAAAATCGGTCGAAGACCAATTCTTCTCTTTGGATTGGTTGCAAATACTGTTTTTCTGATAATGTTTGGATTAGCCTCAGCACTATGGATGGCCTTGCTTGTACGATTCTTAGCAGGAGCCGGAAATGGAAACATCGCTGTAACAAAGGCATACATTGGCGATATTAGTTCAAGTGAACAATTACCCGCTCGAATGGGAATGATAGGAGCATCATTTGGGTTAGGATTTATGATTGGCCCGTTTATTGGGGGAATTCTGACAGATCCAGCCAGTTCGTTTGGTGGACCATTCGCAAACGATTGGTGGGAGGCACATCCTTACTTTCTTCCATGCTTATTTTCAGGAGTCTTGTCAGCAATTTCATTCTTATTAGCCATCAAGATGTTACCTGAAAGCTTACCAAAAGAAAAGCGTAAATCAGGGTCTCAAAATGAATTAGGTTTCAAAAAAATTATCAACAATCTAGTAGGCATCAGAGATCTAAATCCAACTGTAAGAAAATTGATTTTTGTTAATGCTTCATTTCTTCTCGCATTTACGATGATGCATACTACATTCATTCTATTCACTGCAATGCCAATAGACAAAGGAGGATTGGGATACGATGAACGTATGAATGGATACATCTTTGCATTTGTGGGATTGATTGGAGTAATTGTCCAAGGAGGTTTGATTCGACCTTTAACCAAAAGATATGATGTTCGAAATCTTATGGTTTTAGGTATTTTTCTGACTGCCTTTGGACTAGGTTGGATCCCTTATCTCAATCCAACTCCATTTACTATTGTTCTTCTCGCAATGACATTTATTGCAGCAGGTAATGGTTTATTCCAGCCAACTCAATCTACCCTTCTAACAACTGAAGCAAGAGGAGGGAATTTAGATCTAGGGAGAGTCATGGGAGCTCAAGAAGGTCTAGGTGCACTTTCCAGAATTATTGGGCCAATAATTGCAGCATTCATTTGGGCAGAAACTGTCGAAGGAGTAGGACTGTGGACATATCATACTGTTTTCCGAGCAGCCGGATTAATTGCAGTACTTGGGATTTTGATACAGTGGGGAATGGTTCTTACAAAATCTTCAGATGATGAAGAATAAGCACGAATTCATAGCCAACTTGGAGATTGTAAAGACATGGACGAAGCACCTCAAGGACTTCAAATCCCGGAAGGACGGGTTGCTAAACCTCGTCAATCTGTTTCTATTTTGTTAACAAGAGATGGGAAAAATGGAGTTGAGGTTCTACTAGCACATAGAATTCCTACACTTCGTGCGTTTGCTGATTTCTGGTCACTTCCGGGCGGGGGGATAAAGGACTTCGATTATGAAACAGGTGACCAATTATCGACATTAACGAATATTGAAAATGAATGGAAAGGGCCAATGGCTACCATTCTGAGAGAGACAGCAGAAGAAGTAGGTTTAGCAATCGGAGAATCATCAGTAGAGAAGGTGTCAATGAAATTAAGACATTCAATAATAGAAAATCCAGAAGAATGGATTAAAGCCGTTGATTCAAATCTAATTCCAGCATCAAATACCATGATTAGCCATATTGGTACTCGAACAACTCCACCATTTGCTCCATTACGATTCTGTAACAGATTTATGCATGCTCATATACCACCAGGTTCCCCAGAACCAGAATTACTAGATNTAGGAAGTGAATTTGATGANCTAGTNTGGATGTCTGCNGATGATGCAATNAAGACATGGGANTCTGGNAATATGCTTACAGCCCCNCCAATAGTGACTTTATTGAGAGATGTAGCTNAGTCANTAANNAATAATNAACAGAANATNANNGCNGCAATTANTGAATTGTCNTCNGNTCCACCATCNGGAGAACATCGNATCGAATTAGCACCTGGAATAGAATGTGTACCNATACGAACACAAACNCTNCCTCCNGCCACTCATACAAATTGCTTCATTCTAGGNGAAAGGGGNGGNGANAGNATAGTNNTTGACCCAGCTGCTAAAACNGANNANGAACTNGAATATCTNCAAAGNAGAATCGAAGCAGTAGTAGANGANGGNGGAAATATTTTAGCAACNATTTTCACCCATANNCANCAAGATCACATNGGANATTTATCNNNAATAGAAGAAATATACTCTGCTCCAATATGGTGTGCAAAGGAAACTTTTGAAGTAATTNCTAATTTTGAAACAAATAGAATACTGAAAGATGGAGAAATTCTAACTCTTAATGGACCAAATGGCAATAAAAAATGGAAAGTTTACATTACACCTGGACACTGTCCAGGACATATTTGTCTAGCAAGCGATGACTATGTTATCAGCGGAGATCTAGCTGTAATGGTTGGAACTATTTTAGTCCCTTCTTCAGATGGAAATATGGATGATTACATCGAAAGTTTGAGGCGNATTCNTGCTCTTGAANCATCAATGCTATTTCCCGCTCATGGNCCATTTACACATCGACCTGCCAAGTTGTTGAATCGTTACATTACCCATAGAGAAGGAAGACATGCTAGAGTCCTTGAAGCACTCAATCAAGGTATGAATAGTATTGAAGAAATAGCCAATCATGCATATTCTGACACACCAGATGCTCATCCAATGCTAAAAGTCGATCAAACTTTCTCACATCTAAAATCGCATGAAAAGGCTGGAAGAATTCGTAAAACAATAGAAGGATGGGAAATAATTGTCTAAATGAGCGACATCATGATTCGCTAGAACCCANCCTGCATACTATGGATGACCCGCTNAGTTCCACTTCNGCGAAATTTGAGGGTAGGATGATTGAGGGTGCAGATGGTTGGCGTCTCAATGTATTTTCTTGGACTCCTAAAGAACAAGATTCAGCAAACAGAAGACCAGTTATTGTAATTCCCGGATGGACATCTGTAGTAGAAGGATGGATACCTCTTCTATCAGAATGGGTTCAAAATCGCCCTGTTCATTACATTGAAACAAGAGAGAAGAATTTTACAAAAAGTCCAGAAGGACATAAAGAGAAATCATCTGATTATGCAATCCCTAATCATGCTAGAGATATGGATANAGTTGTTAGAAATTTGAATCTAGATCCCTCTGAATGTGATTGGTTTGCATCATCTCTAGGTTCAACATGTGTAATTGAAGGAATCAAGAAAGGACATTTNGNAGTCAATTCAGCATTCTTNCTAGCTCCNAATGCAGAATTCCGNTTNCCATGGTGGATGGTAATCATGACAAGTATGCCATGGTGGTTCTATCCTCCAATGATGAGAATGATTGCCATTCCTTACATGAAGTGGAAGGTCAAAGAACCTGGACAGAAAAAACGTTACACTCGAACTATGAGAAATGCGGACATGCGCAGATTGAAATTATCAACAAANGCAAATCGCGCGTTCTCCATCTGGCCAGATCTTGAAACTGTAACCGCACCAATTGCAATATGTGTAGCCGAATCTGATGCCCTACATGCACACGATGATGCACTAAAAATTGCAGAAATTCTTCCTAATGGAGAAGTTGTAGAAGTACCAAGTAATCAATTCGCCCATGAAGCAGACGTAATACCATTAATCGAGGATTGGATTTTATCTGTTAAATCATAAAANATCTAAACNCTCAATCGACATCCCCATGAACTGTAAGGTGTGAGACACGGATATGCGTACACTACTGATGGTAGTTTTGGGTAGTCTCCTAATCTCTATTCCAGTAGTTTCAGCAGAAATATACATCCCAGGACCTGAAGAAGATTCGATGATGGATCCGGGTGAGACCTACGAATACACTCTTCCTAATTGGATGGATAGTGCCTGTTTGAACAATCTTGCATGTCGATATGAGACTGTNACTGACAAGAACATAGTACACACTTTTTATGGATTAAANCAAGGAGGAACCNTGGAACTGAAGGTAGTTCAAGGAGAGGCTCANACATACAACATTTCAGTATCCTCGTTAGATATTACCCCTGAAAAATTGACTGTGACTACTGGTTCAACACTAGTTTTTACTGTAGCAGATGGGGATAATATGACTAATATCATATTACCATGGAACCCTGATGAACCTGAACCTGAAAATTCAATTCCTGGATTTGGGGCAGAAATAATTGTAATTGCATTGATAGTCGCATTC
>PAOK01000053.1 GCA_002708015.1 Methanobacteriota archaeon
TCGAACAATTTTATCGGAAGAATGATCTCTAGCTAAGGCTCTATCAGAATCTGCACCATTAGCGCAGGCATCAACAAATTCAATCTCACGAACTACGCCCTCGATTCCTTTTTTCTTTCCTTGAATGAGAACGGCCTTAATCGTCTTAGAATGTAATTTAGCAGCAGCAGCAGCTAGTGTAGCACGATAAGGAACCAAGCTAAATGAATCACGAATATTTACTACATCCACCAATAAATCAGAAGGTTGAATTTGTTTCACTGGTACTGATAGGTCAACTCCTAAATCACGAAGATCATTAGGTGAAAAGAAACCGTGTAATCTCCCATTAGCATCTTGAGTAAGTACTGCATCTACTTCTTTTCCTCGGATTTTTTCTCCGATTTCAATTGGACTTGATTCTCTGTTTGTGACAAAAAATGTAGTTGTCATTATGTCTCTACACATTGTGGTAGCAGCCATTCCCTCAGATATCACCTCAAGATAACGATCAATGGTAATAATTCCAGAAATTTTCTCTTTTTTATCTTGAATAACTATCAATGATATGTCGCCTTTACCGAATGACTCAGCGGCATTTGCTAATGTTGATTTTTCACTAAGCGTTGAGAATTCGTCAGTAATAGAGATTCGATTAGACCCTCTAGTCACGACTACACCCACGGGGTGACCACCGTGGCGAGAAGATAATCATTCGCCCGTTCAGAAAAATATTCATCGTTTTGAATCAGCCCCACCTCTTATACTCCTCCAACATCCTCTAGAGCCAAGTGAGAGCATGGGCAAGGTCGATCTACTGTTGAAAGAAGTTGGTCATCATGACCATTACACTGTTGTAGATCCAGATATGTTGGTACATGAAGCCGCTAAGAAATTGAAAGAGGACCCGTCCGACGTTTTATTGGTGTATGATCGAGAAACAGATACCTTCCTTGGGTCATTCTATCTTAGTGATCTGCACAGAATTTATGCAAATCCACCAAAGGGTGTTCGAAAGGTACACAAGGCAATGATTTCCAAAGTGATGAACACAAATATTGCAGTCATTGATTGGGATGCAAATATTTCCCAGGCATGGGCATTGGTTTCTACTAAACGACCAAGTGCAATACTNTTGGTNGATGAATCNAAACGATTTGCNGGATATCTCGCATCCGAAGATTTGTGGGCTGCTATGGAGCATATGGAGCGNACGGATNCTGAAGCGAAAACAGCTAGAGAGTCTGGNAAATTANCNNCTAGAAACAAGTAATTGGTGATCATATGTCGGAATTCATCATCACTGACGCAGTGGAGGAATTCTTTGATGACGATGCCATTCAACGTGATTTAGATGANCATCCATTAACTTGGGGATTAGCACTNCTCTTGGTTGCNCCNGCGATTGTACTTTCTCTTATTGAACCTGGTTCAGAACTAACTGGCATTCAAGAATTAGATATGTTGCTACTCTTAATTCATGGAACAATNTTCNTAACNGCTCCGATTGCCTCNTTNATTNTAGCTCATGGAAATCACCTTGCTCCTAGCCTTATTATCGCGATGGGAGCGTCTGCNACTGTAATGTCTTCACCAGTCTTNACAGATTTATTTCCAAGTGANANTGGATTGATTCCTCCAATAATTTCCATCCTTATTCTTGTTCCATTTGTTCTNGTACTTAGGAATAAAAAATGGCAATTGAATCCAGGAAGTAGTCGAAATATGTGGGCNGGTTTGATGGCAACNTCAATCCTAATGTTTTCAGGAGGAACTCTGATTCCTGCACTAAATGGTTTTGCANCTACCAANGAATGCACCAGATCTTGCNAGNGCAGAAATTTGTGCNTCTAATTACCTAGGTTGGGGAGCGTTAGCAGTTGTTGCCATGGCCATAGGNTGGGCATGGCCCAAAGGAAGACATATTGTTGAAGAATTGGCAGATGATATGCTTAGAGCAGCCAGAAGGATCTGAACATCGTCGGATTGATGACTGACCGCCCCTGCCTATNGGCATGGATCAGCGTCATCTCCATTTGGAACATGATGGNAAATTGCTACTTGTTGATGCTGATGGAAATGGTCCAAAAATTCCTATTCCTGGACGAACCGATACAGGAGAATCAGGATGGATAATCCGTTTACCTACNGAAGATGANGTAGAAAAAATGGGAATCAAATGGAATAAAAAAAGAATCAACACAATGGATGATGGGACTCAAATCCATACCGTAATTTATGCCACACCAGATATTGATTGGCCCGCAAATTGGGCTTGGAAAGANCATGTTATTTCCGATTCAGGAGTCCACCCNCTNGCNAGGGAATCNGTATATCGAACGATGCATAGATTGGTATCAAAAGTGATCATCAGAGACAATCTTGGACACATATTACTCGGAAAAGTTCTTCGAGGACATTTCAAAGGATTTTGGACTTTACCTGGAGGATATCTCGATTATTCGGAGCACCCTAGAATCGGTGCAATACGNGAAGCATATGAAGAGATGGGAATTGACATTGTAATTGCTGATCCTAAGGGAGAATCTGGAGAGGCTCACCCTGGTGATGACTTTTGCCATATTCAAGAAAGAATTTTCAGCGGAGAAGGAATTCAATACGTTTCGTTCACATATCTAGTTGATTTGAATGAGAGACCTGAGATTAAGCCTAAACCTGATGAAATAGAAGAAGGAGAATGGTTTTCACTCCCTGATGCCATTTTGAGAGCTGCATCAATCTTTGATAGAGAAGCTCTTGAAGCATTACAAAGATTAGAAGACGAATCATGATTAATTTCGACAATGCCGAAGATGTTCGCTCAATACAATTGGGGTATGATTTTTCACCTACTCCTTAGAGGGACAAACATGAAGCATCTCAACTCAGTATTGGTTTCGATGCTTCTCATTTCTTTTTGTTTGGCTGGTTGTATTGAAAATGANGATTCAATAAATGAGGNACAGCAAGACCAAATTTTATCGGATTTTGTAGTNCCAGATCCCGATGTATACCAGTGTTTTGAGTTTGAAGGATGGGATAGATGTTGGCTTACATATTTTCCTGAAAATGTAAATTTATCATCGAAATCACCTGTTATTTTCGAACTACATGGATGGGCGGCCTCATCTTTTGAAATGAGAAATTACACGAGCATTACCTCGTTAGCTGATGAGGTTGGTGCAATAGTAATTCATCCAGAAGGACTAGCNATTCCAAATAGTGGAGCNTTTGGAGAAAATCAAGAATCATGGAATTCNGGAGTTTGTTGTGGAGATGCAAAGGCACAGGAGATCAATGATTCNGGATTCCTAATCAAATTGATCAACAATATTACCGAAGAATATCCNGTNGATGAAAATCGAATATACTTCACAGGTTGGTCAAATGGNTGCCAAATGTCTCAAAGAATGGCCTTGGAGGCTAGTCATTTGATTGCNGCAGTTGCNTGCACTTCNGGCTATCTCGGATTCACTGATGATTCCCAATATTCTCCGATTCCCATTNTGGAAATGCATGGTGTACTAGATGAAATTGCCCAATATACGAATTCTGGACGTCTTACATTTTTTGAAGAAGATGCTCGAACCATAGAGGCGATACAAAATGGAGCTGTAGAGAATCTATACGATTGGGCTGCATTCAACAACTGTGAAGGACCAATTGTTGATTCTAATGAACCAAATACAGCATACAGTATCCAGCGTTTTACTTCTTGTGAGAATAATACTGAGGTGGCATTATTCACCTCATATGCTGGAGGACATAATCTGTACGTAAACGATATCTGTGACGATATATCATACAATTTTGTATGGAGTTGTGCAGGAAATCAAGACCTGTATGATACACATGAAATAATATGGGATTTCATGAGCAGATATTCCAAAGAATCAGGAGGTGAGACTGAATGAAAATCCAATTCATTATCAGTTTCCTTCTTTTCTCTACATGCTTAGCGGGATGCATTGAGAAAGACGTTGAAGAAATTATAGAAGAGATAGATCCAATTATTGAAATTGAAAATTTTACTGAAGTGTGTATTGAATATGATGAACTAGAACGATGTTGGTTGACATTACTTCCTTCTGACTATACTGACAATGAATCATATCCATTGGTGGTAGATATGCATGGATATACTGGAACAAATTACAACATGTACAATTATTCTGACTGGGATCGAATTTCTGAAGAACATGATGTAATAATCGCATATCCTCAAGGACATGAAAATTCTTGGAACGCTGGATGGTGTTGTGGAGTAGCCCATGATATAGGAATTGATGACGTAGGATTTATTCTACAAATGGTTGAACAGATTTCTACAAATTTTTCTATCAATGANTCGAAGATTTACGCATCAGGTCATTCAAATGGATGTGCAATGACTCAAAAATTAGCTAATGAAGCAAGTCATATTTTTGCTGCAGGTGGTTGTATGGCACTATACTTATTGGAAGATGCAGATCCTTCATTTAGCCCCACNCCAATCATTGAAGTTCATGGAATTCTCGATGTTGTTATTCCATATTCTAACTCACATAGTTCGTCAGTTATCTTTGATAATTCGTTGGTTGGAGATGAAGGAGCAATGAAAAATATNGCAACATGGGCAGAAATGAATGGATGTTCAGGTATACTTCCTGAAATGATTGAAGAATATCCTGACTATTCTATTCAAGGATACACCAATTGTGATGAGAACGTTGAGGTACAGCTTGTTACTCTGCACTTAGCAGATCATAACCCGTATCCTTCNGCCAATCCAACAGGNATTCAGACAACTCAAATGGTTTGGGATTTTATGGATAGATTTACTCTCNANCCNGAAGAAAATGATCCTGATTCAAGCCCCGAGTAATTGTCTAGCCGCATCTAAAGATGCTTCAAGCCCATCAGCATTGGACCCACCTGCTTGAGCATAAGTTGGTCTGCCTCCACCTCCACCAGAGATATGAGGGGCGATTTCTCGAATTAATGCAGAAGCATCTACTCGTTCAGCAGCAACAGTATTTTCAGTAACAGCAACGAGTAACTTTCCGCCACCATCACGGCTACCAAGTACTGCNATAGTNGGAACNGANGAATCTAGTGTTAGTTCCTTAACCATGGCNTGCATTTGCTTCATTCCTCCATCAACTTCCATTACAACAATCCTNACACCNTCGACATTAGAAGTATCTCCTCCNCTTCCAGATGTTCTTAATCGAACTATTTCAGCTTCTAATGCTTCAATTCTCTTCTTCTGNTCTTTCCATTCTGTGAAGAAACGAGTTACAGCAGAAGGTAAATCTTCAGGTTGAACTCCAAGAACATCAGCCGAACCTGTGAGAAGATCTTCCTGACTCTTTGCATGCTCTCGTGCTGCAGAACCCGCTAGGATATGCAGTCTTTCAACACCATCTTGCACTAATGTAGAACGAATTACACGAATGTAATCAACCATTCCTGCATCGTCATGGTGTGTTCCTCCACATGCCTGTACATCAAATTCTCCAATCTTGATTACTCGAATTTCAGAATGTTTTGGAGGACCTCCTTGATACAATTCGAAACCGAAACGAGCATCNGCTTCTGCTCTCGGTAAAACCATCTTCTCTACCATTGGACTAGATGCAACAACACTGTTTGCTAAATCTTCAATTGCATCTAGATCATTACGATCTAATCTACTATGGTGTGTAACATCTAATCGTGCGTAACGAGCCCCTTTGTTAGATCCTGCTTGCCAGACATGCCCTCCCAATACCTCTCTTGCTGCACCTCCTACAATGTGAACAGCAGTATGATGATCCATCAGTTGTTTCCTTCGTTTCCAGTCTAATTCTCCTTGAACAGAACCTTCTGATAAGGGCCCATCAGTGAGGTGAAGAACCACCTCATTAGATAATTGAGTATCAATCACTCTAACCGATTTCCCATTGGAAGAAATTAATCCTTGATCTGCTAATTGCCCTCCACCTTCAGGATAGAAAAGAGTACGGTCTAGAATAATCGCATGAGTTGCAACTCCTATGGCTTCAGTACCGATGTTAATTGATTCAGGGACGGGTANACATCCTACAAGAGTGGCGTCAAACTGTACTTGGGATGTATCTTCGTAATATATCCTCTCAGTCGGTGGATATGTGTTAAAAATTGACGAAGAGGTCTCCGATTTTGATTTGGCTAAAACACGAGCTTGCTCAGCATGACGNGCAGCCATTTCAGCAGCAAATCCAACGGGAACTGAAACGTTAGGCCATCCAGATTCATGAGCAATACTCACAACCATTTCAGGTTGTAATCCTCTCTCTTCGGCAAGTTTAAACAAAATTTGAGACGGAATATTTTCAGCATTACTTGAAATGTCTTTGAATGCAGTTCTTACAGCAGCTTCTCCTGCTCTCAACATCTCTCTGTAACGTGCTTCCTCAAGCTGTAATATTGTGAGTATATTCTCACGTTGCATCTCAGAAACCCTATTTGTAAGATTTACATCTAGATGATGAGCACCAATTTCTTCTAACCCAATCGAGAGTNCAAGATCGTCTTTCATCCTACAAGTTCTTCTAGCAATCATTCTAGCCAGATATCCTGCTTTAGAATTCGATGGAACCAATCCATCCGCCAACATATTGCAAAGAGCATGCATATGGTCAGGAATTGCATAAATAGATGACAATGGCTCTGTGATGGATTTCAATTGATCTACTGTTAGAGACACTTGTCTCTCAGATAATCGTTCGATTAGTCGATTGTATAGACTATCGACATCTGTTCCTACATCGATATTTAGAATGCCTGCTAAACGACTCAGTTCAGAAAGAAGGATATTGACATCCACTTCTCCTAGAGAATTAAGTCTAGAATCAAATGAGGAAAGTTCACGAAGCCATGCTACACTTTCNGGATAAATCGCCTCATAGATTGTAGGAGTTCCTGCAGCGGCCCAACAGAATCTCTCAAGTCCATAACCTGTGTCAATTATTTGTAAGGGCATNTCACTATANTTGATTCCTTTAATCTCCACATCTCCATCTTCATNCTCTTCAAGATTCATGAAAACAAGAGTAGCTAACTCAAGTCCTCCCACGATTACCTCTACTGCAGGTCCAGCATTTCCTCCCCCTGACCATGGATTCTCGACATACGATATCTCCATGGGATCTATTCCCAAATCTTGAGTAAATAATTCGTCACAAAAACGAATTGTTTCGTCAATCCAATAATGAACATCGCNATCAACTGGCCGATTAAAACAGTGATGTGCCATCATTTCAAATGTAGTCAAATGACGACCAGATCTTCCTACCGCTGCAACATCAGTCAAACGAATACAAGGTTGAGAAATCGTTAGAGGATTAGCAGGAGGAGGTACTTCTCCTGATGTAACATGAGGTTGGAAATCNGCAATGCTAGCAATAGTTAGATGGATGTCATCTCTCCATCTNGCGATTATAGGATACGGATCGACTGCTGTATGTGCACGCTTCTCAAAAAATTGAATGAAAGTATCTCTCATCACATCTTTCAATGCTTTACCCCGTTGATCGAATCCTTTTACAATTGGTGCTCCAATAAAGGTATATTCGTCTTCATCAGTATCTCCGCTAGTGNTTCTTTCATGATCTCTTGTCCAAAACCAAAGGTCTGAAACTCGACATTTTTTCCTTGCAAAACCATTCTCATGGAAATAAGGAGAATCGATGTCCCCGAACGTCATGTCAACACCCTATACCCCACGGACTCACTACCGGCACTTCAAGCCAACCTGCAAACAAGCCGAGAAGTGCGATTCTGTCCGCAATTGACATGAAGGCAGTCACACGCGGGTAAGGTATGGACGAACCATCATGGAAGGCACATGCAATCCGTGAGGATGAATCCACTGTACGGATCAAAAAACATGGTTCGATGAAAGTTGATGCGATGATGGTCGCAGATCAAAACCTTTGGAACGATCTTGCTGACGATAGATCTCCCCAACAGGTTGTGAATACTGCATCTATGCCTGGAATTGTTGGAGAAGCATGGGCTATGGCTGATTGGCATTATGGATATGGATTTCCGATTGGAGGTGTTGTAGCGACTGATATTGAAGCGGGGGAACAAGGAGGAGCAATCTCTCCAGGAGGAGTAGGATTCGACATTAATTGTGGCGTACGCTTACTTTCAATCGATTTGGAAGTTCCAACGGGCGAAGATCGAAAAGAATGGGCACGTAGAATTTTCAATGCTATTCCAGCAGGGGCTTCATCCAAGGGCGGAGTCAACATCAATGAAACTGAGCTAAGTTCTATTCTCGCAGGAGGAGCCTCAGCGGCGGTAGATCTAGGATTAGCAGAAGATCGAGATTTACATTCAATTGAAAGTTATGGACTATTGGAAACAGATGAATATGCAGTCTCTGAACGTGCAATGCAAAGAGGATTACGGGCTCTTGGAACACTAGGAAGTGGAAATCATTTCTTAGAATTACAAGTTGTAGACAAAGTTGTAGATGAAAAGGCTGCTTCTGCATTTGGACTTGTTGAAGGAGGATTGACTGCAATGATACATACTGGCTCGAGGGGATTAGGGCATCAAGTATGCAGTGAACATGTGGATAGAATCGAACAACAATATCGAAAAGATGGAGGAGAATGGGTAGCAGATCATTGGGGGTATTCATTACCTGATCGTCAGTTAGCGGCGGCACCAATTCATAGCAAAGAAGGTGCAGCATATCTTGATGCAATGCATGCTGCTGGAAACTATGCATTTGCAAATCGATCAGCATTAACTCAAAGGCTTCGTAAGACATTACGTAAAATTACAGGAAAAGATGCAGATGTAGAAGTTGTATACGATGTGAGTCATAATATTGCAAAAATTGAGGATCATGTTGTTCACGGTAAATCATGCAAATGTTGTGTGCATCGTAAAGGTGCCACCAGAGCTTTAGGTGGAGATCATTCTGAACTAATGTCAAAATTTGGAACTATTGGACAACCTGTATTGGTTCCTGGAGATATGGGTACATCTTCATGGGTTTTAGCTGGACCTCGAAGCGGTTCAAACCGTGCATTTGCATCATCATGTCATGGAGCAGGAAGAAGGATGTCAAGAAAGGCTGCACGTGAAAGTATAGATTCAGCAGATCTTCTTTCTTCACTTTCGTCGAAAGGAATTGAGGTAAGAGCGAGGACTCCATCGATTGTTGCTGAAGAAGCGCCTGCAGCATACAAAAATGTGGATGAAGTAATCATGCTAACAAACAATGCTAATCTTGCAAGACCAGTGGCGAAACTATCGCCATTGGCTGTAATTAAAGGATAATCACTTCTGCCTATATTCTAGACGAATAATATCAGATTGACCATCTAGTTGTTCATTCCAAAAATCTTCGATTACTTCTCCATTTCTAGTGGCAACAATCTCATGTGTATCGTCAACTTGTTCCCAATCGCCATAAGATTGTGGGAACTCTTCATCCCAAATCATGAACCAATGTTTCATTGAAATATTAATTTGGAAAGGTGTCTCCACATGAAGATAGGCTGTAACTTCCTGAGCAGATGCACCTTCTCCATAAGGTCTGGCATCGTGAGTATGGACGAATTTCATACATCCATCAGTTGTACCTGCACCTTCATTCTCTAATGGTGCAATTTGTTGTAGATCACCGTTTTCATCTGCAATCCAAATATCCAGATAAACGTGATCATGAGTTACTGCAGCTCCATGCCCATTTAGACACCCATCTTCTATTCTTTCATCATCGGTCGTAACCCCAAAATCTTCGAAAACTACTGACACTGCTACGAATCCAACAAAAACTAAGACCGCCGCAACTAGTATACTCTTCTCTGAGACCATAGGCTGCGGACACAGGCGAGTGTTTTCAAAGGAACGGCGAAATTAGCGAATATGAGTACACCTTCAACCTCACCTATTTGGTGGGAAGATGCGAAAATACATCTTCGAAAGGTAGACCCAATTTTATCGAAAATTATTGATTCTGTAGAAGAACCACCACTACAGGGTCTAGGAGATGTAGTAATCACAATGTGCAATGCAGTAGTGGGTCAACAAATATCTGCCAAAGCAGCAGATGCAATTTGGTCTAGATTCATTCATTTTTTGGGAGGTGAATTTGACTCATCTAAAGTATTAGAATCTAATGAAGAATCATTGAGAGGTGTTGGATTATCTAGGATGAAAATTCGAACATTAAAAGGAATTTGCGATTCTGCTAAATTTCTAAGACGAATTGAATGGGATTCAAAAAGCCAAAATGAAATTCAAACTATCATGACAAAAATTTGGGGAGTTGGCCCATGGACTGCTGAAATGGCGATGATTTTCTCTCTACATTTACCCGACATCCTCCCTTTAGGAGATATAGGAGTAATTCGGTCAATTGAAGCATTAGAAGGCGTAGGAGAAATGAATGATTCAGAAATATTGGAAAGAGCAGAAATATGGAGGCCATACAGAACATGCGCAGTATGGTACCTTTGGAGACAGCACGATGATGAGCCAGTATTGTATTGACTACATACTGAATCGTCGCTTAGGATGATTTGGGATCATTGGTGCAGCACCAGTCTGAATCCCATCCGCTTCTTGCATTATAATCGTGAGAAGTGTATGCACCAATTCACGCAATTCTTCAACTTCCGATCGTAATTCATCCATAGATTCACCTTTAGATGAATTCTTATGCTTACTTGTTATTGCCATTTTATCCCATCCGAGGGAGTTATCCCTCAAGGCTAACGCCCGATATTTAGAGTCTATAAACTTGCAAGAATGTTCATTCTCGATATGCAGTTTATAACAAAATATGATAATTGCCAAGAGAGCCACTGGCGAGAATTGAACTCGCGACCTACGCCTTACCAAGGCGTCGCTATACCCCTAAGCCACAGTGGCGTCAACTTCACGAATCGGGACTTCGGTTTAATCGCTACGGAAAAAAAATCCAAAGATTACATTCAAGAATTGCATCATTGGCAATTTACAGTACTTCATATACGAATGCAACCTCATAGGAGCATGATTGGGACAAATNTNNTGATTTACNGTTTNNCAGNANTTGTGGTNTTNNTGTCANNGNTATTATTCGTNNGAGTAATTCGNTCNNGACCNACTGTATCTCCNGANCCTTGGCAAACACCATTGCCAATGAATNCANNNCGGCAAAGAAGGAGAGCNCCNCNNCCAATGGTTGTTCCACCTCCNCCNCAAATGTTCCAACAAAGANNATACTAGAACAGAAATTCATCGGANTTTTNGNGNNTNCNTCANGCGGTAGCGTGAAAACCAAAAGGGNNCTCGGANNGATTGCTGCCGAGATCGCATAGCCTGGTATTGCGCATGACTGGAAATCATGTGGGATTTTCCCTCCGGAGTTCAAATCTCCGTCTCGGCGCCATTCTAACAATAATCATCGGTGCATTCATGACCGGCCTTGCCTTGATGTAATCATGAAAGAACCCGAGGTGCTGGATGGGATTGAACTCCCCGACGACATGCCTCGTCTTTCTGATACGAATTTATTGACAAATACTAGAAATTGGCATCCTCGTTTAGAATCTCTTGATAGAATGATTACTGAATTCCCTTACATGTACTCATTAGTTCGTAAAAATTGGACTAGCACGCACCTGATGGCAGTNGGACTTGCCATTCTAGGATCTATTGCTGGTGCTTGGGACTTAGGAGTAGGAGAAATATCAAGTGGAGGAGATTACAATACAATGGGCATTAATCCATTTAATCCTGATTCAGGTATTCTTCAAGCAAATGCAGCAGCAATATTCCTTACCTTTCTCAGTGGAGCATTATGGATTGCATCTATAGGCATCAATTGGACTATTTATCCACTTATGCGGTCACATTCACTTTATCTTATCACCGGAATAATTGCAGTACAAGTTGGAATGGTATCTGTACATTCATCTAATCCAGAATTCCCCTCAGATACGGGATTATTATCCGCATTACCGGTATACNTCTCNAATATTGTCATGTTGTTTATATTGACAGTAATTCTTAATCGATCGGTTTCCGAAACAAGAGACCTTCATGTCGAAGTACATCACCCTCATCCCGATCCTAGGGAACAAAAACNTGCACAAAGGGATCATAGTCTTGCGGGATGGACATTAATGCTCTTCTTGTTTGCAGTATTAGTGAATATCTCTGCTTGGGCTGGAGCACATCACGTCTCCCCTAGACCTCCATTTGAATCATCCAGAATGTTCACATATTTTCTTCATCTAATATCAACTTGGACTTTCATAATTATTTTCAACCTTATTCTGTGGTATCCACAATTTATGTTAGGAAATAGTACAACTACCATAGAATCGGAAAGATCAAGACAAGCAGGTATAGAAGTAAGTGCAACAGACAATTCATCAGGAACATGTCCTCACTGTGGAGAAGTAAGTNTGATGCAAATGACTGATGAAGGNATAATAGTCGGCCCATGCCCTANNGAAGGGTGTGGAGACGTGAATCCTGTTGGNCAAGATTGTAACAAATGTGGAATGGAGATCCCTTCTGCAATTATGTGTCATAACTGTGGAAGGGAGACATCAGTATCCGATTTATTCCCATTAGAGGAGGCATGGTGATGAATCTTAAACAACTACGCGAATCTGTCCCTACCATTTCTGAAGACGGGCCAATATATCTTGATAATGCATGTGTAACTCTTAGACCACAACNAGTTATTGATGCTATCAACCACTATTACACTAGAGAACCATCTTGCGGTGGAAGAAGCGCCCATAAATGGGGCATGGCTGTAACTAGAACTGAATTTTCTGCAAGAGATGGAATTGCAAAATTAATTGGAGCAGAGGGGCCATCCGATGTTGTTTTCACTAGAAATACAACCCAAGCAATTAACCAAGTNGCACATGGAATCAATTGGTCTAAAGGAGANATAGTTGTCATTTCTGATAAAGAACATAATTCAAATTCAATTCCATGGAGAATGCAAGAAGGTGTGGAAGTTAAGGTTACTAAAACAGATGAAGATGGACGTTTCAATCTTGAGCACTTTGAACAAGTATGTTCAGAAGCTGGAAGTAACCTTAGAATGGTTGCATTGAGCCATTCACGTAATCTTGATGGAACTTCTATTCCTGCTAAAGAATGTGGAAAAATAGCAAAAGATCACGATTCTCTATACCTACTCGATGCTGCACAATCTGTACCNCATCGACCTGTCGATATTAGAGAAATAGGAGCCGATTTTGTTGCTTTTAGCATACACAAAATGATGGGACCTTCTGGAATGGGAGCACTAATCGGTTCTCCTGATGGATTTGACCAATTGAAGTCTATTGCAGCAGGAGGGCAAACTGTTTCCCATTCTTCATTGGATGGATTTACATTCAAGCCAGGAGCCCCTCATTTAGAAGGCGGGCTAGGACATTATGCTGGATATTATGGCACAAATTCTGCTGTTCAAATATTAAATGAATTATCTATGGAACAGGTCCATCAAAGAGAAGTCGAAATTAATACAATCATTTCTAAAGGAGTGAAGAATTTAGATGGAATGTCAATCATTGGCCCTGAATCAGCAGAAGAAAGAGGAGGAATTACATCTATTTTGATGGAAGGAAGAGATCCGCATCAATTCTCAATGTTATTGGATGAAGCATTTGGCATATATGCAAGAAGTGGACTTCACTGTGTAGACCCTTGGTTCCATGAAAATCAAACACCTAGAGGTTCATTGAGATTTTCATCATATGCCTACAATACAATAGATGAAGCAAAGTTAGCAGTAGAAGCAATTTCTGAACTTGTTGAAGCTATTCCAAGAACTTGAGGTTCAAAGATTTGGAGTGATCTAGGATGGTATGGTATCACGGATTTATCATCGAAACTATTCTAGAATTATTTTCAAAGAAAAATAGGGAGTTTTTGATTAAAAGTTTCAAAATTTTAGGTTGGACTCTACTTCTTTTAGGAATTATTGCGATTTTAATCGGATACACTACTTCTGAACCGCAGTCTGGTTTCTCTGGACTTGGGAATNTGATACTTTTTCTCGGCGGTATAATTTGTTGTTTAGTGGGATTTTCCTTTATCACGGGATGGTTTTCTGTGTGGCAATCAAGAAGCCTGTATGGTTATGATTATGATTATGAACACTCTTGGTCAGAAATNATAGNCANTATGAGGANTGAGGATTCTAGTGCTTCTGGATTTGTCGTTGCTATTGTTTTAGGTTTAATGATGATTCTATCAGTATCTATTGGAGCACTATATTTCTTCGCTGACGAAGATGGCCTAAGTTTCAGTGGCCCCTCACCTCAACTAATTGATTGGCATTATGATCATCTTTCAACAAGTGGTTTCGATGAAATGGGGGATTGGTCNGGAAACGGAGTTCAGGTCTGCATCATTGATACAGGAATTGAATTGAATCATCCGCATCTTNGAGATATTCAATTAGCAGGATGGTTAGACTTGATAGATAACAGAAGCGAACCATACGATGATGAAGGACATGGNACCGCTATGGCAGGTATTTTAGTCGCTCATGGAAGTATTCCAGGTGTTGCCCAAGGTGTTTCTCTTCATGTGGTTAAAGCATTGGACTATTCGGGTTCAGGAAATGACGAAACNATTGCGTCTGCAGTGAATTGGTGCATCAATCAAGAAACTGATATCATAAGTATGAGTTTAGGGGGAAGCCCAGGATTCAGATTCTTTGGACAATCAACTGATGAGTCAGAAAATGCAGTCCANGANGCATTAGATTTGGGAATATTTGTTGTTGCGGCAGCAGGAAATGATGGNGGGCCAGACGATGATGGAGATGTAGAAAGTCCNGGTTCTATTCAAAGAGTCATTTGTGTCGGTGGACATGATAGATTTGGAGAGATATGGGAGGGAAGTAGTGAAGGAGATAATGATGGTGGTTTCTTCCCACCTCGATTACCAAATAGTGACCCTGATATGAAACCAGAAATTACTGCTGGAGGGCATGAAGTAGCAGTATTGATGGCTACAAATTCTAGTGGTTTCACTGAATATGGATGGGGTTCTTCTTCTGGTACTAGTGCAGCAACAGCATTTGCAACAGGAGCTATTGCATTAGCTCTTGAGGGTTCACCGAATCTTAAACCAGGAGCAGTTGATGGTGGACAAGATGCAATTGAATCTGTAAAGAATCATTTGATGAATTCTGCAAGTAATGGAAACTCAGATCATGATGATTTACTTGGTTATGGTAAATTAAATGCTGCAAAATTGTTTGAATATGTAAATGGAGAATCTCCGATAAATAATTCTCAGAATGAATTACTTGAATTCCAAGATGATTTACTATCTTCTGTAACTACAAATAAAGTCCTAATCATCGGGATTGATGGAGTAAGAGGAGATGTCGCAAATATCGTTTCTTCTGAAGATAATAGTGCATTCGGTAGAATGCAACAGGAGGGCGCTTGGACATATTCTTCCGATGTTGGGCCCATTTCAGTATCTGGACCATCATGGTCT
Source organism: Methanobacteriota archaeon (assembly GCA_002708015.1). Classification (GTDB taxonomy): domain Archaea; phylum Thermoplasmatota; class Poseidoniia; order Poseidoniales; family Thalassarchaeaceae; genus MGIIb-N2. The sequence goes on from PAOK01000053.1 coordinate 15,484, forward strand.
AGCATGTTAACAGGGGTTTGGTGTGATAGGCATGGAGTTTTTGATAATGGATTTGAGAACCATAAATTAGATTCTAACCCCGATATTTTTGAATTAATTGAATCTCATGACTCATCACTTGATACTACAAGTCTCGTTTACTGGGAACCAATAGATAGTACAATAATTGGAAATGATATAGCAGACACTCAAGAACGATTTGAAGAAGACGAAGACCTACATTCTAGAGCGATAGAAATACTTCAAGACGATTCTTCCTTGGATGTCTTATTCGTTGCGTATGATGATCCAGACTATGCTGGACATAGACATGGTTTTTCCCCTCTTTCCGAAGAGTATGTTGAAGCGGTTAAACTTGCAGATCAACGCGCTTTTGAATTGCTAGAAATATTGGATGAGCGTATTACAATCGGGGAAGATTGGTTGGTAATTATCACAAGCGATCATGGAGGAGGAGGAGCTTTTGAATTCTCACACAGTCCCTCAACAGAAATTGATAGAACCACATTAATGATGGTAAGAGGAGGAGATACAGTATTAGGAGAAATGGAAAATTCTGTGGTTGTTGATGTTGCAGTTACTGCTTTGAGACATATGGACATCCCACTTCCAACAGGATCTAATTCACTTGATGGACGTGCTCTTGCATTTGAACCNAATTCTGAAGATGCACGATCNCCAGATTGNCCTAAACATATATCTTATACAATTGCAGAAAATTCCGNGACTATTACTGCAGGGNTATTGGGACTGAGTGGNATTTTGATAGCCGTNTCAGTGATTTGGTACAAACGATGGAAATCTAAGTCAAACGACGAATAGCNACAATNGTNCCTCCNCCTACCTCAGTGAANCCAACNGCNTGATTTTCANTCCAATCCTTCATATGACNAATCCATTGATTGAANACNTCAACTCTCATCTGNTGATCNNTAGAAGGTTTNCCAGANGGNTAATCACCTACATCAGCNGTAGGNACNANAGGNTCAGGAGTTAGTACNACTCCACCTAAACGTACCAAANAAAGAGCATTNACAACATCTTGNACCTGCCCTCTCCAATCNGAGTGTACAATTACNACATCAGCAGGNACNGGGAGAAGAGNNCCNGTTCTAGCTGCTTCNGGAGTTGAGGCATTCGCTGCAAGCCATGCGGTTGCTTCACTNGACATNGANTCCCAAGAACCAACATATACAGAACACCAAGAATTTGCATCAAATCGATCAACAATTCGTTGTAGNATTACCCCAAATCGNTTCCCTTCTTCNATCATNACATATGATTCAGGATGTTCAGAATCAACCCAAATATCATGAAACCAAGCACTNAGNTGACCTATNCCTGCTCCAACTTCAATTAATCTATTNGGNGATAAACGTTCAACAATGTCTCTAAATCTTGACCNCATAGATCGNGGAAGAGGATCTAGCTCCATGTGCAGCATCTGTTGAGTGATATTTGCTGCAATTTCAGGCTCCTCTTGGTCTCTATCTTGAGATTCGGAAAGCAGTGCAGTCATGATATCCTCATGAGAGAACTGAGGTAGGCCCCCTCCATCCATAACCACTCCTCTCACCCAACTGCTTTGAATTTCTTCATCAACAGGCATAAAGCAGAAGTGCGATGGGGGGCAGTTATGGATGAGACAAATGATGATGCAGAGGAGGATTTAGTTCACATTGAATTATGTCCTTCTTGTGGAACTTGGCAAATTCATGAAATACTTTCTGAAAAAAACAAAGGAGGAGGAACAGATTACAAGGTTCGATGTGAGGGATGTAGTCACATCTACTTACTTGAAGTTAGGCCACCTAAAGAAGTTCGAATTAAATTCACCCTCTCAGATGGAGCCCATAGCATCCTTGAAGAAATCGAAGTTGATGAAGATGAAACCATCTATGTCAATGATGTATTTGACTACAGCGATAAGTTATGGAGAGTTTCTCAACTTCATTTGAAACAAGAACAATCAGTACAATCTGCTGAACCTAACAATGTCGTTTCAGCATGGGCAGTAAGATGCGATTTGGTCAGAATCAAGATTACCATGACAGAAGGTGAAGAGAGTAAGACGTCTGTAAAAGAAAGTGACCCTGAAGAAATTTTTGTTTGTGGTTCCATCATTGAATTTGAAGGGAGAAAATGGAGAATTAGAGCAATTCATACAGGTCGTGGACGAACTCTCACTGGAAAAAGAGAAGCATCACAAATCCGTAGGATATACTTGCATCCACCCCCTGAACCTCGACGACGTTTCAGAAGAAATTGATTATCTACGGTTTGACCAAGGCATTAGAATAGCTTTAGTGATATGCCAAGCAACATCAGGATTTTCACGTAACCTCCGTATTCCATACTCATACCACTTTGATCCATATGGAAGATATATTCGAGTCATATGGCCTTCTTTAGCTAGTTTTCTACGAATATCTCCACGAACACCTAATAGCATCTGAAATTCATATCCTGGCCCCTTACCAATTCTTGATGATCCAGCATTGGACCTTGGATCAGAGATATTCGGACCCATTCCCATTCTTTTTAGAGATGAAAGAGAATGTTCGATGACTGCAGTATCGTGGGATGCTATAGCCGTATAAGCACCTGATTCTAACATCGTATCAATTGCTTCATTAGTTGCCTTAGTAATCGATCTTTTTTCTGTATGAGCGATGTTTGCAGATTCCAAGTAGATTCCCTTACAAATCCTATGATCTGCATACTCGCCCAATTCTTCAGTCAAATGTTGAATGTCTTCAAGTGTCCTAAACAACCTACCTTGGAGTACTGTACCTACATTCTTCAGCCCCATTTGATGAAGAGTTAATACCAAATCAATTGTTCTTTGAGTTACCCTGTGGTCTTCCATATCTAAACGCACAAAAATATCATGAGATGCCGCTTTACGAAGAATTTCTTCCATTGATTTTTCAGCAGCATTAGGATCTATTAATAATCCAAATGCTGTCGGCTTAATAGATAAATTCGCATCAATTTTCTGAGCAACAATGCTATCTAAAACACGATTATATTCATCAATAAAAAATTGGGCTTCTTCCATTGTAGTTATCTCTTCACCAAGAACATCGACAGTAAAACAAGCACCTTCTTTTGAAAGACGATTCATAGTTTCAAGAGCAGACTCTAGATCTATACCTGCATGATAGCGACGCGAAACCCAACCAACAATGAATTTAGGCATTATCGGAAGAACGGTTACAACCACTCGCCCAAGTATCCCCATGAACCGGTGTAGCAGTGTAAGGCTATGACAATTACCGATTCAAGATTCAAAATTTACAAAGTCTGCAAGTCGGAAAATTTCGATATTAATTGACTCTAAATATCTCTTAATTGATTGTCTTTGCCATCCTTTAAACGACTTTCGATCTAGATGTGCAACCACTTTTTGATTAGGAAAAGATTCAGTTGTCTGTTTAATCGCTACATCGATTGAATTCATCCATGTACCCTCTGGTAATCTATCAGAAAGTGGATCCCAGTCCCCTTCTGGTCGGTACATATTCAATGAATAATTAGCTAACAGATGTCCCGTTAATGCATTTGTTTCTAACAATACATTTCTATGACGAGGAGCATAATGACCTCCTCCAATACCAACCATAACAACTTCATTACTTTGGGATACAGGAATAGTAGATTCTAATCCTAATTCTTCACTAAGAACGTCAGCCCATACATTGGCAGCATCTTCTCGACCCCAATGCTCGGGAGTGGACCCTATCTCGATAAATAGTGAAGGAGTCATTAAGAAAGGGCCATGATGAGTCGTTTCAAGAGTAATGTCAAATTCATTGGTTAAACCATGGCTCTTAGCAATACGATTTAATTTTCTAAACAGTGAAGCAAAACGAGGAGAAGGAGGGACTGCTTTCCCGTTTACTCCTCCATATTCTGCTGCTTTACCTAGAGGCTCAGGACCGAGAACACCTATTGCATGCAAGGTTAAACTCGGCAAACCGGATGCTGCAACGTGACGAGAAAGGAATAGAACTTCAGATATTGCAAAATCTGTAGAATTAGAATATGTTTCATCCAAATGATCACTAAAAAGATGTGATTCATTTCTCCACCACAAATGTACTGATGATATTGAGTGATGCCAGACTCTACCTCCATCGACTGAATCCATTTCTATCCAACCTCCTCTGTTTAGTAGAGCATCACCTTGAACGGTAGAACCAATATCAAGATCTGAAACAACAAGTAGTGAAATAGAACTCATTTTTTCACCAATATGACTCAACTACTTGTAAATAATACAGACCAACTTCCACATTCCCAACAGTCTGCTCTGACTACTCCTTCTCTATCAGGAGTTACTAAATGGAACCTTATCTTTTCATAACCAACATGTGGAACAGGGAGAGTTTCAACCAAAAATATTCCATTATTCTCTTGTTCTATTGATAATATATTCCAGATAGCATGAATATCATCTGGAAAACAACCTATTCCAATTTCTTGGATGTTAGCCTGAATCTGCATTCTTATCTTTAATGATTCAGAGCTCGAAGTGACTGATCTACTAGAGGAGTTCTCAAAACTATCTTTTTCAGAAATTGAACTTGATGAATCATCATAAAGAATCAGAAGGTTATCATCTTGAATGAAATCAATTTCATCGCCTAAAAACGACATACCAAGTAAGATTCGTGAACCTTCCATTTCAGGTATAACCGATCCTCTTACATTCCTACGTACAATTGTATTATCTCTATTGCCGACAGATATTTTGTCAAATATTACTGGATATGAATTAGTATATCCTGCCGCAGTACTACTAACTTGGATATTATCATGATTTACTTCTACGCCTAAATTTTTAGCCATATCGCCAGAGATTGCTACTACTGAAGCACCAGTGTCTACAAGAAACGTCACTGATTTATCATTAATATGGCCGTTCACGTAGTAACTGCCATGTCGTTGAAGTGGAATGACGACTTTCTTACGACCCATGTGTCTCCCTAATTTCTAATCCGCTAGACCAAGATAAGAACATTACCAGCAAAAAAAACGATTACAATATCAATCTTAAAACGCTTAATCTCAATCTCGCAACATGGCATTACCCCCGGCGAGTGGCCCTGCTCTCCATGTTTGGGAAATGGGCGACGAAATTTTGCTTCGATTAATGGATGGAAGAATTCAGAGAACCGCAGATACAATGTCATATTGGAGGGATCCTGAACAACCTTATCCAATTCCAATTCAGCAGGCAATAAAATGTGAAGATATTGCAATAATAACTTGGATGGATCCAGAAATAAGAGTCTCAATAATGGGAGGGATGAATTTTCTTGAAAATAATTGGAAATCAAACTATTCTAATCGAACTGAACTACAAAATTCAAACGGAATTATTGGGCATGAAAGCCAGTTATGGCTTCACAGTTTAGATGCTGAAGTTTTAGCTATGACATCGTATCTCAACAAATTTGCTTTTGTCTCTATGAATCGCGGCGTATATTTCTTAGAATCAAATGAAAGTGGACCTAAAGAAATATGGAGAACTGAAATCCCAGATTGGCCTAAACCTTGGGCTAATGCAACATGGAGAACAAATGAAAATACGAATGGTAATCTCGATACTCATGCCCAATCAATACATCTGGATGAGGAAAATCTTATTTTATTCGATGAAAGAGGTTCTTGGGTGATGTTCTCGTTAGATGAGGGTAAAGAAATTAATAGTGGCCGATTACCTTTCAAAGGAAAAAATACAGGAACATGGAGAGGAGAAAATTCTTGGGCGATTTTAGAAGATAATCGAAAATTGCATCTATTAACTTCCAATTTTGAATTGACTTCTACTCACAAAACGCCTGGTCCGGTAAATTTTGCTCGAGATTCAATTAATGGTTGGATTTGGACAGGGTGGCGTCATGATGGTACAGAAAGAAGCATCATCCCCAGAAGTGAAATCGGACTTTGGATAGATGAAAATGAAAACCCAAGAGTAATATCAAATGATGGAAAATGGCACGATTTTTCGCTATAATTATTCTTCTTCCTCAGAATTAGAGGCCTCTGGATTTTCATTTAATCCTCTAGTATATCCACATCTACCGCATGAAACACGATCAGCATGAACTGCTAAGAAAATCCCTGCACCACAGGTAGGGTCAGGACAGAACTCTCCTTTTCGAACAAGTTTTCCACTGGACACATCATACTTGCCAACTTTGGAATTACGCCATTTGTCACCCATTATGATCCCTCCTCATCTGCTTCTGAATCCCCAGATTCTTCTTCAACTGGTTCTTCTTCAACTGGATCTTCTTCAACTGGTTCAGAATGTGCACCTCTTCGAACATGTCTATCTTTAACATAAGTAGGAACTGTGTTTTCTGCTGCTTCAGTGTTAGAATATACATGAGCTACTCCGGTAGTTGATGAACGGCCAAAACGTGAATTGACTTCCATGATATATGTTTGAGATTTAATAGAGCCCGGTTCCATCCGATTTACCATCTCAATTAATTCACGAAGGCTTGGAGTAGGAGCCTTAGGATGATCCACTGTAAAATGGAGTTCTACACGCTCTAGGATTTCATTGTCGATTCTGTTGTCGATATTCATTCAATCACCTAACGTACGTTCACCTTCAGAGCATAACTTCCGGCTCGAGTTACACCCATTCTTTTTCCAACTTCTGACATCTCAGGATTAAGAACAATGACTAATCCTTGCCAATCTCTGGAAACAGGGGATGTAGGGCAATGGTTGCACTGATCTTCATCATCAGATAAGATTGCATTACATTCAGCACATGCGAAAGGAATTGTTGCCATCTCAAGCATCCTCCTGTAACCATTCATATGCTCCTAGACCAGGCTGTTTACAATTCAATCCAATCTTACTGCTTCGAGGATCGTTGTGATTAATTGATTTTGAAACAATTCTAGCTCTAATATGACTTGATTCGCCGATATATCTGCCGGATTGAGCGCCAATAATTCGAGCAATTCCTTGTGACATTTCTACGTTCACAGGCTCTTCGAAAATCTGAGACTTGTGCAGTAGTGCTTCTGTTGGTCCGATTAAAACGAATGCTCCGAATTCATTTACCTTCTGAATTTTTCCGTCTACTACTTCTCCTTGATCCATAGAAAACATCAGTGCTTGATATCGAACATTTTGATAAATTGCTCCGTCACCGTGAATGACTCTTCCCCTCCCAACAACCTGATGGTCGAATGTGAGTAATATGAAATCCTCAGAATCTGGATCGTATCTACCTTCAAAAGCGTTCAATGCCAAAATATTGATCGTTTGTTCAAGGGAATCTGTCAAGTGCATATACTCTGGTGGAATACGAATAGTGTCTTCTTTCTCAATGATGTAATACATCTTTCATGCCTCCAACTTCCCTCTGTCAGCGCTAATGAGAACGAGAGGGAAAAACCCTGCTCGTCCATCATCGGCAACGCCTCAAGAGGAGAAGTACAAACGTTCGAACTTCGACTTCCATTTAAGCCTACCCGGATAATCCACAAATTAGGTCTTGGAGAAAACCAACTGGTCTACGATTCACTATGATTAGCAATCTACTTCGCCAAACGTTGAAGAGGTCTGGTATGTACATACGTTTAGATTAGTGAGGGAAGGTTGTGAACAACACTGTAAAAACGAGATTTTCAATACTCGTGATTGTAGCCCTAATTTTGGTACCTTGGTCTCAAATCGAATATGAATTTGATGCAGGGGNTAACCCTACTAGTTACAGTGCTCGAAATGCAGATCCATGGAATCCTGACCAACCCTGGGGTCAATTTGGAGGAGGGCCAGATAGAAGACAAACTCCGCCAGCACATGCTGCTGATGGAGGAGCGGGAGATGGCGTTCCAAGTGATGCAGAGACACTAGGGTCTATTCTTGATCCAATCATAAATTGGAAATTATCTTCTGATCCAATCGGAACACCATCACTTTCAACTGTAATCGGAAATTTTTCTCAATCAATAAGTTCGCCAGAAGGCCATAATGAAGAATGTGGAGGTGCGTCACTTTTCCCTGTAATCATTCAAACGATTGATGTCGGAGGAACGGATAAGTCGATGCTACGAATTATCGAAGGAGAAGATGCCGTAGTAGCNTGGGAAGAAGATCTAGGGCCAACACGTCCCATGAAGGCAGGTCCCATTGTTGCAGATATTGACAATAATGGGAAACCAGAAATCATAGTAATTTTTGANTCTCAAGGAACATTGAATGTAGAATTATGGGCACCTGAACTAGAATGCACTGCTACAGGATGGATTGCTAGTGGCACACATTCTAGCCAAAAACTGTGGACATGGTCTGATGAAGGATTGAGCTTAGAACATCCTCAAGGCGCATATACATCGGGAATTACAGGAGACCATCACCCTACTGCTCAACCAGTTGTTGCGGACTTAGACCTTGATGGCAACCCTGAAATTGCTATTCCTGCTATTTCTGAATCTACTAATAGCCCTGTAATCATCTCTCTTTCACTCCCTATTTCAGGTNCTCCNGAGGAAAATTGGAGAGCAGAAATTGAATCAGGATCTCATCCATCAGANCTTACCTTTGCAGTTCTAGGGCCAGATAGTGCTGCTATTTTCTTAACAACAATCGAGAATGATGATGGACTGATGTGGGCTTGGAGATTAGACGGAGAAACAGGAGCATCCGCTTGGTCAGGAGGTTCATCNTTAGGCAATCTAGATGGAGGAGCATCGGACTCTCCAAGAATCCGACTACCTGGCCCAGTAGTCGCACAATTGGATTCCGATGCAGCACCTGAATTGATTCTCACAATCCCTACTGATTTAGGTGGTAACGGAATTACTGATGGTGCAGAATTTATCGCAATTGATGCAACAAGTGCATCTGAAATTTGGACATTTAATGCTAGGGATGGTTATGCTGACGCACCNCCACTGGTTTTAGATTCAGATAATGATGGATTAGATGATAGAGTATGTTGGGTTACTTGGCGATCTGATACTACAAGCCGAGATGCAATGATAGGGTGTCATGATGTTTCTCAAAGTAGTCCTGTTCAAAGATGGTATAGAACATTAGAGGCATCAAGCGGGACNCCAAATGACGAGATTGCAGTTGCTCCGCCTTTTTGGATGGATCTTGATGGGTCTGGAGAGCCAGAAATTCTTGTACCATATGGANGATCTATCTTTGCATATGATGGNGATGAGGGAACTAGTGTCGCAATTTCATTAGAATGGGAAGANGATCTTGAAGTTCANACTCGTTTATGGTCNTCTGTTGCATTAGCAGATGTGGATGGNGATGCACTTCTAGACATAGTCATAGGAGACCTAGTAATTTCTCATGCAGCTGCAGATATCCGTCCTTTCTTAGATGGAAGTGGAATCGAATTCAACCCAACAGCTCCAGATCCNGGCGAAATGACAACAATTACTGCTTATGTTGAAAATGTNGGAACTATCGCTACTGAGAAAGACGTAGATGTAATNTTATANGCAGATGGAATTGAGATTGGTAGAGATAGAATANCTGCAATGGACCCTGTGGGTCCAACAGGAAATGGAAATTTTGGATCAATAAATGTTGATTGGTCAGGAGGTTTAGGGACTCACTCATTCAGTATGGTTATCGACCCTATGCAAAATTTAACTGAAACTAGAGTTGACAATAATCAACAAAATCGAACTCTAACTATTCTTGAACCATATGCAATTTCAATCGATGGAGGATTAATTCGAATTGATCCTGGTGCGAGCAAAGATATAGAATTATTAGTCACCAATACTGGAAAAAACGATGCTATTTGGAATATGCAAATTGATTCAGGTCAATTACCAGATAATTGGACAGTAAATGCCTTGACTCCTTTAGAAAATATCAGTATTGACTCCGGAGAAAGTTGGTCACCTACTCTTAGAATCAGTGTACCTTCTGATGCACTCGGTTCCGACGAAGGTAGTATCTTACTTACGTTAACTCCTAACGAATCTCCTAATTCGACTTACTCGGTAATAATTCCTGTCGAAGCAAACAGAACTAGAGGCATCTCTTTGAGAGGCCCAATGGGAATTGCTCAAACTACTGGATGGGGGATTCCAGGTTCAACTGCACATGCGTGGATTGTCATTGAAAACCTTGGAAATGCTCAAGAAACAGATACTGGAATAACATATGGAAATACAGCATGGGGGAATGGAATAACTTTGGCTTCTCCAATAGGAAATACAGTCACATCTATTTCATTGGGGCCAGGAGAATTACAAATTTTATCATTAGAAATTGCAGTTCCTTCTACAACACAATTAGGTGAAAACGTCACTTCAACTGTAGAGATTTGTATTGGCTCAGGATCGGAAAGAGAATGTGAACAAATTCTTGTAGAATTTATTGCAAGTGATGTTGTTGCGATTCCATCTCATCATAGAACTGTGCCTACGGAAGGGATAGAATGGCAAATAGAAGGAATTTTTACTTCTGGAGATAGAGAAATGGAGTGGGATTTGGCCAATGGAGGACTTTCAATTCAATCTGATTGGATTCTTTCTTGTACAGGTGATTTAGAGATATTAGGAGACAGGCTTTTTGCTCGATCATCAACTAATTCCTTCAGTGGAAGTATCATTCTTGATTTACCGGCAAATGCAATTCCTACTACACATGTTTTCTCTATCACTGAAGCTAATCAAACTCATGCAGATCTAAATCTTAGTTTGCAGATATTACAAGAATATAGAGCATCTATTAGCAATCCAAATCACGCTTCTGGAGAATTTGTAAATACAAATTTAATTCAAACTGATACACCTTATTCGACAACTATTCACTTTGAAAATACAGGTAATGGAGAAGATACTTTTGCACTTTATGGAAATGTAATTGATGATGGAAATTTATCTACTTATGACTTAATTGAGATTNNTTTTCCAATCTCAACNGTCACATTATCCGCAGGTTCTTCAATGACACTGGCNGCAAGNATTGAAGCACCTGCTGGAACACCNGCCAGAGTTCCATTTACAATCAAGTGGGAGATGTTATCCATAGGGAATACGAGTGTNTCTGATTCAATCATTGGAATCTATGAGGTTCAACAAGATCATCAGTGGACATATGAGATTAGTAATGAAAACTTTCCTTTCCATGAAGATGGAGAAAATGGAAGTCGGNTTTTTGGTCTACCNGGTGAAACTCTCAATATACCAATTCGAGTAATNAATACTGGAAATCACGACGANACATTGAATCTAACNGNTACTNCNTCAATTTCTCCATTCGGAAATGACCCCTCTTCTCCATGGATAGTAGAAGGAGCAGATACNGNGNTAATTGATGTCGGNGAAAATCAAACATTAATCTTGAACGTTACAATTCCCAATGATGCATGGAATGGAACCCTCCTTACAATAGATTGGCANGCAATTGCGGGAGTCTTAGTAACCGTAGATGCTCCATCACATACTATTGAAGTAATACATACACCTAACTGGAAAGTANTAGCTTCTGGAGTNGACCTCGATATTTCNCCTTANGGTGAAATAATNTCCATGACAGTTGTTCAGACAGGGAATTTACCNNCTGAACCCTATGCAAATACATTTGTTTCAGGAACTATTGGATGGAATGTAAGTGTAGAAAATACACCNGGAATATTAGAACCGGGCCAATCTGGAATTNTAGAGCTGAATATTACTCCACCTTCTAATGCAATTGCTGGACAAGCAGTTCAACTAAACATCATTCTAAGAAATGGCGATGGAAGTGGATGGTCGTCAGCAACTTTCCCAGTCAGAGTTGATGCTTTGAGGAACCATACTTTGGAGGGAGACTCAGATTGGCATGTGACTAATGAGGGAGGTTTTCCTCTATTGTGGATAGCAAATGAAGGAAATGCTCCTACTTCAATCAATCTACAAGTTATNGGTGGAGGAAATGGATGGAACTTATCATACCCTGAAGTCATCCATCTTTCAATTGGGGAAACGCGAGGTATCCCAATCAATTTAATCCCCCCTAATGACGAAGGACTTTCACCTCCAACAATTACAGTTCGCACTACTGATGAAGCAGGAATACAACGCGAAAAACAATTGAATCCTATTCGTTCAGAAAGATCATGGTCAAATTCACCAGTTATTGTAGGATTAGAAGGAGATATCTCCACCTTGTCTTTTAATGGCCAACAATCTGGAGATTCACCTCGAATTGTAGGTGGAGCCACACTAATTTCCGAGGGAGATAATTGGTCGTATAGCATTGGAGAGTCGCAAAGTTTGCAGATAAATATCGGTAACTCTCAACTCTCNGCCAGAGTATTCAGCCAATCCTCTAACCATAGAANTACATCATGTTCTTCTTCAATGAATGATACAGTGATTGAATCNGNATGTTTCGTCAGTAATGGNAGTACTGAAATGGCATATACNCTAATGATNATTGATGACAAAGGATCNTTNATACATATAGAGACTGGAATTGCAATTGAAGACTCAGCGGTAACAATTTACTCAAATGCTAGTTGGACACCCAATGTAGGAACTCGAAGTTATACAATTACAGTTCATGACAGAAATGGAATAATTATCGAGACATCAACAAAAGAATACGACATTAGAGATACAGAATGGAATATTGGAATTTCACAATTTGAAATAAATGGTATTGGTGACGATCGAAAGATTTCTTTAACAACAACTAGGACTAACAAATCAAAAATTGAAACTGTTAGATGTACTGTCTCGTATTCTTCGGGAGAGTGGATGTTAACTCAAGACATCGATATGGGGGGATTGTTGAATCCAACAGTCGAAGTGTTGATTCCGAGTTCAATTAACGACGGGGATCAGATCACCGCTACTATAGGATGTTCATCTCCATGGGAAGTTGATTCTAATCCAGAAGATAATGAAAGAAGTTTAATNGTAAGTGCTGAAACGGGATTAGATGCTAATACTCAAACTGCACTAACAGGAACTGTAGCAGCATTAGTCATCATTCTAATTCTTTGGGCTATTGGATTCACAAATCCAGAAGATAAAAAAATCAGAAATAGAAAACGAGATTCCNGAAGATCTAGAAAAGTTTCGCGAGAAAAGGTATCTAAATCTGAAGATAAGATAGAATCAGATGATGAAGATGATTCGATTCATTTAGAAGAAACTGAAAATGAAATGGAAGAAACAAATCAGGATGATGAAATAATCGAAATTATTGAAGAAATTAACGAATCAATGGAAGAAGTAGAACAAGTTGTAGAGAAAGATGAACTAAGTCANCGATTAGAGGGAGTAACCGATCCATTTGAAAGAAAATTGATTGAATTAGAATATCGAAGAGAGAAAAGAGCTAGCANGAGACGATAATAATGAACAAAATTTTCNTCACTCTAGACCCTATTCTTGATGTAAATCCTATGTCNATGGCAGAATGGTGCGCATCCATGCCAAAATCCCCTGAAAACGCACCNGTAGACATNTCTACGAGATGGGNACATCACGTTAATGACAGAGAGATTGATCCTGCAAATTTGTTCTTTGTGTTAATGATAGATCAAGATTCCGAAGGAAAATTACGGAGGCCACTAGACGATAAAGGCGTTAACAGAGAAGCATTTGGAAGAATACCTGGCGAATATTCGCCAATACAATATATTTGTGAATTTATTATTCCAAATCAAGGTAATAATCGATTGACATTACTACTAAATTCACTTTCTAATAGATTTGAAAATCACCCCTGTGAAATGGGCAAAGGTGGAACGATTATTCGAGGNGCTATTTCAGGCGGTGAAGCCATTGAATTGAAGAATAATTTGCTATCTAAAGAATGGAAAATCGATCAAAAAGAGCCAATTGATGGAGGAGTAGCAGAGATTATTCGTTTGTTGCTTCTACTACTAAGAAAGGCAGAATCACGGAAATGCGGTGTAATGCTCAGAGAACACAGATANTTAGAANGATTCACCTGTTAATCTTTCAAACATTGATGCATATAAATCAGCAGTATCGTCAATCACAGATTGAGGTAGAGCAGGAATTGGAGGTTCATCTGCACCAGAGGAACGAGCATCATACAATTCTTTATGATGTCCGGAATCGATGTAATGGGATCGTACAAATTCCTTGGATAGTTGAACAACTTCTCCATTCTGATATGCAGGTAAATCCCACCATCTATCTTCGTCAAGCGTTCCGAAACTATCCACTAATACTGGCACTCTCCCNGGGCCTAAAGCAAACTCTTTCTTACCGTCAACATGAATCAATCCTCTCTTCGAAACTTCTGTTTCAATTAATTCATCAATCAATAAAACCAAACGTAAAATTTCATCAAATTCTTCTTCACGAAGATTAGAAATTTCTAATGCTTCTTCACGATCTAATAATCTATCAAATGCCTCAAATTTAGTAGACACTTCAAGATAAGGAACTGGAAGTTTTACTCCTTCTTCTAATTCTGTACCTGCAGGAAAACCGAATTCTTCAGCAGATGCATCTCCTCGCTTGTATCTTCTCCACCCTGAGCCAGCCAAATGATGTCTGCAAATCACTTCTAATGGAACAAACACNTTTTCCATATCTTGAGGAATCGCTCCNGGTTCNCTAATNACCTCAAAACGACGNGCTCTAACTCTNTCNGGAGCNGTCATCTCAATCATATGTGTCTTACANATNCCTGCNTCNTCTACCATTTTNAACCANTGGCANGATGAACGATTAAGAGATTCTCCCTTTCTAGGAATTAATGANGGAATAATCTGNTCAAANACAGATATTTGATCAGTATATCGAAATTCTATAATNTCNGGATCNTCTGTACTCCAAACNTGCTTCACTTTACCNGAATATAACAACTCGCCCATGTNCNNGNCTGAGACNAATCAATCAATGAAGATTCGTGTTNAANTTTTTNAAAAAAAGTTGTGAAAAANTANNTTTNTANGGANTTTTAGATTAAGCCAAGNGCNTCTTCAATTCNATTCAATTCAGGACCTGTNGTNCCATCTCCAACNAGTGCAAAANNATCATTTGCAACACATCCACTNCCTACNTCAGGAGAACCAAAACAAACAGTTCCAACCATTGCTTTNACNCCCAATGTTGATTCAATAANTTCGACNTCNTCAGNAGTNACATCCGGATGAACCAAAGCNCCATTTGAATTAGCAACCAATTGACTACCTACGTTNTGCATTCCAGCAACAGTAGTTCTCTNAGCAGGNACTTGNAGAATTTCTGAAATNGCGGAAACACCNTCTTCAGGNACTGAACGACTAACTATTGCCCCTTTTTCNGTNGCACAAATCAGATTNCCAGCNGCATTAACNCCACTCTCCATNACNACAACNGCTTCNGTATAACTTAGTAAAATATCNATNTCATCTTTAGANGCNATATCTGCAACTGCTATACCTTTCTTGGTNCCNGCNAGAAGTGATCCAACTAATGATGANCCNCCAATNGAAATCTTAACTGGNTCTAATCCNAANGNTTCNGCGAATGGATCTAATTCATCTTGAGGGACACCATATGGGGCAAACAAAACATCTCCAATAGGTGCTAAATGAACGCCAACAAGAGAATGTCCCATGACATCTCCTGTGCTGATAGACATAGNAACCATTCTCNGCTTCAATAAGTCACCTTTGAGGCTACCGCCTGTATGAGAAAAAGTGGACCAATTCGAAATGAAAAGGTCCGNAATGCGGGGAGGTGATCCCAGTCGCCCGAAGGCGACCGAGATCGAATCAAAGAAAGTCACAACGACGCAATTTCCCGTGGGCTTTCGCACCACAGTACAGTGTACGACGCAGAAGGGCTTGACTTCCGGGTTCGGTATGGGACCGGGTAGACCCCTTCGCTATGGTCGTGAACAATCTTGATTGAATATGATCGGCATATCGCTGTTGAACAGAGGGCTCACACAGGAGC
This sequence comes from Methanobacteriota archaeon, assembly GCA_002708015.1. GTDB lineage: Archaea > Thermoplasmatota > Poseidoniia > Poseidoniales > Thalassarchaeaceae > MGIIb-N2. Next base: position 31,413 of record PAOK01000053.1, read on the forward strand.
GGTGTTGGAAAAAAGGATGCATACCGGGATGTTAGTGATGCTGGGCTGAACACCTCGTTGCCTCGGTGCTTACACCCGCATTCTATCAATCTCGTCTTTTACGAGTTCCCTGAGATGCCTCGTCTTTCGGCTGGCTTCGAGCTTAGATGCTTTCAGCTCTTATCCATTGGAGTGTGGCTACCCAGCATTGCCCTGCCGGACAACTGGTAAACTAGTGACTCCGAGCCATCGTTCCTCTCGTACTAAACGGCCCTTCCGATCAGGCATCACGCCNCAACCGCCAAGCAACAAACCTGTCTCACGACGGTCTAAACCCATCTCACGATCCCCTTTAATGGGCGAACAACCCCACCCTTCCCAGCTGCTGCACCAGGAGGTTGGGAAGAGACGACATCGAAGTAGCAAGCCACCAGGTCGATATGTGCTCTTGCTGGTGACAACTCAATTATCCCC
>PAOK01000058.1 GCA_002708015.1 Methanobacteriota archaeon
AGGGACAAGTACAAGAAGGCGTATATTCCCTCCAACGTTTTGATACATGCCGATCAATGTAGTTAGAGCTTTCAAACACCTGCCTGGTGTGACCGATTCTAATCTGTTTACCTTTGATGGAAAGGGGTTAGAGGGTGAGGATTTCAATGACTCAGTTCATAGTTGGACTCGAGCTGAACGAATTGCCTCAGAAAGTGGAATTGGTAAACTATTGGAATGGTGGGCAGAGGCAGATAATGGAGCATTCTATGCCTCAGCCACTGGGGATGATGCAGTGCTTTGGTTGGATATGGATTCAGGGAAAAGGTTGGGGCGTTGCGCTCACGAAGCAAGACGAACCAACAGTGACCTTGCGGAATTACTAGGGTGATAATATGTTTGAACTACCTCACGGAGATGCAATCGATCAAGAATTCGATGGAAGTGCAATGAATGAAATAATGGATTTTGAATGTGGAGTCATTTCTACTTACAAACCAAAATCACGTGCTCCTTGTGCACACAGAATAATCGCAGGTGGACGTGTAGTAGGTTGGATTGCAGAAGCAGAAGAAAAAAGGCATTATGTTGGAGGACAAGCAGGTAAAGCACGATTAGTTGAATTAGAAGATGCACATGAGCTGAAACATCGAGCATATTCCCTAGTATTAGAGGAAGTTAGAAGACTAATAGATGGAATTCCGGAATCATTAGCTGATCCAGCATTATTAGGCACACTAGGATTAGCAGGAAGAAGACTTCCTGCATCTACCAATGAATGGCCACTAATCGTTGACGCTTTAGCAGAAGAAACTGGAGTTATTTCCGCATTAGCGTTTGAAGATGGCATATTGATCCATTCATCCGGTTCTACACCAGGAGAACCAGATGCACTTTCCGCAGATTTAGATGCTCAACTCAGAGGTATGGATGCATTAACTCAATTGATGGGTGCATCACCTGCACCATGGTACAGGCAAGCTTTCGACGAACATGAAATGACTGTGGCTAGAGATGGAAGAGCAGGATTGGCAATTTGGACAACAGGGGGAGCAGATCCTATGACTCTACTCATGAATGCTGCATCGATGATGGGGGAGCCAGAAATTGATCCAGATGCCGAGATTAAACCACCATCAGATGGTTTTGTGGTGCGAGAAGGTAAAGGAGGTGTTGATGCACTTATCTCTATGCTATCTACATCTAAAATGCAAGATATCACAGGACATATCAGAACACAAGGAAAGAAGGATCCTGTATACCTACTCCTCATTGATGGAATCCCAACTGGATTAACAGGAACAGAAGAAGAGAAAGATTTTGATCAAATTATCAAAGATCTTTCATCACCTAGCGCAGATCTTCAACTCCATCGTCTTGAAAGAGCTGCACGATTGACACTAGGAAACGGAAATGTTTCAGGTTTTACACTAGCTACTCTTTCACACTCGATTGCTACTGTTCGGACCCGCTCAGAAAGTAGGAAGACCCTGCTTACTGAACGGCTTGATAGATTGTTTCGATTTGAGATGGGAATGGAGTCAATAGCAACTGCAAAATCTCAATGGAAGCTCTTGGATACTGGAGGTTTGCCTATGTCGAAGATTCTACCAACCTCACGAGGTGGACGAGTATTACAACCTGAAGACAGGCAAATTCTAGACAGGATAAATAGGCTTGAAGAAGATAAAATAGGGTTAGAAAGAGAAAGAGGACGATTAGAACGTCTACTCGAAGAAGAGCAACTTCAGAAAAATGATGCAGAAAATACTGCTACTGCCAAGAGTGCTTTACTGGATGATGCAAACGAAAGAGCAAGAGAAATGTCTAATCAACTAGATCAAGCAATGTTAGTCAAGGAAAAATCAATGAAAGACGCTGAGTCAGATAGGAATCGAGCCGATGCATTATCGAAACGAGTAGCTGAACTTGAACACCAAGTTGAGAGAAAGGCTTCAGAAATCGCTTCAGCTATTGGAGAAAGTAAAAAGCGCGCTGAACTGCAAGAAGAATTAGAGAAATTGATGAAAACGGAGGCAGAAGTAAAATCCACATTAGAAAATTCTGAAGCAAGGTTAGACCAAGTCAGAACTGCATTATCAGAAGATGAACGAGTTCAAAGAGTTCTGGGAGAGCAAGTTGGATCGTTAAGAGAAAGACATCGTCAGGCTGAAGCAGAAACAAAAGAAGCGGAGACCCGTATGAGAAATCATAGAGTTGAAGTAGCCGCTCTGGAGGGAGATTTACACACAATTAGGAGACAAATTGATGAAGATAGGGGTAGGGTTAATGATTTAGAAAGACGTCAAAGTCTGTTACAATCTGAACTAAAAGAATTGATGGTTGAAAGGAGGACATTGATGAGAGAATTAGGAGATCTTGATGCAAGAAAAGCTCATTCTGAAGGTGAATTACGTGAAATATTAACTGATGCTGAAGAATTAACTGATGCACATGAACAAGCATTAGTCGATATTGCAGAAGCAGAACGTATTCGAGCACGTCTTCAAGAAGAACCTCTTGCAAGAGCACTACTTGATGAAGATGGTCTCAAGGCTCTAGAACCAGTACTAGAAAGAATGGAAAATGCTAGGAGTAGAGGATTGTCTATGGTTCTACTCGATAGAGCTGTCGAAAGAGGGTTGGCAGTTATCCAACATACTGTAGACGAAGTTGCAGCTACACCTAGATACCTACTTTCATCAGAAGTAGTAGAATTATTAGAACAACAAGCTCCAGAAACCGCATCAGCAGTTCGAGGATTAACTAGATGGTCAGTACAACAACGGTTACATCACATGTTAGGACAAATAGTAACTGATGTTGTGATAGACCTTGAAGAAATTATCAGAGGTTACGAAGAGGCTGCAACCGTAATTGGTCAAATGCAAGATGTATTACGAAGTCTAAATGATCTGGGTATGCCTGCAAGTCGAATTGAGTCAATTGAAAGAATGATGAATCGGCCTGAAGCATTACCCAGAATTGCATCAGAAACCCAATCTCTAATTCGTTCTGCTCTCGATGACATATACATTGATGCTGATATGAGAGATGCTGGGTCATCTGTAGATCTTGCTTCAACTATTGAAGCCTTAGAAAGGATGTCAAAGAGGTTGGATGCTATGTCAGGAGATGAAGGGTCATTCAATGGACCAATATGGAAATTTCAAAATGTCGGAATGCTTCCTTTTGAAACAGGCAGGTTAAGTGGAGTACAGCGTCCTGAAGTTGATACTAGAGCACTAGAAGAAATGGATCCTGAAAGAAAAGATGTGGAAAAAGAGACTGTAGAAAGTAAACAAGGAAACATCAAGAACACTTGGGAACGTCTAGAAGAACCATCAGATACGCACGGTGTTAGCATCTCTAATCGATCAGATCTTGGATTAGTCCCTACATCTGCGATTATCGGATCTGAGGAAATACAGCAAATGAGAGAAACCGAAGAACAAGTAAGAGCGATTGATAACATGAAACGCGAAAGAGATTCTACAATTAATGGAATTTCTATGCCCTCTAATCCATCAGAAAGAGATGCATTAAGTTCACTTGAAGATGATCTTGCTGATCTAGATATCTAAGGTGATGTCAAATGAATAGCGATGAAAACATTACTCTTCTCGGCAGAGAAGAAACGCAAGGAAAATTCAAAAATCAACGATTATGGAATATAATATGTCTAATTATTGGGTTTGGGATTATTTTAGTTAGTTCATGGTTTTCAATGCAACAAAATTTTGGCATTAATGATCAAACTATAATTCTCCTTACATGTTTCCCTGGGACAATTTTTGCTTTGCTAATAGCTGAATTAATGTCAAAGGTACTTGATAGATAATCAAAGTGATTGATCCCTTATTTGTCGTATTCCTTTTTCAATTAATCCTGAAATTCTTGGCCAAGGAATAATATAACGTAAACCAGCAATGAAGATAACAAAAATCATCGCAGAAATTACTGTTCCATATGTTAACTGTAGTTCAAGGGACTCTTTGACTTGTTCACTCCATTGAGAGCCTTCAAAAACAGATACAAGGTCAACAATTAAATCATCGAATTTCAATGCGAGTGCAGTGACTAAACCTACAAAGAAGCTTACTCCAACTGTCTGTTGAAGATGAACATTTAGAATATTATCAAATTGACTAACATATTCAGGATCCTTCTTACAAGATTCAGGTAATTTGAATGCATATTCGACATAACGGATAGTAGCAAATCCAGACTCTAAGAATACCATTAGAAGTAAACTGATAACCAATAAGGGAGCAATTTCAGGAGCGATTAATCCACCCCAATTAGTTGCATCTCCAATCTGAACAGGAAGAGCACTTAGATTAAGTTCGATAGTAGAGCGAACACCCTCGTAAGACAAAAGTGCATGAAGCCCAAGATAAATTATTGTAGAACCGATTGCCCAAGATATCTTGGATTTTGACATTCCCCAAATCCCAAGTAAGCCTGAAATTACAGGGAGGAAATAAAACACTAGAATAAAAATCTGAATATACAACAATAGAGGTTTAACTAGGTATTCAACATGATTTTTATCAGGATCAATTTGCCCAAATGGAAGATATAATTCGAAGCTAAATACCATTCCAATTAACCAAGTTATCACAAATAATGCTGCTAAATATGCCAAAGCAAAACCTAGAATTCCCATATTGACTCTTCTTCTCAATTTAGCAGTTTGTAAACCTAGAATTGTCCACCCTGCGACAAGAATCGAAATCACAAACAACGGCATCCAATATCTTCCATCTCCAGAATTTCCCACCCCAGTCATCCAATTAGGGATTGGTAAATTTAGAGGATCAGGTTGTAAAAGTAGGAATTGTTCTAATGCACTCAAAGTAAGAGTGTGATCTAAAGCAGGACACCAAGAAGTAGAGTCAACAATATCACATGATCCATATGTTCGAGTCATCATAATATACATAGAAATTAATGAAATTGTGGCTGTAATTTGTAATGCAAGAATTTGCCACTTTCGTCGAAGGACCTTGAGATGTAATGTCTCTAATCCTTCACCCTGAATTGCAACATCATCTGCCATTATATCACCCCATTTTCACCTGCAATAATGCTTGAGATAATTCAACATCAGGCATCCAATCAATTACTCTAGCACCAAATCCAGCTAGTGCAGTAAGCCTATTCTGTCTCTCTAACTTTAGGACTTCGTATGAAGTCCTAGGAATACGACTAACTAAACGCTCAAAGTCTACGCTACTAGGACTCAAGATAATTACTTCATGGCCCCTACCAGCTAAGTCTCTAATGGCTGGAATTGTAGTCCCATCACCTTCTAAGGCACTNATNATGAATACCGGTGANCCACGGCTNAATCGTGAAGANAGAGCATTTGTAACNGCNTGTAGAGGCATTGCTCCCTTAGGTGCNACACCNGCAAGACTGCTTAAAATTTTGAAATACTGCTTATCACCNGTATCAGGNGGTAAGAANGANAGNCGTTCATCATATACTGCTAATGCTACGCTATCTCTTCGTTTAATGAAATATGANGCTAAAGATGCTGCAGCAACAGTGCCTACCTCTAATGGATTCTTGAGAACTGTGCCTATTCNACTAATATCTCTGCTATCAACTANNATAAANACATCAGTAACAGCATCTCTACATTTCTCATTAACAATTAGTTGNCCNGTTCNAGCAAATGCTTTCCAATTAATTATCTTGAATGGATCACCTGGAACATATTCNCGCAAACTGAAAAATTCTGTACCTGGNCCTGGAGTNCGNAATGTTGTTGCTCCAGTNTACATTTTNGGAGTACGACTTCTCACCATAGCCTCCTCTATTTCTCGAACCTGAGGGAAAACTATCAAATCNGAACGATGATCGACATACATTTCTTGAGAAAANAAGTTGAANGAATCACGATAACGAATTGATATTGGNCCGATAGAATAGTGNCCTCTTAANGGNCATCTCAAAACATANCTAACTCGNGTTGTCTCNCCTGGNCCAAGNTTTACACGCATGTAGTTNAGNCCACTACGNAACTTCATCTCATGAGGAACATTGTCATAAATCTCCAATTGTTGTGTNCTNCGCCAAGAAGGATTNGTGATTTCTAATTCAACGTACAAATCATCACCCTTNTACANATTATCAGCACTTAAAGTACGAACNACTTGAATATCTCCATGACCNGTAATCCAAGAATTAACTGCAAGGAATGCAACGAATGCTACACCAAANACCATCATNTGGAAATTNGACATCATCATTCCCACGAGAACGAGNGATACNCCTCCTGCTCCAAGAATTGAGGCTTTTCTAGTCCACATTTANCGNCGCCCCCATGTCTTGATTCTTTTGATTACNGCGATTATNTCTTCCATNGAATACCGTCTATCTTCAAAAATAAATTTNATCAGTACAGGATCATTNACCATCTTCTGTAAATCTCTTGCAGGNAGAGCNTCNAATTCTTCTCTTGTTAAGGAATTTACATTTCTNACNCTAGTCAANAGAATNTGTTTNATTTTGTTNGCNCTTCCATAATATTCGTATCTTCTAGAATCNCCATATCCATAGTAAATNATGCTGAATACATGTCGCCAAGGTTCNGGATCTAACTTNTTGATAATGATAAATTCGAATAGAACNAANAAACCTAAGAACATCAATAACATTGCCATCCAATCATTCGTGAAATANATCANAATGTAATAGAGTAAATTGTATGTATCTCCCATAAAACTGGGTTGTTGGTGTCTACTCTCATCGAANATAACNTGAGCATCTGATGAGATGCTAGCATTTCCNTCATTTGACATCAAAGCTTCTGCAATCAAATCTAGTGCCCATCGACGATTATCATTTATGTCAGGAGTCTTATTGAATTCACCATATGCTCCACTNTCAACCCCTTCNGTATCGTAAATTGAGTTCACCANNAAACTTCCNTCNGTNACGAAATAAGCTCNTCCTGAATCAGGATTATCACAATTTCTTGAACGACAATATTTCACATACATTGCAAATGGNCCTTGTTCATCAGAACCAGCATCAGTTCCGCTNAANCCNACAGTCAACTTTCCATCATTGTTGGTATCTAAATAAGCATCTTGAGTTGANAATCCAATNGGNTACAAATTGTCATCTGCATTNTCACCNGCTTCACCTTTATCNAAAGCACTNGGTTGATTCAGTAACAAGTCNTAACCAGGNTCCATNTTNTANNTTGCANTAATAGANTCCCAACGATGAGAACAAAGTCCTAATTCTTCTGTNGTTGGAACTACTATTCCCTCNAANAAATCTGGAGTNCCNTCTGAATCTTCATCAGCNATACAAGGGTTAGTATTGGTTCTAGATCCAGACGAAGAGGAATAATTGAAACCATTGGTAATATTCAACCATACATAGTTGAAATCTAAATCAGGGTCCCAAGTTTGAGTATCATACAACTGATGGCCACTGTATCCTAATCCAAACTCATCAGCTAATCCTTGAGCATACCCAAAGTCATCTAAAACAACAATTGTTCCACCTCGTTCTACAAAATTACTTATTGCCTCAATTTCTGATGTAGAGTAACCTAATCCTTCAACTAACTGAATTACACTACTATCTGCACTAAATCTCGGAAGCGAAATAGTATCTCTTTCAATCCCTGAAACAACAAAAACCGTATCACGTGGAGATTGAATTTCTTCTAATAACAGTGGACTGCTTACAATACTAGTTGTTGTTATCCCTTGATTCTTGATATCTGCTCTAAATGCACTCATATCGTTCCAATCTTCTCCATATGCACTTTGATGGACTTCTGAACGTGTAATATATGTCCCTGCAACTGTTGAAAAAAGAAGCCCCAGTGTGAGGTAAAACAAAGTCAAAGCCACCATTCTTTTTCCAGAGGGTGAACGAAGCCAATTTCCAACTCCAGAAAGGCTTGGTACCGCCATAAGTTCACCCTCCANNGACTGGAGCAANGTTCAGACGNGCATACAAGCCTTAAGACGGTTATGCGCACAAGTACAATGATGATTCAACGNTGTAAGTGAATTANAGATGANATNTCTCTAACTTCATCGATNGGCAATGAAATCATTCCTNATTNNGANGGCCANGGNAACTGNGAAGGATCTAAATCNGAATGNATTCNTATTAATACAAAAGTTACACTNCCTGTANGTGTNTCGAANATTAAGTCTGCAACATGCCCAAGTACATCNCCATTTTTATCTCTAACTTCTCTTGAAAGAAGTTCTCGAGTGAATGTGGCTGGCATTGAGCACCTCAAACTGATTCTATACCTCGGAGACCATCGTTATTTCTACGAATAGAATCTAATCCGCTAGTCAACAAATCTTGCAACTTCTCATAGTATTGCATCATATCTGGAGTTACAGTAGGCCTTACCCTATTCACTGCTTCATCAAAATGTTTTGAAGAAATGCTCTTTCTTCCGGCTCTCATTGCAATTAATGCAGCTTCTCTACATACTGCTTCAATATCTGCTCCAGTGTAACCATTCATTGCTTTGGCAAATGAAGACAGATCAAACTTTCCTAGAGGCATTTCTTCAGTATGAATCTTCAATATTTCTTTAATTGAAGCTTCATCAGGAGGAGGGACATGCAATACTCGTTCAAATCTACCTGAACGCAGAAGNGCTGGATCAATCATCTCAGGCCTATTTGTTGCAGCAATTACAATTACTCCTTCAAGAGCCTCAACCCCGTCCATTGAAGAAAGTAATTGATTCACTACTCGATTCATAACATCACTTCCTTCTCCTCTATTCTCAACTCTTGCTCCAGCGATAGACTCGAATTCATCAAGGAAAATTATACTGGGTGCAGCTTGCTTAGCCTTTTTGAATACCTCTCGAATTCCTCTTTCTGATTCACCTACCCATTTAGAAATCATTTCAGGACCCTTGACTGAAATGAAATTTGCTTTCGCCTCGTTAGCAATTGCCTTGGCGATGAGTGTCTTTCCAGTGCCAGGTGCACCGAAAAGAACTACTCCTCTCGGAGGTTTTACTCCAAAATGAGCGAACAAATCAGGTTGAGTTAAAGGCCATTCAATACTCTCTTTCAAGCGATCTTTAATCTCTTGAAGTCCACCTACTTGATCCCAACTTACCTCAGGAATTTCAACATAAATTTCTCTTAACGCACTCGGCTCTATATCCTTAATAGCTTCACGGAAATCAATCATCTTGACTTCCATTTTTTCAAGAACCTCTGTAGGGATTTCTTCCTCATCAAGGTCTATTTCAGGTAAATATCTACGTAGAGCTTTCATTGCAGCTTCACGAACTAGAGCATTAATATCTGCACCTACGAATCCATACGAATTTTCCAAGACCCATTCGATTTCGAAATCATCACTAATCGGCATCCCTCTAGTATGAATATCTACNATTTCTCGACGGCCTTCTTTATCCGGGACTCCAATCTCAAGTTCTCTGTCAAACCTACCAGGTCTTCTTAATGCTTGATCGATAGCATCTCGGCGATTTGTAGCTCCAATAACAATAACATTATCTCGACCATGCATTCCATCCATTAGTGTCAAAAGTTGAGCAACTACTCTTCGCTCAACTTCACCAGTTACATCTTCACGCTTAGGAGCAATACTATCTAATTCATCAATAAAAATTATTGCGGGGGCATTTTGAGTAGCTTCATCAAATATTTCACGTAACGCTTTTTCTGATTCACCGTAGTATTTTGAAATAATTTCTGGGCCATTAATTGAAGAAAAATGNGCATTAGTTTCTGAAGCAACAGCTTTTGCAATCATGGTCTTTCCAGTACCAGGAGGACCATGAAGCAAGACACCTTTAGGAGGATCTATTCCTAAACGACGNAATAAAATTGGATGTTTGAGGGGAAGTTCAATCATTTCTCGAACTTTCTGCAATTGATTTCCTAAACCGCCAATATCTTCGTAAGCAATAGACTGAGTTCCAGAATCTTCTTCCTCGTCAAATACCTCTTCTTTGATGACTATTTCCGTTTCAGGTGCAACCTGAACAATTCCCTTTGGTTTAGTTGAAACAATAGCAAAAGGAAGAGCTTCAGCAAACAATGTCATTCCTGGAATGAATATCCTATCTCCTGCTACGACAGGTCTCTTATTCAGGCCTCTTCGAGCAAATCCTTCAATTCCAGGGCCAAATCTTACTTTTTGTTGTTTAGCCATAACTGGAGACAACACTAANCGTTCGCATTTTTTGACTTCAACTTTCNTGATATCAACACGATCGCCGAGACTTACTCCAGCATTCTTTCTAATTATTCCATCTACGCGAATTACTCCTAGACTTGCGTCTTCAGGTCTACATCTCCAAACAACGGCAGCAGTCTTGCTTTCTCCTGAGATCTCGATAATATCTCCTGGTTTTAGATCTAGGTCGTTGTTGAATGGNACGCGCGCGCGTCCATGCCCTACATCGCTAGGTATTGCTTTCGCAACACGTAAAGTAACTGATTCTCCATCGTCCGCCATCTTGCCACCCCAATTGAATCTCTGTTGTTTTCGGGGTTATTAAAGGACTTAGAATACTCAATTGATGTTTCGCCACATTGAAGGATTAATCCCGGCTGCCATGGGTCATGACACATGTGCTATCGACCGGGTTTGAAACAATGGAAGCGAACAATCCTAACGGATCTCCAAAGATTAGAGGATACAATATCATCAACGGTAATCTAAGTTTAGCATCTGACGGAAAGACATTTGTTTCAACTAATCCTGCGATTCTTTCAGATGAACTTGGTGAATTTCCGCTTTCAACCAAAGAAGATGTTCATTCTGCACTTAACGCAGCAAGAGATGCATTTCCTAAATGGGCATCTACTCCTGCACCAACTCGTGGTCAAGTAATAGGAAATATGGGTCGCTTACTAATGGATCATAAAGAAGAAATTGTTAGACTACAGGCTAGAGAGATAGGAAAAACTCTGAAAGAATGTGGTGGCGAAGTACAAGAAGCAATAGACACATGCCTATTCTTCCAATCAGAAGGACGAAGGCTATACGGGCAAACAGTAAATTCTGAATTACCTGATAAGGAATTATTCACCTACAGAAGACCATTGGGCGTTTGTGGAATTATCAATGCATGCAATTTCCCTTCAGCAGTTCCTTTTTGGAAAATGATTCCGGCTATAATGTGCGGAAATACTTGTGTATGGAAATCTCCACAAGATTCACCTTTGTTGTCATTCGCTCTTGCTCGTCTAATGCATGAAGCTGGCCTTCCTAATGGAGTAATCAATCTCATCCATGGAAAAGGAAGTGGTGCTGGCCAACACATTGTAGATGCTGTCGATATGGGAATGGTAGACAAAATATCCTTCACGGGAAGCACGCCAGTTGGGAAGATGATAGGAGAGGCATGTGGACGTAATCTTGTTTCAGCAAGTTTGGAGTTGGGCGGTAAAAATCCGTTGGTAATTATGCCATCTGCAAATCTAGAAAATGCAGTAGAAGGTGCTTATTGGGCGGGTTTTGGAACTGCAGGCCAAAGATGTACCAGTCTAGGTAATCTGATTATTCATGAAGATATTTACGATGAATTTATGCAACTATTCATGGAAAAAGTAAAGTCAACAAAAATTGGTAATTCGATGCATTATGACGGAGTTCTTTACGGTTCTATGCTTTCAGAAAAATACGCTAAAGACTTCCTTGAAGCAATTGAAATGTGTGACTCAAGTGGAGCGACTAAAATTTGGGGTAACGGAAGAATAAGTAAAGACAACAAACCAGAAAATTTCCAAGGAGATCCTAGTGAAGGAGTTTTCATGTGGCCTCATGTTTACGTAGATGTTACGGAAGAAATGGACTGTTTTCATGAAGAGATTTTCGGACCAGCAGTTACTATTGTAAAAGCAAGAGATTTCGAACATGGCCTACATCTTGCTAATGCATCTCCATACGGTCTTTCTTCTGCAATATACACAAACGATCGATTAGAGGCTTATCGCTACAAGACTGGAATTAAAGCAGGAATGACTGGAATCAATAATTCGACTACAGGTGCAGAAGCGCATCTCCCATTTGGAGGAGTAAAGGGCAGCGGCAATGGCACTAGAGAATCAGGAATATGGGTAATCGAAGCATACTCTTACTGGCATGCAGTAAATGACGAACTTAGCGGAAAACTCCAACTTGCTCAGATGGATGTTCATGAAGTTGAAATTGAAGAAGCCGAGGCAGATTACAATTCATTGGCTTAATTCTGCTTATGGTCCAATGCAATTGCTTATGACCTCTCTCCTTACCCCTTTGAATAGGGATGGATATGGGAGAACCAGTCAAACTCCCGATGAAAAAAGGATTAGGGCAAACTGATCGAACTGATGGTTGGTGGAAAGGGCCTACAGCAATGGCTGCATATCTTGGTTTCATGATTATTTACGCCACATGGAGAGGCTTTATGGAAGCCGATTTTTGGATTTTTTCTGATTTCGGATATTCTGCTGGAGTAGGCCATGGTGCTGGAACAATGGCAATTGAAAACACCGGAAGTCACGTTCTAAGCCCCCTTTATTCTCCACTTATCATTCCAGGATCTGGAGAAATCGGATCTATGGTTCCTGTAGCACTTGCATGGATGTCTCCTGCAATGTTTATCCTTATCTTCCCTGCTGGATTCAGAGGTACTTGCTACTACTACCGTAAGGCATACTATCGTGCTTTTTTTCAACAGCCCACTGGTTGTGCTGTCTCAAAACCTTGGAATGAATATTCTGGAGAGACAAGGCTTCTGGTAATTCAAAACCTGCACAGATACTTCATGTATGCAGCTGTGATTTATCTCCCAATTCTAGCATGGGATTTCTGGCTTTCAATTAACTTCCATCATCCAGAAACACATGAACACTCTTTTGGAATATCAATCGGATCTCTTCTGTTGTTCGCGAATGTGCTGATGTTGTCAGGATATACATTCGGATGCCATGCATTTAGACATGTAATAGGAGGAGGTTCAAACGATTGGACTTCTAGTAAATGGGCTCGATTCAAACATCGTCTATGGAAATGGAGCACTTCATTAAATGAACACCACAAAGATTGGGCACTTTACAGCTTATTCGTGGTAATGTTTGCAGATTTCTACATTTGGGCTTGCACTGATCCCTTGTTCGGTTGGAGTGATATTGTTTTGTTGGGAGGATTCTGAATGACAGAATATGAAATCCATGAACATGATGTTGTGGTAATTGGAGCAGGAGGAGCTGGCCTTCGAGCAGCAATTGAGGCTAGTGCAGCCGGTGCTAGCGTTGCTATGATTTGTAAATCAATGTTAGGAAAAGCACATACTGTAATGGCAGAAGGCGGGGCTGCTGCAGCCCTTGCAAATAAAGACCATCGCGATTCTTGGCAAACTCACTTTCGTGATACCATGAAGGGAGGGAAATACCTTGGCGATTGGAGGATGGCTCAGATTCATGCTCAACAGGCACCTGACCGAATCAGAGAACTAGAACAATGGGGCGCAGTTTTCGATAGGACTCCCAAAGGATTGACTAGCCAGCGAAACTTTGGGGGACATACATATCCTAGATTAGCACATATTGGCGATGCAACTGGGCTCGAACTCATCCGTACTTTGCAACAGAAAGGAATCCATACAGGAATGGAGGTTTTCATGGAGTACACAGTGAGGAGACTATTCACAACTAATGGTAGAATAAGTGGGTGTTTTGCATACAATCGAACTGATGGATCTCTTCATTTGTTCAAAGCGAAAACAATTGTTCTCGCTACTGGAGGAATAACTCGTTGCTGGGAAGTATGCTCTGGGTCTTGGGAATACACAGGAGAAGGACATGCATTAGCATATTGGATTGGAGCAGAAATAGGAGATATGGAATTTGTCCAATTCCATCCTACTGGAATGATCTGGCCACCTTCAGTCAAAGGGATATTGGTTACAGAAGGTGTTCGAGGTGAAGGAGGAATGTTAACTAATTCAAAGGGTGATAGATTCATGTTCGACTACGTTCCTGAAATGTATCGCGATGAATTCGCTGATACAGAGGAAGAGGCTTTAGCATGGGTTGACGAAGTAGTATCAGGAAAGTTAGCAACAAAAAGAAGACCTCCTGAACTTCTTACCCGTGACGTTGTAGCTAAAGCAATCAATAGCGAAAGAGATGAAGGTAGAGCATCTGAACATGGTGGTGCTTACTTGGATATCTCATGGAGAGACCCCGAAGAAGTAAAGAAGAAATTACCTGGAATGTATCATCAATTTATGGAACTCGCGGCAGTTGATATTACCAAACAACCTATGGAAGTTGGACCTACTGCTCATTATGTAATGGGAGGAGTGAAAGTTGATCCATTTTCTCAAGAATCAACAATCCCTGGACTATTTGCTGCTGGAGAAGCTGCAACTGGACTCCATGGTGCAAATCGATTGGGGGGCAATTCTCTATCTGATCTCATTGTCTTTGGAAAAATTGCTGGGGAACAAGCATCAATTGCTGCTTCGGAAATCGATGGTTTCTTAGATATTGACAATTCGGAAATAGAGAGCGTAATTGCCGAGACTCTTGCTCCACTAGATCGTACTGACGGAGAAAATCCTGCAAAAGTCGTTGAAGATCTACGGAAAATGATGCAACATAAAGTTGGAATTATTAGAACAAAGAATTTGTTGGAAGAAGCATTAGATGATCTGGATGAGTTAGAAAAACGTGCAGAAAAAACAAGTGCAGGTGGTGGACGAATATACAATCCTGGTTGGCATCAAGCTCTAGAGATTGGAGCCATGATTGATGTAAGTCGAATGTGTACATTAGCGGCACTCAACAGAGAAGAAAGTAGGGGAGGACATACTAGAGATGATTTTCCAACACCAGATCACCAACATTGGGGTAAAATCAACAGCGTAATTACTAAACAACAAGATGGTTCTATGTCTATTGATTATACAACATATCCTCCTATCCCAAGTGAACTGAAAGGTTTACTTGATGCTGATGACTTACATGAGGAGGAAGAGTAGCATGAACGAAAATGTGACTTTCAGAGTTTTTCGAGGAGAACCAGATAGTGATGGAGATCCTTTCGGGGAGTTAATTGATTATACAGTACCCTTAGATGAAGGAATGGTTGTCCTTGATGTAATTCATAGAATACAAGCTGAAGAGGCCCCTGACCTAGCATGTAGATGGAATTGTAAAGCAGGCAAATGTGGTTCTTGCAGTGCAGAGATAAATGGTAAACCCCAATTAATGTGTATGACTAGAATGGAGGAAGTCTTTGAAGAAATGGATGATGAAAGTGAGCCAATATTGGTCAAACCTATGCAAGCTTTCCCATTAGTTAGAGATTTAGTTACAGATACATCGTGGGCTTACAAAACTGATAAGCGAATTAAACCAATTAATGGACCTGAAGATCCTGATTGGGTCTTCCACCAACAAGAAGCAGACCGAATTCAGGAATTTAGAGCATGCATTGAATGTATGTTATGTGTGAATACATGTCACGTACTAAGAGAACACCAAAAGTTCGACGAATTTGCTGGCCCACGATTCTTTGTTCGACTAGCAAATCTAGAGATGCATCCCCTAGATATTGAAAGCCGTATACCACAAATCAAGGAAGATTTCGGTTTAGGATATTGTAATATTACAAAATGTTGCACTGAAGTATGTCCTGCTGGAATCAATATTACAGATAATGCCATAATTCCACTAAAAGAAAGAATAGTAACTGAATACTATGATCCTATAACAATGATTGCTAAGAAAATTGGTCTTAAAAAGTAATGACTAACAATTTTTTCAACAATATTTAATCTATATTGGAAAAATAAGGAAAGAGGGGTTTTTCGCCCCTTATCGAGGGTATCCGACGATTGGGACGAGGACTATTTGTGCCCTTTTGGGCTTTGGGAGATGGTTAGCAACCTATTCAAAGGCGTTCAATGCCGACCTTGCTGACATTGGCCTTCCAGACCGTGTCGCCCTTCAGCCATGCTGGGGCACTAGCAGGCTTTGGCACCTGTTTTCTCTCGCCAGTGAACACATGCACTTTGTCAGTTCCGCGTTCGCGCAACTTAATGCTGGTGTGTCCCTTGTTAGCTGCCTTTAGGGCTGCCTGGCGGGGCTGCTTGTTGTGGTACACCGTGCTGGTGTCCTTCCCGTTCTCCATTAGTACGAAGTATTTCTTCTCACTCATTTGAGTTTCACCTCAAACCCTGCTGCTTCCTTCCTAGGTTATGAATATTTTCCCGAAAATCGTGATACGTCTCCAAAATAGTGGTTTTTTGGTGATTTCCGAGGTGCGGATACGTGAGTCGAAAGTGATTAAACTTCAGCGCCAGCGAGAGTTTTAGTATTTTGAACTCCTTCAATTTGGCGAATGTTTTCAACTACAAATTGAGCTATCAACGCCATATCCTGAGCAACTACTTTTGCAATCAAATCATAATCTCCAAACAATAATGTTGAATCTGCAACTTGATCAAATTTTCCTATGGATTCATAGACAGAAAACTCGTATCCTGGTTCAACATTAATCAGAACATACCCGGTAGCCATACTAACGCTAGGATGACAACAGAATTGAACCCTTCGTTAATTCAAATTATTCATTTCGCAATAAATCAACTACATCTTGAGGATCTAATTCTTCATGTTCATTCAATTCGACTTGAGTTGCATCAAGTACTCCACCAATTTCCCAAGGAGATAATTCAATTTCATTTTCTCTTCTGGAAGTCCAAACAAATAATGATGATATAATCAATAATATTATTCCTAATCCAATAACTATTGCCAAAATTCCACTCCTCGATGATTGTTCTATATCTTCATCTTCAATTATTTCTGGTGGTTTATCTAGAATAGTTCCTGTAATATTCATTGGAGTTTCAGAGTTCCATGAATCAAATCTCTTCATCCCATCTTCACAAATTATTGTAATGTTTACTTCATCCATTGGTCTACTAGGTGTCCATTTCACCAATATATCGCCTTCTAAACTAGGATTTTGCTCTAAGTATAGTATAGTAGAATTCTTATTTATAACATCGATATAACATACAACGTTATTCAGATCATCTGCATCTCTAACTTTGAATTCAATCTGAACTTCTTCTCCAACCTTGCCATAATTTGGAGTACTGACATTTAGAATGGAAGGAGGTGGGAAAACAATCCTAACTTCTTCTGTCCAACCAGTAGCTAAACCATCAATATCGGAAAGGATAATCACTATACTTGCACTTCCTTCGATTAAATCAGTAGGAAGATCGATAGAATACATGTAAGGTGATATTGGGCAGCCTTCTGTAATTGATGAAGATTGTATTAGAGATTCGCTCCAACCAGATTGACGTAAAGATGGGCGTACCTGTAATATCGGCCTATGTTCATCTACAGGTACTACAAGAAACATCGATTCTCCTCTAACAAGTTCGGTACCATTTTCTATCATGACAACTTCTCCATTCAAGCATAAAACCGCTTCATTAACAGATGGTGGGCGAGTTTCAATTGGTACTTGGAAATTAATTTCCGAAAGACCTGAGTCTGAATCAATGGCAGTAATTCGAATCTCAAGATTACCAGGGGATAAACCAGAACTAGGTAGAAGTAAGGGTATCCGTTCTGTTGTTCCATTTCCAAATGTTGAGAATGGTGCAGTAATGGGGGCCTGCTCTGGCCA
>PAOK01000020.1 GCA_002708015.1 Methanobacteriota archaeon
TAACTCACAGGGTTCATATACACGGGGAAAGTCGCCGAGATGCTTTTGGTGATATGATGACGTCTTACCGTGATGTTTCTCCAACCGAATTGGTTGCTGCATTAAGAGCTGAAATGGATAATTTTGAACTAGTTTCTGCTCCTGAATGGGCTGTAGATGTTAAGACAGGTACTCACCGAGAAATGCCACCCGTACAAGAAGATTGGTGGGAAACCAGAGCTGCATCAATGCTTCGTAAGGTTGCTATTCATGGACCTATTGGAACCAATCACCTTGCCCAAATGTATGGCGGAGTAAAGAATCGTGGTGTAAGACCTAACANGGCAGTTACTGGTTCTAGNAACATAACTAGGAAAATTCTTCAACAANTNGATCAATCNGGACTTACANNNCTCAAAANGAATGCCTCNGGNAGTAAGACTCTNGGNAGAGTAATTACACCNGCTGCNCATTCANTGNTAGATCGTGTTGCTGGCAAAGTTGCAAGTGCTGAAATGTAANGAGGTGAAATTATGTCGTCAANNAAAACTTTNGGTAAAAAGCAACGATTAAACAAGGTTGCTAAGACTAATCGTCGTGTNCCTGTATGGGTNATNNTACGNACNAATAGNAAGGTACAATCTCATCCNAAACGCCATAATTGGCGTAGATCAAAACTTCAGAGGTGAATAAATGGCTGATGTAAGAAGAATGACTATTCCTCTACGTGGAGCTTGGAAAGTACCTCGAACAAAGCGTGCTAATCGGGCAATGGAAGAGGTAAAGCGCCATGTTGTTCGCCACATGAAGGTAACTAACGAAGAGACAATATGGATTGATGAAACAGTTAATCACAAAATTTGGGAGAGAGGTATGCAAAAACCTCCACGACGAATCAATGTAGTAGTTACTCGAGAAGAAGGGTTTCCAATCGAAGTGAAAATTGATGATGAAACAGACGAGGATGGTGCTTAAAATGGGTAATATTCGTCCTTCCTTTATCAAGAGCAGAGCACTACTTCTAGTCGAAATGTATCCAGATCAATTTAATGCTGATTTTGATAACAACAAGGTCTTAGTTGCTCAGTACTCAGATGTTTCAAACAAGAGAATGAGAAATTGGATTGCTGGATACATCACTCGCTATGTACAAAGACGTCGCGATTAGAGGCGAACCCTGTGGGTAATCGACTAGATATCCCTATTCCTGAATACCCTCTTGAAGTAGTATTCGTTTTAGTCAAACCTGCATTTTCTGGTAATATCGGTGCTGTGTGTAGAGGTATGCTAAACTTTGGTTTTGACAAATTGAGAGTCATTGGACATGAAGGAAATTGGGATGAAGAGACACGAAAACGAGCTAAACATGCTCAATCTGTACTAGACAATGCAGAGATTCATGAGAATTGGGAANCTTGCATGAACGATATCTCATTGGTAATTGGAACCTCTGGAAAACGTGAATTAGGATCAAAAATTCAATTTAGACACTTTCTTACTCCAAATGAATTGATTGAAAATTTTCAAGGCCTGTCTGGGAAAGTTGCAATTGTTTTTGGCCCCGAAGGTATGGGTCTACTGCAAGACGAATTACGTCAGTGTGACCTTCTGTTGACGATTCCATCATGGGAAGGATATCCAATACTCAATCTCTCTCATGCAGTTACAATAGTGGCATATTCAATGCACTCTCAAATAGATAAGACATTACAAGATGAAAAACCAATGATGAATCCAGACCAACGGAGAACTATGAGAGAAACAGCTGCTCGAATTGCTACATCACTCCCTTTACATGAAAGTAAAAAGCGGGGTGCTGAAGAACAATTGATTAGGACCTTGATGAGAAGTGGACCAGATGAGTTTGAAGCCCATCGTTTACTTGGAATTCTCAAAGATGCTGCTAAAGCATTAGAAGAAAATGAATTTCAATAATTTCATCTCTTGCATGTCGCGCTGTTTGCACCATGCTCACGGACTGTTACGCAATCAACCCAGCATCTATCGCCGTATATTTGTTGAATTAATTCGCTTGCATATTCCATAGCCATTTTAGCAAAAATCTCGCAACCAGTTGCTTCGACTGTTACCATATCAATAGTTTCATTTTCATGCATTTCTTCGAAAACAGACAACATTGGGTCATCAAATGCTACTAATGTCTTATGATCAAAATTTATTCTTAACCAAGTTTCTAAATCTTTCAAACCACCAAAATCTACTACCCAATTATTCTCGTCTAATTCATNTGCACCAAAAATAAATTCAAACTCTAAAGAGTAACCATGAATAAACCTGCAATGGCTNTTTGCTCGCCATTGTCTAAATGCTGCTGAAAGTCCTCTTTCATGACCATATTTCTTTGTGCAAAAGAATCTAGTCATTCTGATCCCTCCAGTTTAAAATCTAAACATACGGAATTGATACAGTACCTTTCACCACCAAATTTTTGCGGACCATCATCGAAAACATGACCCAAATGAGCATCACATTTGCCACACTTGACTTCTATTCTACGCATCCCATGACTGAGATCAACGATCCGTTTGATGCCTGCATCTTCATGCTCAGTATGGAATGCAGGCCAACCACACCCTGAATGATATTTCATTTCAGAAGTAAAAAGTAGATGTCCACAACAAATACAGTGATAGTTTCCGTTTCTCTCTTCAAGATAGTGTTCTCCAGTAAATGGCCTTTCAGTAGCTCCATTCCTTGTTACTCTGTATGCTAAACGACTTAGCCTCTGCTTCCATTCTTTATCTTGTTCACTAACCATATTATCCACCGAATTCATTCTTTAATCTCAAAGCATTCTCTAAAACCGATTCCCAAGATTCAACATATTCTATAGGATCTACTCGACCAATTTCATGGAATGCAAGAATCCTTTCCACATCTGATCCTGATTTTCCACTAGATCTTCCTAATTTATCAGGATTATATGATGTGATAGTACTTCCTAATATCTCATCAAAATCAAGGTGTAGAATCTCACATGATTGTAGACCATCTTTTAGGATGGTACACTTATCTCCATCTATATATGGCAACTCAAAACTTACTCTCTCGGATTCCCAATTTCCTATAGCAAAAGCAGTAGACAATGCATTGTAAAATTCAGGACGACAATCAGGATAAATTGCATGATCTCCACTATGAACTCCTAATGCTATAATTACATCAGAATCTTGGATTGAAGAGACACTCAAGGCCATTCCATACAAAAATGATGAGAAAATCGCATTCCTATTTGGTACAACAGTTTGTTTCATTTGTTCTTCTTCATAATGTCCTTCAGGAATTTCGTAATCTTGATTCGTTAATGCAGAATGGAAAGAACTCATTGCTGAAGTAAGATCAATTATTTTGTGTTCAACAGGTAATCCTTTCATTTGTAATCGTTGAATATTTTCAGTTGCTTTACTAATTTCAATAGAATGTTTCTGACCATATAGATAACTAATACATGTCACATGATAGCCTTCTGCTAATAATCTCAGAAGTAAGCACGTAGAATCCATCCCACCTGACAAGGCCATCACAGCTCTTGATGACATCATAACACACCCATCCATTTATGAGTCTGCAACGATAATCTCCAACCAGGAGATCTCTTCACCAAATCTTCGACAATTTGGAAACTCTTACCATTTGATTCTACACTATCATTTTCCATGTAAAGTGGCTGTATGTAATGATGATCGAAACCTGATTTCAGTTCATCATACATGGATAAATCTTGACCACAATACACTACCTTCAACTCATTTCCAATTCTTTGACGAATTACTGAATTAGGATACATTTGATCTTTAGGAGATACACAAATCCAGTCGATTATTGGGTCTACAGGGATTGTTCCATTAGTTTCAATTGAAAGGTGAATATCGTTCTCTTTCAAAATACTTCCAATAGTTGCTAAATCTTGCATAGTAGGTTCGCCACCAGTGAAAATTACTCTTTTACAATCGAATGAGAGTATTTTCTCAACAATATCGGACAAAGTCATTTCATCATAGGTTAAAAAATCAGTATCACACCATTCACATCTCAGGTTACAATTTCCAAATCGAACAAATATATGAGGTACTCCAGTATAGAATCCTTCGCCCTGAACAGAGTGAAAAATCTCGACAATTGGGTATTTTTGATCGTCCATTTTAGCACCCTGGAATTTCCTCTGATGAATCATGACTACATATCCAATCAGTATGGATAGCTACAGCAGTATTGAATGCGACATCACCATAATTTGCTGCTTCACTGCCATGAGATGTTAATCCGATGACTTGCCATTTTCCCTGAATAAGAACAAATGTAGGACCNCCTGAATCCCCAGCTACACTCGTTCCTTCAAGTGTAGTAGGTTCTGAATTACTATCTCCTTTTCCTCCATAAGAATAATCGCCTTGGGCAAAGCTGTATGACTCCCCATTTGCTAATCCATTTTTATCAGAAGATGGGCTATCAAAATCGTATACTACCCATCCACCTTTCCATTTATCATGTCCATCAAAATTAATTGACGAATCAATATCTAGCACTACCCTATCAAGAGTATTTTCCCATGCTCTTCTCTTGGAATATAATCCATCATTATCTGTTAAACAATAATCTGAACACATCGAATTTCCTTCATTATAATCTCCAAAACCAGAAATATATATCGACGAACCAAGTAATTGATCTCCATCTATTAAATCAGTGTCATTATTCCATTCAGCAATTGATATGTCTTCTGAAATTGAAACTGATTCTACTAATTCAATTAAAGCAATATCAGTACCTTCTTCTAATATTTCATCAACCTCAGAAGCCGAATATTTCTCAGCATAAGGCCATCCNGGATGAATGTAATAATCTGAAATCGGTGATTGTGCAACTGCTGATTGGTAATCATTCCCAAACCATACATTTGTTTTAGAAACTTCCAATCCTTCAACCACATGTGCTGCTGTTAAAACCCATCTCTCTCCAATCAATACTCCTGAACCAGAATATACCTCTCCATCTGAGGTTTCTCCTTCAATGTATACTACACTACTAAAATCGGGATAATCTGTGGAATCATATGGGGCTATATTATCACCTAGATCTTCAAACAATTCTTGTGAGACATCATGCCTAAATCCAAATTCAGGAGTATTATCAGATGAATCTAAAATTACAACAGCAGTTACAGCGATAATCAACATTACAACTACTATCAACGCAAACACAACTACTCCAACAACTATCAATGTAGTATGATCTTTCTTTTTTTGTTGAACTACGGGGACATAATAGTTCATGTTAGATGTGAGATTTTGTTGATATGTAACAGGATAGAAATTAGGATAATACATCCGTGTATAATGTAAAGCATGCTCGGGAGGATGCCCCTGAGACATTAANGAATCGTAATACAATTGATCATTATTCATCATATCACATCAAGAATCTAATTGCTTAGATTGAATTAATTGCATTAATTCAGCTCTTGCATCAGATTTATCGAAAAATACGCCTTTCATTGAACTAGTAGTCATTACTGCATTCTGCTTAGCAACTCCTCTGCATCGCATACAACCATGACGTGCTTCGACAATTACGGCACAACCTAGTGGAGAAATGTGGGTCTCTAAATCATCGGCAACAGATTTTGTTATTCTCTCTTGATTCTGTAATCTTCTAGCATGCATATCTACAAGACGCGCTAATTTACTAATTCCTACAATTCTATCAACTGGTATGTATGCAACATGAGCTTTACCGCTAAATGGTTGNAGATGATGTTCGCATGTTGAATGAAATTCTATATCTCTTAACAATACAATTCCATCATATCCTTCCGCATTAAATGTGGATGACAAAACATCTGCAGCATCCAAATGATATCCCGAAAAAATCTCGTCGAATGATTCAATTACTCTCTTAGGAGTCTCCTTCAGACCTTCTCGTGAAGAATCTGATTCAAGATATCCCAGTAGTGTTTTTACGGCTTCTTCTGCCTCATCTTTTCCAACCATTGTTATTCCTCCAACCTACCGTGTCTTGCATCAATTTCATCTAATTGATCNAGCAATTTCCTACATGCTGTTCTGATTGCGTCTGCTAAACTAACATACTTTTTCTCATCACCAACATGTCTCTTCAAATCTTCAACAATCTGCTGAGGCATGTCTAGACTGACCTTAGGCATATTGTGTCGTATAAATAATCAGTAATAATACTATAGTATTACTCAGGTAATATTATGATATGCTTTCTACCAAGTCTTCTCTATTGAACTGTTTAGAAGCCCATCCAGTAGCAACCAATGCATAGAGCATACTACTACCCATCCATAACATTGCATGTACNATTGAAACATCTCCCAATAAAGATGCTCTCATTCCCAAACATATNTTGAATATTGGAGCGATGAACCACCACGCTTCGATATTTTCCATATTCACGAACTGCGCAAATAATGCGGGACCAATGAATAGAATAACCATAGGACCGAGTGTCGAACCAGCTTCTTTCACCGATCTTGCTCTCATAGCAACAGCCATTTCTACAGCTACTACGAAAATTGCAAACAGTAAAATTGTGGCTACGAAAAGTACCCAACCTACTAAAGACACAGATGGCGGAGTTAACACACCTGCTGCTAAGAATCTAATCGCAACGAATAGGCCTACCAATTGTAATAATACTGATGCGCTTGCAATTATTGCTACTGCTAACCATTTACCCCACATAAGATCAGATCTAGCAACTGGTGTGGTCAATAATGCTTCTAATGTTCCTCTTTCGCGTTCTCCAGCAGTTAGATCTATGGATGGTTGTACTGCAGATGTAGCAGTCCATAATGAAATAATAAATGGAACAAATAATGCAAACGTAAACGCGGCTTGCTCACCAGAGGTTGCAATATCTGCTGCTTCTACAGTTCCATCCCAAGTGACTGGATCGTAAACATCATCACGTTCTAATTGATTCTCAGATAAAGTGGAATCAATTATTTCATCTTCCCAAATATCGATTTGATTCAACATTCTTGCTCTAGCCTCTCTGGATAATTCATCTGTACTATCTGAAAATATTACGTATTCCCAATTTTCTGAGGCGTTACCATCTGCTTCACGAAGTAATAAAACTGCATCAAATTCTCCATTTCTGATAGATAATGAGGCTTCNTCTCTCAAAGTCTCGTGATCTGAAAGGGACTTNTTTTCATCAAAAGTAGTAGTACTATATTGAATAATTACTGATGTTGAATTCAACAGTTNTACTAACTNATTGGGATTATCTTCTCCTTCTTGAATTAATAATTGTACAGAAACAGAATATTCTCCAAGTTCTTCTGCTTCCCCCTGTAAAAACATAGGAACTGCAACAAAAATAATTGGGAAAAGAATTAGTGGAACTAGCAACATTGCTGCTAATGTTCTCCAGTCCCTAACGAAATCGAGTAATTCTTTAGAGGTAACAGTCCAAATTATTTGAAGGCGACTCATTCATCTTCACCACCAGTTTGTGAGCGGTTTTTTCTAGAAAATATTCCAAGTAAAATATTTGAAATTNTAGAGTCTTTCTCTATGGGCTCACTTCTTGCTACATCTCGGGTCAATGAGATATATGCATCTTCAAGATCTTCGGAGGATGTATCTTCAAGCAACTTACTTGGAGATCCATCTGCTCGAACTGTACCATTGTGTAAAATAATTATTCTATCACATATTCTCTGNGCTTCTGATAACATGTGAGTACTGTAAATCACAGTGCCTCCGTCATCTCCTAGTTGTTTTACTAAATCTCTTACTTTCCTTGCGCTTGTGACATCTAATCCGGCTGTAGGTTCATCCANTAANAACAGATCTGGGCCATGTGCTATTGCTCGAATTAAAGCAATTTTTTGGCGCATACCTCTCGAAAATCCACGAGTAGGACGATGTAATTCATCTTCGATATCAAGAGATTTGGCNAATCTATGTGTTCTGTCCCATGACTTCTCATCATTACGACCATGGATCCTAGTGTGATATCGAATATTTTCCCATGCTGTTAACCTGCTGTACAATCCTGTTGATTCAGGGACTACTCCCAATCTCCCTCTAACCTCATCAACTGCTTTATTTTCTCCATCATCGACGAATCTAACAGTGCCATATGATGGNCGATATACCCCACATAATAGTCTAAGAAGAGTAGTTTTTCCTGCCCCGTTTCCACCAACTAATCCTACAATTTCTCCTTTATGCAATTGAATGCTTACGTTTGAAAGCGCCGCTACATCTCCAAAATTTTTCGACACTCCGTCTACGACGAGCAGAGGAGAAGGCATTTTTCACCTCAAGATATTACTGACTCAACCGCTGAACTAAGTCCAGGATGAGCTTCTTCAACATGATTAGATCTTGAAACTAAAGCAGACATATGTTGGGACAATTCATTTCTATCGATACCAGCATCNATTAGATTTGCAATCATCATCATTCCACCTTGAATTGCACCNGCATCAAGATAAGCATCATTAGAAATTGTACCATCTGATCTTAACGAATCTAAAGCATTAGCAAGAGAGTCAATCAATTCCCTTACGGCACTTGATTCAATAGATAAAATAGAGTTTGAAATTGGTGTCAATACTGATTGCATCATCCTACCCGAACCATTGGGTCCATTTTACTCCATCGGGTTTTACGTTCTCTGAACAATCTCGACTAGAACTCCTCCAGTAGATTTAGGATGAACAAAAGCAATCATTGTTCCATGAGCTCCAATTCGAGGGATTTCATCAATCATTTGAACCCCATTTTCTAGTAAGGTACTGATAGTATGTTCAATATTTTCTACTCGAAATGCAATCTGTTGTATNCCCTCACCACGTTTTTGAATAAAGCGACCTATTGGTGAATCAGGACTAGTTGCTTCAAGTAATTCTATTCTTGGAGGAATATCAGATTCACCCTTAGTAGAAAAAAAACGAGCAATAACTCCATCATTGGGTAATTCCTCATCTTCACCTATAATCAATCCTAACGCAACCCAAAAAGGAGTTCTCTGATCTAAACTATTCACTGCTATTCCAATGTGATCAATTTCAATACTCATTTTTACACCTCAAATTCCACTGGGAGCTCTCCATGTTCCGAAAACTGATTTCATTGCAGACATCACTTCTCCAACTGTCGCACCTGATTTTACAGCATTCAAAATATGCGGGAACAATTGATCATTAGCACCGCAAGCAATGGTCAATTCATTCAAACTATTATTCACANCATTCTCATTTCTTGAAGACCTATGAGATTTTAATCGATCAATTTGATTTCTNACATTTTCAGGATTTAGCACTTGGCCNGCATCCATTATTTCAGAATTATCAATAGCATGATTGACACCAATTATCTTACGACTCCCAGATTCAATATCGGATAATTGTGACCATGCTGAATCGTGAATAGCGCGTTGTTGAAATCCTCTTTCAATTCCATCCATGGCACCACCATTTTTGATAATTTCATCAATTTTTATTGATGCTTTATCACGAATCTCTTTAGTAAGATATTCTACATGAACTGAACCAGAAAGAGGGTCGACCACGTCAGGTACTCCAGTTTCTTCACTTAGAATTTGTTGAGTCCGTAATGCTATCTTCACAGACTCTTCTGTAGGCAATCCAAGTGCTTCATCGAATGCATTTGTATGCAATGATTGTGTTCCACCTAATATTGCTGCTAATGCTTGGTAACTCACTCTTACAACATTATTCATTGGCTGCTGCGCTGTCAAGGATACTCCTGCAGTTTGTGTATGAAATCGTAATTGCGATGATTTAGGATTGATTGGATTATATCTTTCTGTAACAATATTATGCCATAATTCGCGNGCTGCTCTGAACTTAGCAATTTCTTCAAAGAAATCATTATGACATCCAAAGAAAAACGAAATTCTAGGAGCAAAAGTGTCTATATCAAGACCGGAACTTATTGCTGCATCTACATATTCAATAGCGTTAGATAGCGTAAAGGCTACTTCTTCAATTGCCGTCGAACCAGCTTCTCTAATATGGTATCCACTAATTGAAATTGTATTCCACATTGGAGTATTTTCTGCGCACCACTTCATCACATCAGTCGTTAATCGCAGGCTTGGTTCTGGAGGAAAAACATAGAGTCCGCGGGCAATATATTCCTTGAGAATATCATTTTGTATAGTGCCTCTCAATTGCTCCCTNGGAACACCATTTTCATCAGCTATNGCNACATAAAGGGCGAACAAAATAGATGCTGGAGCGTTGATAGTCATTGAAGTAGAGACTTGACCTAAGTCAATCCCCTCAAATAATAATCTCATATCATCTATTGAATCAATGGCCACCCCTACTTTTCCAACCTCTCCGTAGGATAAAGGATCATCACTATCCATTCCTAGCTGAGTAGGTAAATCAAATGCAACACTCAAGCCTTTTTGTCCTTCTTCAAGTAATAACTTGAAACGTTCNTTGGTTGCTTCTGCTGTAGAAAAACCAGCATATTGACGCATCGTCCATCTTCTAGATCTATACATTTTTTCGTGAATACCACGAGTATATGGTGGACTACCTGATGCTGAATCATTAGAAATTGGAACACCTGGAAAATCAATTCCGCCCAGAGTTCGACCTTCGCGTTGGTCCGAATCCATGAATTGGCATAGGGGTAATGAACATCATCCTGTCGTTCATCTGCGAGTAGTGTAAGAATCAATAACTGATATCAAACGATCACACTGCTCCTCTGTAATCGCTCCTGAAGTTACGCGTTCACGCACAAATTCCTTTGCGGCATTGACATCTTGTCTCTCTCCTTTAGCCCATATAGTTCCGAGTAAAACTGAATGCTGTTCTGGAGAAACTTCAATCTCTTTCAATAATGCTCTCATTTCNTACCTATATTCTACGTGTCTAGAACGATTGAGGCGACGAGCACGAGTTGCACGTTGTTCTACTTTCTGATTATTTCTTTTGGCCTTTGAAATTCTACGAGGTGTTCGTTCTTTCTTTTCTTCAACAGGCTCAGGTTTTGGAGCTTGTGAACTAATTTGGGAACCATATCCTTGAGCTCGTGCAAATTCCTGAGCGCCTTTGAGTAAATCAGAGGTACGATCTTCATCAGATTGAACCTCAACTACTGGCTCTTCATCATGAGTCTCAAGAGTAGTTAATCCAAGTGATTTACGTTCTGCTCCATCTTGAATAGAAGTTTCTTCAGGAGCAGCAATAGCGACATCTTGTACAATTTCCGGTGAAGGAGCTTCTACTACTTCTTCTACTACTTCTGGCACTTCAGGTTCTGCTGTTTCTGAAGGGACAGCATCTCCATACTGTTTCTGAACTGGAGCTGCAGGTGAAGATTGTGCTGGAGTAGGTGCAACATTTGCCTGAGTTGGTTCAGTAGTAGGAGGTGGTGTAAAACCCGGTGTTTGAGTAGTTGGTTGGGGGCGAGGTCGAGGAGGTGCTCTCCTTCGTCCACCCTTACCTCTACGTGCCAGAACTCGACCTCCAATACTTATTCCGTAGAATTCCCCCTCTAAAGGGTTCCTAGACTCACGACCATGCAATCGCAGTCATATCAGTTCTCAGCATCTGGTCAACTGCAGAATCAATTAGTTCAGTAGGACCTGAAGAAATCATCTGTAATCTTCCAAGTAAAGCAATCATTGTTCCATTATCTACACAGTACATCTTGGGAGGCCAATGACCTGTCGCCCCTCTTTCTTCGCACATAATCGAAGTCATATTTCTAATTCGTTCGTTACAAGCAACACCACCTCCTAGTAGAAGTTCGGATTTCCCAGTATGGGCCAATGCTCGTTCTGCAACCTCAATGCATGCTGCAAATGCATGTTCTTGTAATGACCAACAAACAGATTCGAAAGATGCTCCTTTCTGAACTAATGTATCTGCAGCATTCAATATTCCTGAGAATGCTAAGTCCATTCCTTGAACAGCATATGGCAATTCTAAATTTTCGATTGATGGCTGAGGTACAGTTTCTAAATAGGCTAATGCGGATCGTTCGATTTCAGGACCGCCAGGAAATGGGAATCCGTGATGTCTTGCAAATTTATCTAACATATTACCGATACCGATGTCAAGAGTTTCTCCAAGTACTCTATATCGCCCATCTAATCTAGCAATAACCTGAGTATTTCCTCCGCTAACATACAGTAAAACAGGATCATCACAACCACAAATCGCTCGTCCAATTTCGATATGAGCTACACAATGATTAACACCCAATAACGGAATCTTGCGAGAAGTTGAAATCGCTCTTGCAACAGAGGCTCCTACTCTGAGACAAGGACCTAAACCGGGGCCTTGGCTGAAAGCAACGCCTTCTAAATCATCCATCATCAAGTCTTGTTCAGAAAGTAGTCTTCGAAGCAATTCACCTGATATCTCACTATGGTGGTCTGCTGCTTCTCTAGGATGGATCCCTCCTTCAAGAGGTCGAATAATGGAGGATGCTGAAGGAATCGGGGCCCCGTCTGACGTTACTGCACCAAATGAGAATGTGTGTGCAGTACTCTCAATCCCGAGTATCCACCCGTCACCCATGTTACCCGGATGACCGCATCCATTTCAAGCCTTGACGCTATCGAGGTGTATGGATACGGTGATTGTTGGAGCGTCAGAGGTTGCCCATCTGAGTAAATCCAATGGAGAAAATGGGCGCATAGATGGCGAATTAATGCTTAACCGTGAAGCACATGTTACTGACGATTTGGCAATACATATCAAAGATGGNATCATTGTCAAGTTTTCTTCAAATGAAGAAATGATTCAAGAATGGGGATCATCTTCTAAATCAAGTAGTGAAGTAAATTACATTGATGTAAATGGAGCTGCAATTATTCCTGGTTTCGTTGATGCACACACTCACTTGTTATGGGATGGAGATAGATCTAAAGAAATGGCAATGAAACTAAGTGGGATGTCATATAGAGAAATTTCTGAAAAGGGATTAGGAATTGCATCTACTGTATCTGCAACACAAAGTGCATCCTTAGAAAGAATGCTTGAAATTGGTAANGAACGATTGAGTAGAGCCCATGAATTAGGAACTACAACGCTAGAAGCCAAGAGTGGTTATGGCCTAGACTTAGAAACCGAATTAAGAATGCTACAAGCATCATCTTCCTTAGAAAACAATAATGTTACTTTACATCATACTTGGTTAGGAGCACATGCATATCCCGAAAATGNAAACGNGAATAATTGGAATCGTCATCTCATCGACGAGCAACTTCCGGCNGTTATAGANCAGGGAATTGCACAATATGTTGACGTTTTTTGTGAACCAGGTTGGTTTTCAGTAGAAACCACTGAAGAGATTTGTNGCCAATCTATGTCAAAAGGATTGGAAACCCGTCTNCATGTTGACGAATTTANAGATGGGGGAGGGNTAAATTTAGCTGCTGAATTAGGAGCGAGAACTGCAGATCATGCAGGGTATTCAACCGATGATGCTCGTGCTAAAGCCTCTGATGCNGGTGTGAATACTGGATTTCTTCCTGGGACTCCATATGTTCATGGNGATTTATTTCAAACAGATTTANCACAGAGTATTGAACAAGGNTGGAAATGGTCTTTAGCAACTGATTTTAATCCAAATTGTAGGAGTCTCTCAATTCCGTTTGTAGGTAGCCTAGCGGTACATCGTATGAGAATTCCTCCAATAGCCGCTCTGATCGCAGTAACCACAAATGCTGCCTCGACATTGAATGTTGAGCACGGAGTTGGTAAGTTGGTCGAAGGAGGGGTCGCAGATATCAATATCTTACGAACNAAGAGTGCTGATGGATGGTGCCAAATGCCAGGAGACAACCCTGTAAAAATATCATTCCACCATTCTGAATTGTAAAACTACAATAATAGAACCAATTCTATTTGAAGAATTATACAATTATGTGTTATTTCCCAGTATTAGAAATGATTCTACTTATACGATATAACAATTATAGTGTGTAAATGTATATTTCTAGATATCTCGATTACAGGGGGGCTGATAACGTACATTATCAGCCATTATCTTCCTAATATTCTATTAATTTAACGAACTATGTCGAGCAGTGTAACGATTTATTACAATTTTAATAAAAAAACAGTAATTTCAGGTTGAACCCCCCTACTTGAGAGTTAAATTAGGGGATTTTTTGCTATATTTCCGTATGATTCAAATGACTCTGCATTTACGAG
>PAOK01000021.1 GCA_002708015.1 Methanobacteriota archaeon
CTGATACTAACAAATGTAATGAAGAATCTAATCAGAATACATACACTCTTTGTTATGTTCACGTACTCACAGGTCAAGTAGAAGTAGGTTTACAGGAAGGAGAAACCTTCTATCACGTAATTGAACCAAGTGAACAAACAATGTACAATCTTACAGTAAACAATACTACTCCTGGTCCTCCCGATCTAGTAGCAGATACCTTCTCAATAAATCTGAGCGGAATTCCTCTGAACTGGTCTGCTACAGTTTATTTCTCGAACAACCATACGACGATTTTCCCTGATACTCCAATTTATCTGGCTGGTGGAGAAAAAGTCGAGATTTACATGCGCGTAATTGCTCCTTCAATTTATCAAGCAAATGAAGATGAAGTGGCTAACATTATTGTTTCCGCAATTTCTTACAAAGATCCAGCAATTCGTAGCGATAGACTAACAAGCACTCTCATGGATGTAGTTCATGGAATCCAATTGGATACTAGTCATACTCAGAGCGATATTGAACAAGGAGGAACGGCAATTTTCTCAATTACTATCACAAATACTGGTAACGTATACGACACATTCCAGTTTTATGATCCAAATACATTAGAGGGTCAGCAAGAATGGTTACTACCATATGGCTGGGGAATTAAATTCCCTCTTACAGTCTCATTAGAACCAGGTGCCTCTGTAACTAAAAATCTTGAAGTAAATGTTCCAACAACACAAGAGCCAGGAACATGGGTTGTGTTTGTCAAAGGATGGTCCACTGGAGAACCTGTAAAATCTGTAGAAAAGGGAACATATGATGTCCTAGAACTTTGGATAAACGTATCAATTCGTTCATCTGGAAATATCGAATTTGAGATATTTGATAGAACAGAAGAAGTTCTGCCTGGTGAACTAAAATCAGATTTATCTGATGATGCAGGTTGTGCACAATATACAATCAAGGTGAAGAAGAATTTTGCTCCAGGCCATCTAATATTTGCTGTACTTGGAGGCCCTGAAGATAGAAATGAAACTATGACTTTGAATCAATGGCGACAAGAAAATTGGTATGTTGAATTAGATTTCATAAACGCTCCTGATTATACCTTAGAAACTCGATATGATCCTACAGTACCCCGATTTTGGTCACAAACTGGAGTTCCTTACGATGTCGTTGCAACAGTTTGTGCCCCAGCAAATGCAGATGCAGGAATCGGTCCTGCTGTAAAGATCAAAGCATATTTGCAAGGTTCGCCTAAGGTGTCAGATGAGGTAACACTTTCGACAATGGTAAAGCATGTGTATGAGTTGGAAGCAACTACAGAGTCGCTTGAAAATGATATGAATCCTGGAGAAACGTGGGCTGTTCCTATCGACATAATGAATGGAGGAAATGGCCCAGACCGTTATGATATGAGAATTACTTCTATTACAGACTCTAATGGATTAGCTCAACCATGGAATGTAGAAATTTTCCGTTCTGATATGTCAGAATTGCAACGTGACGAGAATCAAACAGTAATGGTTCACGTTGACACTCCTGATCAAGTAGCTGCAGGTACTTATCAAGTTACCATTTCTATATTCTCAGAGGAAGCATGGGAAGGCACACGTCTTCGAGATGTTATTCAACTAACAATCAATGTAAATGAATATCATGACATGCAAATAACGCTCGATCCATATGTTGAAAGTTCTGTCAAGACTACTGCACCTGGAAGAACTGTCCGATTTATCATGAATTTAACAAATAATGGAAACGTTGCAGACACTCCTACATTACATAATCACACTAAGAAAGGTGATGGAAACTGGGATTCTGAGCCTGGAATGAACGCACTTGCAGGATGGGCAACACCACATGCAGTCGAATTCGCCCTATTGGATGGATTCGAGACAGAATATCCTATCGAATTAGCATGTTATGATGTTAATTCCACTGATGAGAAGCCAGAATTTGATTGCTATTATGATGTCTTTTCTGGGACTTGGTATTTCCCACCTATGCCTGCATATACTACCGTACAAATAGTTGCAATAGTGAATGTTGGTTCTGATGCTGCATTAGGTAATCGAAATATTGGAATCAAGGCTTTGTCAGATTTTGGTAGTTCTGCAGACGGAGGAGATGATGACGAAACACCAGAATGGGTTGACTCATGTACTATTGACACAGATAATGATGGTCTTGCAGATAATAATCCTGGATGCGATACTAATGAACAAATTCTTACTCTTCGATTAAGAGCTCCAAATCTAGTTTTCATTGGTGGCGTTGATATTTCCGAAGAACAAGCTTCTGCTGCTGTTGGTGAAATGATACCTGTTCAGGTAACAATTCAAAACACAGGGAATGTACATGCTACAGACATCAACATCATTCTATGCGTTGGAGATGAAGACGACATTCGTTCTGAAGGCTGTGAAGAAGAGGACGTAGTATATCGTAGAGTTATAGGCGCATTAATGCCAAGTGACAATACAGAAGATGGAGTGACAATCACATTACTTTATCCAGTTACGGCAGGTAGTGACAATGTTGTTGTGGTAATTGATCCTGAACTAAATATTGTCGAGGTCAGTGATGATGACAATTATCTTTCAGTTGATGAGAAATTACAGTCAAACAACCCCGTTCTTGACGTAGCAATGGTTGTTGTCAGTAAGTGGTCGGTTCCAACTATTATCATGGCTGCAACTATTGGATTGCTAGGAGTTGCAGGTTTGATGATGGTTTCACGAAGAAAGGAAGCATTGGATCGTGTTGCTGAACAGAGTAGCCTTCTACAAGGACTTGATGAAGAAACCAGATTCTGATTTTTCCTTATCCTTGAATCCACCAAGGAAGAGGAGTAGTAGAGTCAGCTGGCATGAAAATCTCTTCAGTATTTGTATTTGCTAGATGCCCTCTGATCCCTTCAATGACCATTTGCATGTCTTTTGAATGAATTAACAAATCTCTTGCTACTCTGTCTAGATCTAATGGTCTACTCGGATCTTCTAAGATGGTATGAACAATAGATCTTTCATTGTATGATTCAAATTCACCATCAACTGTTTTTGACACACGTTTCAATACGTGCTGGTGAAGAGCAACCAAAGAATCCCTCTCTGCATCTATATCATCTAACATTCCTTGGATATGGGAAATATATCCTGCTCCTTCTGAAATAGACATTTTCCTTCTTCTACTGATTTGATTAGCAATTTTTATTGCAGAATCAGACATAGTTTTTGCAGATGAAAGATTAACTGGACTCCCTTTGGGCAAA
Source organism: Methanobacteriota archaeon (assembly GCA_002708015.1). Lineage (GTDB taxonomy): Archaea > Thermoplasmatota > Poseidoniia > Poseidoniales > Thalassarchaeaceae > MGIIb-N2. Next base: position 3,245 of record PAOK01000021.1, read on the forward strand.
GGTGTATGCTTCATCCTAAACAAGTCCGGTCCTAGATCCATTCGAAGACTAAATGACTGTTGAACTGTGTAAATTTTTTTGGGAGGACCACCCCTTTCAGAAGCGACCTTTTCACATTCAACGAACCCATTTTCTTCAAGAACATTAAGATGTTTTACTATTGCTTGTTGACTGACATCAAGATGTTCAGACAGTTGAAGAGGATAGTGAGGTTCACGTACTAATCGTTTCAAAATTTCTCGACGTGTAGGATTACTCAGGATTTCAATAGCACGATCGAAGTCCACTATAACATCCCAACCTATGGTTAGGTAGTGACCCCTCTCGTAAAAACTCGTTGGGGATGAAAATAGAACTAACCCGAATCCCAAGTTTGCCAGTCTTCGTCTGGTTTACTGTCATTCTGCTTTTCACTTTCTGTATTGGTAACCTTTTTTGTTATCCCAATTTTTTGATGCGCATTTTCATTGTCTTCTATCTTTTTTGACATATTTGTAAATGGTGGAGGGATAGATTTTTTCGGTTTAACACCTTGAATATTTTGTGAATCTAATTTACCTTCACGAATCAAAAATAATTCATCTGTAGTAGGTATACGATCTGTTGGCATTTTTTGTATAACAACTCTTTGTTCAACCTTTTTTTTCCCAACTAGTAGGTGAACAATAAGTGATAGAGGTAGTATAATCAATCCAAAACAACACGAAATAAAAGCAATTAAAATTCCTGGTTGTTGAAATGCTTGTAGATCAACAGATTGGTCATCTACAATATAGATTGTAGATGTAGAATTACTATTTTTGAAATTATATTCTCCTGCTTGGGTCAATGAAATAGTCCCTACAGGATCGTAAATGACACTTCCACCCTCTCCAGTTCTTTGTGGTTGCATCCATGTAGGCTCACCTACATCCATTATTTGATTATCAGAATCTGTAATTTCCAAATCTAATTCTGCTTCATCGTTAATATTTTCGACAATACGTAAAATAGTGTAAATTCGATTATTTTCGAGATTAATATCTTGGTTCGAATTAGGCCCAATTATTCCAGAATTATTTTGTCCAGGATCAACAAGATCTTCTATATCGTCCATTGAATTTGAAAATGAAATTAATGATATTGTAATCAAGCCAATTGCTACGAAAGCTAGCCACTTTCCCCATGGTTTTTTGTTNTCTTGTTCATTTGTCATGGAAANGANACNCTCCTNNGCTTTNTNNTAANTTATCCACCAAGNCCGAATTCTGCTAATTTCTGNGGAAGATATTCATCAGTAACNTAATCNANNCCATATTTGGCTAAAGANTGTTGTTCAGCCTTTTTTCCATTNTCCAACATCATATTAATTTGNTCTTGCCATGCNCCAGTAGAAAATCTTGGNTCNCTNAGTTCNGCNTTTAANGCTTCAATATCCTTTGGAGTTAACTTGTCACTTGGTAGATCATACGCTTCAATATCATCNGCTGTAATTCCNAGATATTCAGCCCCAGTGGTTGCTAGATATTCNGAAATATGTGCTGTTTTTATTGCCCCNTAAGCTATACTAGCGAANATTCTGAATGACCAAGGATCACAGTCAGCGAANACCANAACAGGTTTATTCCATGCTTCNGACATACGCTTAATCATTCTACGTGTAGATCTTGCAGGNTGACCNTTTAGATGAATTANTGCACACCTAGAGTCNTCATCAAATCCATTTTCNACCAANCTATCGAACATTCCNCCAGTTTCTATAGCCATAATATANTCAATATCTTCATCGATNANTCTNATTTTTTCTGGNTCNACATTNTATGGTAAACCATAACCNGAATCTCCNACNTCATCTCGNCAATTTATTGNCATCCATTCNCCGCGNCTGTTTCTTTCTTCAATNGTAACATTNCCAATCATTCGAGCNCCATCTTCTTCAGGTCNNAATTTGAAATCNTCTCTCATACACTTAGTCACGATTTCAAGATCTTCAGCAAGATTATTNCTTNCATTTTGATTNTCAAATTTNCCTAANCCCCACCCNTCTGAAATNTAATACATTTCTCTGAGTGTAGATGATTTTTCTGTATCTATCATTTCTTCAATAAATTCNATCACATGCAAAGCACGAAGNAATTGTCTAGCAGATCCTAGACTACTAGCGTCACGAATTGTTTGCTTCTTTCCATATTTGTAAACTCCTAGTCTCTGATTAAATTCTATATTTGTTTTTGCTCGAACAGGTAAAGTCATTGTTGGCGGCGTACCCTTTAACATTCGATCATGCATTTCTTCTACAACTTCATTNAAACTCTGAATCACTTCTTCTCTATTTTTTGCTTCAGACATTATTCATCACTCTCNTCGTATTGATCAAATTTCCATTCTTTTGGCTCATTAGATTGCAATATCGCATTTTCAACTTCATTTTNATCTAATGTTCCACTATTATCTAAGTCATGAATATCAATCACTTCTTCAGGTGATTTCTGAGGAATCGAATCCCCTAATACGCCNNCCATGGCATCTGATAACTCCGTTTGATCAAGGTCACCTGAATTATCTTGATCGGATTCCATAGCATCTTCTGCTATCATAGAAGCTTGTTCTTTAGCAACTTCTAATGCCCTTTCTTCTTCTTTTTGAATTTCAACTAAAATCTCTTCATCAATCTTTGACGCACCAATAATGTCGCCTGAGCCACGGAAGAAGACTTCTGTACTATTCCAATCATTATGTGCTAGACCTTTCAGGGCAAATCGAATAACTCCTTCTTCATTTGGAGGAATAGTATCTAATTTCCAACACCATATACCTCTGACTTCTCTTTTTCCACCNAAGTCATTCTCAATGATTTCAACACCTTCTTTTTCAGGATATTGAGCAAGAATTGAATATGCTCTAGGCCTAGCAGAATAATTGTGAATTTTTATTTCACATCTATGCACCTTAGCNTCTTTATCCCATACAACTTCGTCTTCACAAAATACAGCATTCATTATTTTCGTAATAATCGGTCCTAAATCTGGCTCCGATCGACCCAATAAATTAGACGCTTTTGTAGCTATAGCAGGAAGAATTTCATTCACTAATTCGAATTTTTCTTTGGTTTTTGCTTTTTGTGCACTTTTCTTTTTATGGTTTTTCAAATGCCTGCCAATTTCTTGTAATGCTTTACGAATTTCTGTCATTACTACTTCATTTTCAGCCACCGCTTCTTTTGCCTCTGATGTAAACTGAACATTTGTACTCGCAAGATGAACTAATATCGTAGCNGCTCCCTTGGGTAATCCCTTGCCTCCAGGTTGATCCAATCCATATCCTTTCCAACTGACAGATTCAATCCCTTTCGTCAGAAGGCACCCTCCTTGTTGATACATTAGAGGCACTCGATTTGCGAATCTTAAAACTTCAATTGGCCCTTCTGCAGATACATCTGCATTTCCATAAATCAGTCCGACTTCAACTTGAAATGGATTACCATTTGCTACACTAGGGGCTCTAGTGAGTGTAGAAACAAATGCAGAGTCTACTCCCTTTTCCAGTCCTTTTTTAATCAATAAATCTTCAATTGGAGATAAACAGTCAGTTGGAGGAGGCATCAGTCTGACTTCATTAAATGATGTTAGAATTTGTTGTGATGCTTCAGGTGTTACTTCTCCAGGTGCCATTTTTTGATCAATATCAGATCTTTCAAGAATTTCTTTCATTGCTCTCATTGGAATACCAGAAAATGTATGGCGCAAAAATCCTCTCATATTTCTTTCAGAAGAATCTCTCAATAGCCTATTTAATGACCCAATTTCGATTCCATGTGGGTGAGGTTTAATCTCCCTTACTGGGCGAGGTAACCTATCAGTGACTCTTTCAGAGACGAAACTATCTATCAATTCATTATCTTCATTGTATGCATGAAAACGTATTGTTGCATGAGGATTAACTATCGCAGTCATTCTTAGATATTGACCTACACTTTTTTTCCCTCGTTGAAATTTTGCTTTCATGGGTGCTTCAATTCGAAGCCCATGTTCAACAGGCAAGCCATTATGATCTACGAACCCGTGAGTTCTTTCTCGATTAGAGACGATTGCAGCATTCTTTTTCGTATCTAAACCAATATCCATTTTCAATGCAGTTGCATCTTTTGCAATTTTTGAGACCACATGTGTTGTTTTACCTGTAGTCAATTGACTGTACATTACAACCCCTGTAATCCCAATTCCTTGCTGCCCCCTAGTTTGTCGAATAGTATGAAATCTAGATCCAAATAACAGTGATCCAAATACCTTTTCAATTGATTTAGCAGCAATCCCAGGCCCGTTATCTTGAGCAATCATCAATATTCGATCACTTTTGTTTGGAATACGTCGTAATTCTATTGAAATTGTAGGTAATATTCGATGTTCTTCACAAGCATCTAACGAATTATCAATAGCCTCTTTGACAGCCGTGATTATCGATCTTTGTACAGAATCATATCCCAGAAAATGTTTGTTCTTTTCAAAGAATTCACTAATACTGGCTTGCTTCATCGTGCTAGTCGCGCGTCTTGCCATTTGTCCACCTCCTGCTGTAGTCCTCCTTCGACCGGATGTCTAAGGGCTACTCACAAGTTTGTGGACATCGCCAGTCGAGGGTTATTGAACACTAATCCTTGAAATCATCTAGATTCATGATTATCTATTCGTTTACTATTGTCGGTGATACCCGCTTCCACGTTCAATTTCCGAGCATCTGTACAATTGTTCTAACAGCACGACAGCTGCCATTTCATACGTCATTGTCAATGGGCCTAAACCTAATTTTTGATGTTCCAATGGAAAATCTTCTATCCATCCATCTACAGGGCCTATGGCAAGATGGATCGTTTTTGAACCACTTCTCCATGAATTCCATTTTTTGAGAAATTTTTCTGTACTAATAGATGGACCGTTTTCATCAAGAAGAATTAACATTCCCTTTTCCTTTTTTAATTTTGAAATATATTCATCTAAACTTAATTTCCCAGAATGCCGAGTAAGGTTCACTCCACGCCCTTCTAATCTTGTAGCATAAGTATCGATTAGAGTAGAGTATGCACCTTCTCTGGCTTTACCATGAATATGTACATTGATACGTGCCATATTATTGGCGAAATAGTAATTGTTCTTGNNCCATTCTACAAAACTTAGGGTTCAAAGGCNTCGNCCACNACGGNCAATCATGTCATGGTGGCCATTCTCTAGGAAGAGCTCGGANACCTTTGTCGATGATCCTCATATCAANGGTTCAAGAATGTGGCTAATCGAATTACAAGAGGTATGTGAAAAAGANNANCAAAACCCTGCTTCTGGACANGCGAGAGTAAGGGAAATGCAAATTGAATGGACTGATGCACATTCAAGGGGNGAAATTAGTGATGANTTNTTNCAAGGCNTAGATCGNAGNGCATTTCGATTNCTNAGAGCAACATCNGAAGAATGGCTAAAATGGTTAGATGATATTGAATTNTGGAAGCCNGGATGGAGNGGAGANGATGGNTCTCCAAATACTGAATNNTAAGGTGANATNATGCTAATATGGGTAATTTTGTTTAGTNGTATTGCNNTTGGATTATTTTGGTATGCTCGNCANCAACCATTCCCNGAACATGGTAATATTGCAGGCTNTATTTTTCTATTAACTGCNCTAGTTCTCTACATCGCCTNAGNANCNCCAAGGNCTACTGCAGGTACCTTANCAGGTAGCCCCGTACCTCCTGTTTTAGCNATAATATTNGGNGGNTGGTTNACAATTATNGGAGGNTACCATATGGGAAGAACTCAACGNGANGTAATTGTNGCCCCNTTCTCAGGCATCATTCTNGTATCNGGAATNTTNGGATTAGTNACNTTAGATTGGACTNAGCANACNACNACTGANCAGATAGGNAATTTCATNTTAGCATCAATTTTTGTTTTNTTNGAGATATACTTACTNTTTCGTGGTTTAGTTGTAGGNATACAAGGNATAACATGGTCAAAATCTGGNNTACGTCAGTTAGAGCGAGGATTNATNNTGGGTGAACGNGGNGCNATNTCTCATTTTGAAAGNTCNTGGGATATGGAAGATCCAGCATTGAGTGCNATGGCNCANGCAGCNCTTGCTTTAATNCACAAATCCAATGGTGATACAGAGAAATATGAAATTCACATTAANCGTTTAGATAGATTTGGNGGTTGGGAATCAGTAGATCCTTCATGGCTAGATGTAATCAATACTCGATTACATGGAAATGCAATTCTTGAATCTAGTGAATAATTAGCCTGTTTTCGATGCACACTAAACAGGGATTGATAAACTACTATGTGTAAATAATAACATGGTTTGGGATATTCCAAGNACAGCTTGGGGGAGAGGTAATGTTCTTTTTTGGATATTATCAACATGGTTTGGAGCAAATCTACTCGTTCAAGCATATTGGATTGGAACCTATGGAAATCCACTTGATGCGAATATGTTATTCGAAGCATTTGGGCCAATTGCATGGGTGATTGCAGTTTTAGAAATTCTACTCTGGACATTTTTGTTAGTCTATGCTTTCCGTCGTACGATAATACGAATTATTACTCAACACGAGCATCAAACGGATTCAAGAGCCGCCGATTTCGTGTAAATATTGAGAGCAGATGGTACGTATCACAAGAGTTCATACTGGCGGAGGAGATGGTGGTGAAACTAGTCTTNTGACTGGTGAACGTGTTGCTAAGTCAATCGACAGAGTCGAATTGTTTGGAACCATTGATGAATTAAACTCATCAATAGGTTGTGTTAGAATGGAATTATCTCGTCTTCCAAAAGAAGCCGCNGATGGNGGAATCAGAATAGCGACAATACGCCTCGAATCTGATCTTGAACCAAAATTATCACTTCTTCAACAAGAATTATTCGATGTTGGTGGTGAGTGTGCAGGAAATCCGAAAACCCTCCCCGATGGAATGGTTTTGATTAACATGGAACAAGCAGACAGACTAGTTTCAGAAATGGATGAATGGACGAAAAACACACCACCNTTGGANTCATTCATATTACCNGCTGGATCTCCGGTNATTGTGNCNTTGCATGTTGCAAGAACNATAGCAAGAAGAGCAGAACGTTGCGCAGTTAGATTGACTCAATCTGAAGATGATGACGCTATTAGGCCTGCAATACTTGCTTATCTGAATCGCCTTTCTGATTGGCTTTTTGTCGCTTGTCGTCATGCAACATTTACGTTAGGAGAAGAGGAGGTACTATGGATCCCCCTTTCATCTAGGGGTTCAAAATCTTAAGATTTTACGANCCTCTTGCAATACTCCAACTTCTTCATCAAATGTAATCATCTCTTCAGCATCATCCACATCAATCCACATGTAATCAGTATGTTCCTCTGAAAGTGAAACATCCATTGAATTTGTTCTCGCAGGGAACCAATGAACTTCTTTTTCTGTTGGGACATTTTTTTTCATATAGGTATATTTTGTAGATGTAAACCAATTTCCAATAATTTCTACATCATCAATTCCAGTTTCTTCTTCCAATTCTCTAATAGCAGTTGCTTGATGAGATAGATCATTTTCTTCGACATGNCCTTTTGGNAATCCCCAATGACCTTGNGGATATCGAAGTAATAAGATTAGATCACCATTTCTTAGTATCAATCCACATGAAGTTTCCATATATCTCCGAAGAGGCTCTATTCTTTCAGAGTTCGTCCGAATCGCTCTTAACAGAAATTCATTGGAACGTAATATGGACCGAACCAATCTCNCTACAGATGAGTTCGATCTCATCAACTTACAAAAATTGAAACCGTCAAGAATTGTAACNGATGGAGATTTAGACGGAATCGCTTCGGCNGCNATTCTACTCAGAGCATTTCCTGATGTAGAAGTTGTTTTTGCTCATCCACCAGGCATTCGCTCAGGAGTTTTTGACAAATTTATTGACAAATCAACAATTATCTGTGATTTACCATTCCATCCATCAGCTGGAGCAGTCATTGATCACCATTTGACAAATCAAATCTCTAATTCTGANGTTTTAGATTTATGGAGGCCCACAATGTCAGCTGCACGAATCACCTATTCTATTGTTAAGACTCAACATAATCTAGATGATTTGGATGAATTTATTGAATGGGTAGATCGTTTAGATGGAGGAGGAATTTCTAAGGAGGATTTTCTTTCTGATCATCCGATTGTTACACTTAGTAGAAGTGTTGATGCTCGNGAATCTCCAACAACTGCTCTTTGGGTAGCTAAGTCAATATCAAAAGGAGTAACTATTGAAGAAATTCTCAGTAATCCTATTGTGGATAAATTTGTACAAAAGAAATTANATGAATCAAAAAACATCGATCATATTATCAATAGCACTTTACGTATTGAAAATAGATTAGCTATTGTCCGATTTGATGGTACAGGAACTCGTACAGGAGGATATAGGATTACTGCATCAGTTGGAGATGCNTGTGATGCTTGTATTATTATTCATGGTGATGAAAAGGGCAGTNTTTCTGGCAAAACTCCTCCATTAGGTGCATCATTTTACACCAATTCATTTTATCATAAGAATGGTGGTTTGGTAGACTTAACATTACTTGCAACTGCCTTTGATCCAGATGGAGGAGGNCATTCAAATGCATGTGGTTGTAGAATTAAACCAATAGATAAATTTGGTAATATTGAAGACAGGAATCCCATATTAACTGACATCGAAGAAAATTTAATTCAATGGATCAAGATATGGAATTCAAATCATCCCGATTATTGAAGGATATCCAATAATCGTAAAAATCCTAAGAATACAACGGCTACTAGTAACCATACTAGAAAATCACCTATACGTTGGTGAATCCCTCTTGTTTGTTTGATATTTTCTTTATCTTCTCTTTGTTTGACTATTTTAGTTCCAGATCTATACATCAAGTAAACAAAAAAAGCTAACATTAACCCTAACCATCCATGTAAACTAACGATAGAAGAGANATCTGCATCTAGTTTGAAGTATCGATAAGCATCAGCTACTACAGCAAAGAAAATTACAATAGAAATGAATAGTAATGAACGCCTCCCNGAAACCTCGTGNTCATTTACGATTTCACTTCTTTCTTTATTTTGAATTTTAGACCACATAATCCCCTTTTTTGTTTTCAACGCCTTCATAATTTTCCATTGTCTGTATAGCCAAATTGCCATTGAAAATCCGAGAATAGGATGCAACAAGATGACTACCGCATCGACCACATCCATGCCCTCACATCGACTTCTCCATCATCATTCTGAGGGTCGGATGCCTCATTTTCTGGCGAATCGTTGATGTATGCTGGACGAGCGCACCTCTTCGTTGGAGGGCGAATGATGGAGGACCGTCTCAAAGAAGCAATCGAAAATGCCCTCCGTTCTGGAGACGATCCTAATACACGAATTAGGACGTTAATAGGGAATGATGCATTCAATTTGTTAGATAAACCATGGAAGTCAATTGCAATCACAATTCTTCGAAAAGAGGAACCTGTTAANCCAGATGAAGAAGTAAAAGTCAAGGTTACTAGAAGACGAGGAGGTAGAAGACGGGGAGTAAAAGGCTCTTCAGGAATTGAAGATTCCCTACCCTCTCCGTCTCAAGTAATTTCTGAAAATTTCTTACCGGCGTTCAAACTTGCAACATTATTGATTCACAANGGCAAAGATCCNAAAAATTGGGAATCAAAATTTGATTTGGATATTGACCAATTAAGAAACGATTGCATTTCCGGTGTCCATCCAGTTTGGTCAATAGCAGCCCGAGAGTGTCCATTAATCGCTCAGTTAGGTGCCTTTCCATCATTNGAAGTTGNAATTCAGTCCGTAGAAGTAGATCAGAGTTGGATAGAAGGGTCAAGAATTGACCCAATGGATATTTCATCACTCGGTGACTTGTTAGAAAAATTCCCAACACTGAATCTTGGTTCAGCAGGTATTCTCAAAATCCAACGTTTATCTAAAGGACTTCAAGGTAAGAAGATGAGAATGAATCAAATTCAGAAGAGTATTCCCGAAGAACTTCTTTCATCTACAATTCCAGAACATATGTTGTTGGGNGCTTATCTTTTGATTGCAGCTGGTGAATTAGAAAAATCGTTGAAAATTCTACAGTCAATTAAATCAAAAAATAAAATATTAATGAAATCAGTAAACGATGTTATCGCTCTAACTACACTTAGATCTGGAGATATNTCTTCTTGGGATCATTGTTCTGAAGTTACAGAGAAAGATCCATTGTCAATTGTTATGCTNTTAGAAGCATGGAAAAATCCCCCTATCGATAGACAAATCGACTCAAAAAAGATTGAATCAGGGATTATGCATTTAGAATTACACGGGGAACCTGTATCAGATACTCTTCGTTGGATGTTAGTAAAACAGGTTGCAGAGACCGGGGATTTGGCAGCGGCAACTGAACTTGTTTTAGAAACAAGAATTGATGATGATGAATCATTTATTCAGGCCTCGTCTTTAGCAGGAGATAACGAATTATTAATCACTCGTTTAGTCGAAAAAGCCCCAGACTTTTCTTTGATTACATGGTCAGAAATTGTGACTGATTCAAAATATCCAATGTTAATTCGTCTCGCATGTTCAAAATTAATTGCTAATGAAAGAACACTACTTCCACCAGATGTTNTTGAGTCGACCATAGAGATACTCTCTACTCAAGTAGACATTTTTTCCTTATCGTTGATATTGTATTCCTCAAAGATAGATGGTTCTACTAAGCCCTATTCAGTCCTACTTTGTAGTGCATTAGCACCAGCAAATATTGGTGAAGAGACAATAAAGTGGCTTCAGAAAGAAAGATCAAAAGCTCACGACTCAATTGTTTCTTCAGATATACCGGAATTCCTGAGCATACATGAAGCAGCCTTGATTCGNTTATTGGATGGTGGTAATGCAAACTTGGACGAACTTCTTGGAAGATTACCAGAATCTGGTTCAGAGGTTTTACGTGAGACACGTCGAGCATTGATGGATGGAGGAGATGGATTAGTTAGTGAAAAGAGGATCGACACTCTCGAAGAATCAATTGCTGCAGCNAATCTTTCCGCTCTAGAATCTTCATTGTTCCAAGCAATTGTAAATCTCCTAAGAATGAATCGAGTAAATAATGAAATTCAGATGAGCGANAGTAGTCGTAAAGAACATGCATCAGAATTACTTAATCAGATTATTCAGAATAATTTCTCTGCTATTTTCCTCAATCAAGTTCAACAAATGCTTCTNGAGCATGAAGTTGCATCTGAAAATTTTGTTTCATGGTTACAAGAAAATAGACCCGGCTCCGAATGGTCCCCTGTCGCAAATGCCGCAATTAAAGTAAATATGGAACGTTACAGAGAGGCAGCCCGCCTATACAAACAAGCNGCTCCTCGTTTTCAAGCAGAACCACATTGTGATTTTGAGATAGCGACCCAATTATATCGTAAATCATTAATTGGTTTTGCTCAGGCTCAAGGGTGGTCTGAAGCAGTAGCATTATTGAACAGTCACGAAGAGTTGGCCACTACCATTACATCAAGATTCAAACTGTATTTACAAGTCTCTCATTCTGCTGAAGTTCAACAACAAAACCGCGGTAAAAGAAATTCAAAGAATAGGGANATGTCACGAAAAGCCATACTTGATTTTGTTGACGAAAGAGTACCAAACATATCGAGTGAAGAAGAAGAATCAACATATTCATCTCAAAGGGAAAGAAATAGGAGAAANGAAGACCTAATTGAATCTTTGATGACCTATCCTTCAAAACGTAATCTCCCTGAAGAACCATTTGTAGGTCGTGTTCGTGCGGCTTTAAACCACATTCGAGAAAAGAACAAGTCTGGAAGAACAAGGATNGAGAATAGATTCCGCGAAGCGATAAAGGATGAAGAAGAGCCTTTGGAATTATTCAGTATTGCTAATGAAATAGCTTCTGAAGATCCCATCCGCTCATTAGGGATGCTAGAACATGCTGTATCGGTCTGTAATTATCTTGGACGTATGGAAAAGGCAAGATTGATCGCATCAATGAAAACGTTGTATTCTAAACACGAGTCTAATATCCCAATTCGATCTCGCCGTATTTTAAGTTCAGTAGACCTGGCTCCATTGGTGGTTATTGATACAAATTTATTGATAGATGCTTTATCCGCTGCAATACTTAGAAAAATGGCTATGGATCGAAATGGAATTATTAATCCAAATTCATCCCTTTTATTCCACCATACTCTTCGCCATTTGCGCCTTGAGCGTCGTATTCGAACCTATGTTCCNNTGACCGCTAAACATGAGTTCATGAATAAGATTGGAAGTAGTGAAACTGGCGAATTTGATCCTGAACGNACCCTTACACTNTTTTCAGGCTCTAATCAACATATCAATCTAGATGCATATCGTGAAGCGATTACATCAGATATTTTAGAAAAAATGCATCATGANATTCTCGAATCCTTCCATGATTGGGAACCATCATCATCATCAGAATTCTTAGAAGCTGTAGAAGGTGAACTGAATGCTGTCGAGTCATTTATTCAATCTCACAGTGAAATATACAGAAGAGTTACAGANTTCAANGATCAACGTGGTGCAGCTGATAAAAGAACTGAATTTAACGGAGATAGCATATATCCTGAATCTGGAGATTTNGATATTATGAGAACCGCAACTTACCTTGCATCCTCNGCATATCCAAATATTGGCTCAGTTATTGTAGCAACCCGCGACTCTGATTTCACATTATTAGCTAGAGCATTAGAAGAGACATTAGGCGTCGGAGTTGCCAAGAATGCTTCAGAACTAGCACAGTGGTTGTGATTATGTCCAGAATAGATCATACAATTTCAGAAGAAGGTAATTTACTTTCTATTATCGCTCTTATTCATCCAACTGCTTCTAAAAATTCTNTCAGAAAAATGATTGATTCTGGAAGAATATTGTTGGACAACAAGGTCTGTAGAATTGCAAAAACTTCTGTAAATCCAGGACAATTAATTTCAGTACTTCCAAAAAGTGAAGGAGATGCNCCNCGNCAANTTAGGNGAAATTTAGANAAAGANCCTGATATTTTNTNTGAAGANAAACAAATTTTAGTTGTGAATAAACCNGTAGGTTTATTGTCNGTNTCAACTGATTNTGGNAACGAAAAAGANACCATGCATTCTAGAGTTTTTGAATGGGTTAAGGGTAGAGAAAAAGGTCGNATTTTNATNGTNCATAGANTAGATAGAGAAACATCNGGNTGTATGTTATTNGCNAAAGATNNNCANACTAAGGAAATGNTACAACATCANTTCTTTGAGAGNAGNNTNGANCGTATTTATCATGCTGTNTTGGAGGGAATATTGCCTACTGAAACNGGTATATCNCATGATTGGATACAACAAAGTAAAGATCTNAGNGTNAGAATTGTNCCTTCTGAAAANANAAANGACTCNAAAGAAGCNATTACTCANTGGAGTGTAGAAGAAGTAGTAGGNGATAGGACACTNNNTTCTCTTTCAATTAAGACNGGACGNCGNGCNCAAATNCGATTNCAAATGAATGCTTTGAATGCTCCNGTTTCNGGAGATACAATGTATGGCAGNGGTAGAAATTCAGCAGGAAGATTNTGTCTTCACGCCTCTTCNCTTCGATTTATTCATCCGAATGGAGAAGANATGTTTGTNACATCNCAAATNCCATCGATTTTTAGACGAATACTTCGAAATGGNTAATCAAGTATATTGTATCTAACTTTCNAGATANGAATTTCGAATNGGCTGNTCATCTANNTGGAAGAAAGAGTATGTTGCCCACCAAGTAATNGTATCCAATGCATCGACAAGATTACTAGTCCCACTACGAGGTTCACCGTAGTCNTTTCCAGTAGTATCCATCCAATCTATCATTTCGTCAACTGTATCACATGTTTGATGATAACACCAATATCCATCTACAAGACCACCAAAGCCCATTGTTACTGTACCAAGATTATCTTGAAATGTAGCGTGATCGGAACGAGCAGTGGTATCTTCATAGACAATAATTTCTGGTCGATCTTTATCCATCCAATCATCAACTTTCCAAGTATCTTCAGAATGCCCCTCTCCAAGTAAAGGAGCCATTTGTTCTTCAACACCAATAGCATCAGAACCAATCCACATTGCAAGTCCAACCATTTCTGGCTGATTCATAACATCATGATCCAAACTTGGGCCGATGTATACCCGCATAGGCCACACTTCCTCATCCTTGGGATAACCATCAGGATCAATTTCAGGTTGAGGGTCGCAATTCCCATCTCCACCTCCATGTCCATTGCCACAAGGAGCTCCACCCCCGCCAGGCCAATTTACTCCTGCCATGTCTAGATTAACGTAATTCGTGACCTCTACATCTGGATTGTCTTCTTTAACCCAATAATCTGTCCAGAAGTCGCTTCCTCGTTTACCACCTTCTTCACCAGACCAGAGACAGAAAACCATTGTATTACGTGTTGGATAATTTGCCATAGCTCTAGCCACTTCAAGAACCATACTTGTTCCAGCCGTGTTATCGTAAGCACCTACACGAGTTCCGTATGTTCTTCCGAAAATATGTGGATCNAACATTCCTCCGTTTACAGGCGGAGCGATGTCAAAATGAGCACCAAAAACCATCCATTTGTTTGGATCAACCTCACCAAAACGGTAGCCACATATATTGTATGCCTCTGGATTTTGTGCTCCAGTCATGAGTGAATCATAAGTAAAACGTTGAGTTATGACTTCCAAACCAAAATCTTCCATCTGTCCAATGAGGTATAGTGCCGCATCTTCATACGCTGCATTTCCTTGTCCAGCCCATCTATCTAGATAACCTACAGCATTATCAGCAAGGTCAGTTGGATCAAATGTTTCATCAGACATATGGCTGATGTAATTGAAAACATTGAGTCCATCNACCAGTCCAGTTGAATGTCTACCTCCCATAGCATCAGTGTAAGCAGCAGCCATAGGTCGTATTATTGGAATTTGAACCGCAATTGCTGGATTAGCACTATTATTGGATACTTGCACTGTATCTAACGAATTATTNACTCCATCTACTCGCTGAATAATTGGATTATCAGACCGTTCAAAACCGCCACGACCATACCAAGTCCTCCAAGACTCATTTACTTCCCTAACTGGCCACTCTTCTCGACCGTAATCGCCTATCAAAATAACCGCAGTATCTGTTCGAGGTGGAGCTAATACTGACAACAAGATAGATTCACCTGCCTTGAGGTCAACTACAGTAGAATTCTGAATGAATCCAGTTTCTGGATTTTGAATCAAGTATGGAACGAAGGCAGAAAGGTCAGTTTCAGCATTTACGGTGATTCCTTGGAATACCCCNCCNGTCCATACTTCTGGTGTNATTACAACATCGTCAGATGAACTTGGCCCCATATTGTCGGGCTCACCAAAACATCCCGATAAGGGGGCTAAAACCATCAAAGAGATGATCAAAATTGCAGCCCCATGCCGGGAGTTCATACCCCTCCGAATNAACGGTAACAGTTCAAATCAACGGTTTNGATGTACTTCCAATTTTGATGTTGTAATATTTACCAACATGTCACCAAATGCATAGAATGCGCCACAAAGCAATGGAGGATTCCAAGCAGTAAAGTCTGTCCATGGTACATTATTATCCCAAGTCCAAGTTCCTAGCCAGGTCCCCCATAATTCCATTGCCAATGCTAACCATCCCATTACTGCGTATAGCATAGGAGCAGGCCCCCATCTAACAAAAGAATACATGATAATTAGTAAAATAACACCTGATGTATCTATTCCAGTAAATGCCATCCAAATTGTAAGTGGAATAAAAGGCGAGATCATCCAAGCTGAAACTTTCCTTCCATCAGGCAATCTTGAAGCAATTCTTCGTCCAAGATCGAAAAGAAACCAGTGACCTACAGGCACATATAAGGGCATAATTTCTCTTTGATATTCATAGATCAACCATATTTCACTAAAGAATAACTCCATTGGAGTGGCAAATGAAAGCACAACTAACATTTCTACCCGTTCTTTTCGTTCAGATTTTCGAAACAAATAGATGAATAATCCAATACACCAAATGTTCACTGGCCATTCGGAGATGTAAGCTGAAATTGGGAGACCAATTGCTATGGTTAATACATAGAGAAACTCTCTTTCCAGTTTTCGCACAGATTCCATAAAATGGCACTCATCCTATGAATAGAGACAAACATGTCAAACTTCCATCTGCTTGCATGATTTCACCCATTTCCACTTCTTTAGTTTCAAATCCAGCCGTTTCAAGCCTCTGTTTAGTAATAGGAAATCCAGCACTAACCAGTACTATTCCATTTTCCATTGCGATGGTATTGGAAGCATATGTTTCACTATTAGGGACCCATACGACCTCATCAAAACCGGTTATTTGTTCAGGTTTCAAATGTCCTTCTGCAGCAATTAACATTCCATTCTTAGGAACAGAACACACTGTCGTCAAATGTAGAGTAGAACTAGGGACATCGATAACCTGAGTAGAATATCCAAACTTAGATGCAATTTTACTTAGTTCATTGATTCCAATATCGTTAGTTCTCGTAGAACGCCCAATCAAAAATCCATTTCCAGTATATACAATATCCCCTCCATCCATTTTTGCTTCTGGAGAAAGAAATTTTATCTCAAAATCCTTACTTAATCGTTCAGATATTGTATGTACTTCATTCGCCCTTGATGGATGACCCGGACTACATATCACGGCAAGATCCTCAAAAATCACAGCAGTATCTTCTACAAAACAACAATCTGGGTGACCAGGTAATTCTTCAAGAATTTCAACTATTACTCCAGATGTTCTTAATGCATCGATGTATCCTTTGTGTTGTATCTTCGCCGTATCTACTTTAGGAGGACGTTCTCCAAAGAATTTAGAAACAGCACTATCGAAATCAGAAGAAATATTTCGGACTAAACCCCTCTTTCGAGAACGATCAAAAACACCCGGCAATTCAACTCCTCCATTTCTCTTTCAAGGTAAGCCGCTTTTCATGCTTGTCCGCCCGTAACTAATTTTGTAGCAATAGCAACACCAATTCCATACAATACGATTGTAGCAATTATCCCTAATCCTAATGATGGCCAAAAATCCCAACCTCTCTTCATGAGTTGCGGGAAAATAATGAACAATGTCAATGAGGGTAATACAAGGTATAGAACACTCTCAGAGTAAGCAATCAAATCTTCTGACTTTACACCATCCCGATATAGAATAATTAGCGACATTATGCTCATCAATGGCAATGAAATAACGACAGCGCCGAATATAATCGATCGCCTCGCAAATTCTGTAGCTAGAACAACTAATCCTCCGGAAATAATACCCTTCAAGGCCAACTCTGTCCAAATCATGATGATAAATAATCAAGACGGACTGAAAGCCTGTCGTTAGAGAGTTTCTTGTCCACCAATAGGCATCATACTCAAATTTCCATCTGAACCCCTTAGTGCTGCACCTTCAGATATAGTGGCAAATATACCGATATCTGCGATATTATGTGACAATCCAAACCAAGGCCTTCCGTATTGGTCGACTGACATGTCTAGGAAATCCCCTAGCCCCCCGCATCTATTGTAACCACATCCATCTTCAGTATCTAGAGGATTACCTGGTTCATTGATTTGGACAGTTGTCATCAATGGATTTTCGTTGAAAGCATCTGTAATTACAGTCATATATCCGTTCCAAGTATTATTTCCACTGTCTCCTACGTATCCAAACGCAACCTTGCCAGCAGCACCCGCTGTTACAACAGGAAATCCAGTTCCAACTAAACCCGCAGGTGGTGCAATCATCATTGCATTACTCCAAGTTCCCCCTTCATCCCTAGAATATGCATAGTATGGCATGTTATCCAATCCATTCCACATGGCATGTACATTTCCATCATCATCTACAGCTACCTGCGCTTCTTCTCCATTCCAAGTATCTGCAGTTCCGGTTTCTTCTGTTGGCAAAGGATGTTCGGTCCAAGTTAGGCCCCCATTACTACTTCTGTAAACTGAGTACCCATCTCCATTACACCCCATATTTCCTCTGTAGAGGTTACCGTTTACTCCCCCTTCAATATGAGCAGTAAGTCCACCACTTTGGCAATCAATAGGAGCTCCAGAAACCTCTGAAGTCCAGGTTCTCCCCCCATCAAAACTTGTTGAGCAAAGAGGATGAGGAGCATTTCCATTGACGCAAAAAGACCAGGTTGTTGCATAACCTGGGGCAGGAAGTAGAGCAGATCCAATGGTCTGATGATCTTGGACAGAATATATCGAGGTAGCTAACTGCCCATTTTGCCATGAATTCCCTTCATCATCGGAGAACTCTACAGTCATTCCTAGAAGTGCATGCATGTCAAATTTCATAATTCTATCAGTCCACTTATCTACGTATATGTACGGGTCATTACTATTCGGCACTGGCAAGGCAGGATTGTACACATTCTCACAAGAATATTCTGAGAGAACAGTCATTTCTATTAGTCCAGAGCATTGTACTACAGCAGTAGATCCAGAAGGCCCATTCCCCCAACTTGACATGTATATATTGTCCATTGAAGTAATACCAATTGTGGGTTCGAAAGTACTCATTCCAATTCCATAATATGATCCTTGAGTCCAATATGGACTATTTTCTCCTGTTAAATTCGCAGAAATATTTGCACCTTCAACAGCAGATATATTTTGAGCATCAATGCCTCCTGAGTAATGATACCATGTTGTTTCTGGAATTGCTTTCCCGAAATCAAAAGGTGAAGGCTCTTGTTCAATAATTTCCTCATCTTCTCCAAAGCACCCACTCAAACTCCCTCCTACCATCAAAATGGTGAGTAACACAGCAGAGAAGGCCCTCATTGTAATCATTCCTTGGGAAGAGCATTACCACTTCAAACTCATGGTTAGACGCTAATGGTGCAGAGGACAGGATTTGAACCTGCGAAGCACTACGCACTAGGACCTCATCCTAGCCCCTTTGACCAACTCGGGTAC
>PAOK01000054.1 GCA_002708015.1 Methanobacteriota archaeon
ACTATCGAGTGAGCTACTCCTACTTCTTCATTCTCAAATAGGATTCTTTCATTTTCTGATCTAGGTGTACCTTCACCACCTGCGAAACCTAGAATATCTGATTTACTCATTGTGATTCCACCTACGTGTGGATTGAATACACAATCATCATGAATGACCTTTGCTAATGCTTCTACATCTCCATTTTCCCATGCTTCGTTGTATGCTGTAATGATTGACATGATTCTCCGAAACGCCTTCCCTGTTTAATTCAGTCGGGTGGGTGCATCTTCAGATATTTCTAAATCGTTGGTAGATTAGTTTGAATCGATTATCTTTGGAAGATTTTCTATTAACACTGATGAATCTTCGAGACGATTTCTGAGTTTAGGAGTAAAGGGAGGAGTTCCTGAAAGAACCTGAGCGCACCAATACAGTGTTCTTGATTTCAAAGATTCAAGCCAATCAGAGGTATCTTTGCCACCTTTTTGGAGTATACGGTATGACTCCAAAGCCTCTGTTATTTCAGATACCCATGGATGACCATTAGGTCCGAAGCTATTGTCTTTATTTGCTCTAGTCGCTCCTTTCTCGAGCAATCGACCAACCTCATCTATCCATTGAATGGAGTCCTCCTCGGTCTTATTCAGATTGGCTGTCTCTGCACCATGAATCAAACGTGCTACTGATTCAGTAAACCAGATATCTCCATAATTAACTGCCCAGCCCCATCCATTCTGTTTCATTGAAGCAAGACGTAGGATATCTGCAGCATCGTTCCATTCCCCTTTCATCATCTTTATGATACCCTCAATCCACATGAATCGAGCTGATTCAAGAAGTCGTTTTTTGTAACATCCTTCGAGATTTCGTTCTGTCATTTGACGAACTTCATCATTCCCGAAAGTTAGTGCATGACCCATATATAGCTCACACTCGAATAGTGTATTCTCCAAGAGTTTGTGTACGTTCATGTGGAATCCTCCAAGATGAGACCACCATCTACCTTCATCGAGCCTAGGATATTTCTGTAGGTGTTTTCGTAATTCTTGTAATTCCTTAAGCATACGATTACATGTTGAACGGATATCTAGTTGATTATCCTCCCATTGAATCCAAATATCGGAAAGGAGACTAATCGAACTCTTGGCTTTATCTCGAGCCTTTTGTTGCTCATGATTGAACTGATCCATATCGAAATCAATAGTGGGCATGTTACCTTCTACCTCGAATGATACCTCTAAACGAACGATTCCTATATCTTCATCTTGCCAGTCTACAGTACTGATAGCGACGAACTTTACAGTGTATTTTTCAGTTCTATAGGGATCAAACAGAACTACTCCATTGAGAGTTCCTTCATCAGAGAATTTGATTCCTGGTGGAAGGCGCATCATTGTAGGACATTGCATGAATCCTTCGTTACTCGGAGTGTAATTTGCCGCTAGGAGATTAACAACATCTCCGACAGATATAGAACCTAGATCGATCTCACATCTTGTGATTTTTAGATCATTTCGAGATGCACAACGATAATGCTCACTGTAAAGTTCGACACTAGACCAATTACGGGGACAACTATCGCAACAATGACAACGTCCTGTTCGATAGTTTGCCTTTTGATAGGCGACATTATCTTGTGAGCATTCAAGATCATTATACTGACTAACATTAGATTCGATTTCTCTAATCTTTTCAGTAACTCCTGTTGATTCACTCATCTCAGGAGGAAGCGAAGCTAGAGCATCTATACGATTGAATATCTTAATTTCCTCTTCTGAGATTTTTCTACAGTATCGTTCATCGTCTTCAGGGACAAAGATTAGTGTATGAGTCTCCTCTAGTATCACTTGGTATGGTGCTATTTTTTCCTTAGGCCAGTTTTCTTCTTGATAATTCAATGCGATTACTCTTCCAGGTTTCCAACCTTTAGATCCAAGATTGCACATGACGATTGTACCAACCTTGAAACGATACTCTGACATAATTTATCTCTCTCTCATGGTACCTAAATATCCGTTTAACTCAGTCGGATCGATGCATCTTTCAATGTTTCACCCTCTTTGACTAGAGAACGAATGTAACGTGGAATAATTTCATTACTAGCCTGTAAATCAATAAGATCTCCAACCCATTCTAATGGGGCTTTTCGAATATGGTTTGAACCTGCAGAGAAGTGCNGCCAATTCGAGCAATCACTGCCATCAACTGATGTTGTTTGTAGGCACCAAGACTGTTCAGGTATAGGGTTGTTACAGACTATATTTTCTTCATTTACAGTAACCACCCAGCATCGATTAGTTGAGTATTTGATTCTAGAATTTGATAGAAACTCCTCGAGTTCAGGACTCTCGGCACCAGGTTGGAGCCAAATGAATGGAATATTACGTCCTTTAATCAACCATTTCCGCAATTCTTGAATGACAGAACTTGCGGATAGGAAGAACACGAATAATTCTGGATATTCACTTCCCCAAGGATTAGATCTTATGGGTCTACCAAGGATGGTACTACCGGCATCTTTGGGATGTACAGGAACCATCCTGAAACCCTTGTTACCCGCATCGTAAAATGCTCGATGAGCAGGCTTTTGCTGATCCAGTCCTGCTCCAATAATATGAACAGTCTGAATAGTTCTCAACCACTCAAACTCCCCTAACATGACTACATCTTTTGTTCAGAAGATATCAAATTTGGTTTCTATCTAGAATCACAAATTATTTTCCATTTTTTTAGGTCTAAAAAGAATCAATGCTATGCTAACCAGACCTGCCATAAATAACGGTCCTACAATGAAAATTTCTTCGGTTGCAGAGAACTCCCAGGTCCAACTCGACCATCCCAACGCTATTGTCTCTAATACAGATGCAAGCATGACAACATCATACAAATTTCGTTCTGCTAGTGGATCTCTGGCAGCTAGCAATGCACCTACACCATTTACAGCAACTAAAGCAGCACCCAAGTTCCTCAGCCAAGCGATATTTTCTGTGTTTGCTCCCTCTAATTCTGCATACCATTCAGGTATGAGAAAGAAGATCATGCCCATAGCAATGCTAGACCAACCGCACACCTTCAGGGTAAGTACAGTTTTGTATCCATCTCGAAGCCAGTTGTTTTCACTCGACATTTGCCATGCCTATTCCAGTCCACTTTTTTGTTGCCCCAAGCAAAGTAAGTGGAATAATCACAATCCAAGCGATAGAACCGAGTAGATTGAACTCAGCACTACCTGTTTGCATTGACGAGGGGTCCATTAATACTTGAATAACTGGAGGCAAAACTGCCAAGTAAATTACTCCAATCCCCAGCATAATTTTCTCTGTAATTGAATCATCCATTACATAGGCCGCAATCGTTGCTGCTAAGAAAACAAATGGGATGACTATTGGGAATTCCGGGTCAATCTCCATTGCAATGGGAATGTGGAACACAGCCCAATTCATGTTTAATATTGCCAAATTTTTGTTGTCTAACATTTTGTCTAACATCTTAATCATCCTCAATATTCCAACCTAGTACGCCAGTCAGAGCAGTCATTCCCCAGAACACAAGAGGTGGAATGATTTGTCCGGAGAACTCAAACGTGTAATCTGTTGTTGGATATGTGATTTCGAGCCCAAGGATTGCGCACAAAAGGAACCACACAAAAAAAGGCCCAGCAATCACAGCCGCCAAACGAGCCTGCGCTTGCCCTTCGTTCATGAAGGCGGCGTAGAGCATGTAGATGGGAATGATGAGCATGATTCCTGCAACCATCAACTCGTTGTCGTTGTCCGGGTCCAATTCCATGAGCACGCCGACAACGGTGTGAATCAGAGCCGTTATGATCAGCCACCACTTTGGGTTCAGTAATTCTTTTTTGATGTCCATGAAAATTCGAATTTTCATTAAGTATATGATTTAGATGGCCAATATTATTGTCTGGTTAACATTCTATGAAAGTGATGAACTCCCCGCTCCATTTCAGGAGAATATCGCCCTCTATCATATGCACTCGATCGGATTCCTCGAAGACATCCTTCTACCACAAATTGGTCTTCGATTTCGACTTTGTCTAGATTTCCACCTGCCCCTTGTCCAAGCATTTCAGGGTCAGTTACATATCCTTGATAGATAACTCGAGTTTTATCTACTGCTTCAGGAACGACAATGTTCACAGATACTCCCCAAGGATAGATATTCAACATCAATCCTGGAAATAGCCACCAATAGTATGCGGCAATTTTCTTCCCATAATCTGGTGAACTTTCAGGAATCTCGAAGAAAGGTTCTCCTTCACTAGCGATTCCAATTTGTAGAACTCCTCCCTCAAACAACTCTGTTGTATAATCTCCATAATCCAATACCGCATTCAGATCAGAATGAACAAATGGAATGTGAAAACCTTCTAGATAATTATCAACATACAGGGCCCAATTCGTATTGATAATCCAATCTCTATCTCTACTTTTATCTCGTTCCATTTGTTTTCGATCAGCCCACCAACTCATTCTTTCACTAATAGGTCGAATCCAATCATCGAATGTTTTTGATGGCTCCACTCCAGTAAACACCATTCCTGCCCATTCACCACTTGGAAATTGCTTCAAATTATCTTCAACAGAAGGAAAATTCACAACATCTTCGAAAGCAGGCATATTCTTGAAAATCCCATCTAGATCAAATGTTCGTCCATGATAAGGACATTGTAACACCTTACCGTTACAAGGCTCTGACGCTACCAACATCCCTCGATGAGTNCATACATTTGACAAACAATTGAGACCATTTTCTGTTTTTGTTAACAACATTGGCTCNTTTGTTTGTCCTTCAATATGTGTTAGCGGAATGGTATTGAATTCATCTAAATCACTATGATGTGCAGCGAAATGCCATTCCAACGAGAATCGCGAAATTAATGTTTGAAAAATAGAATCNTCAGAATACCAAGATGATGGAAGAGTACGAGCCTTTCGGATATCTGCATCAATCAGTGCCTCCTCCATACCTTGTCTAAGGAGTAATGAGAGTTAATCCTACGGAAGTTTCACTTTCTTAGATTATTGATTTTCTAAGCAAACTGGATGAGTACATTCTGGTACAGGATAATATTGACGGGTTTCAGGGTCGAATATGTCAAGTTGTAGAGTTGATCCAGCATCATTTACAGTTACGATTGATGATGCTGAAGAGGGCAGATAATCTTCACCAGTACTTACTAACGATAGTCGAATAGTATGACCTGCTTGAACTTCGACGTCCATTGGAAAGAACTCCATTAGAGCTGTAATTTCTTCTAATGGTGCAGCCCATGCTTGCTCATCAGTACCTCCGGCATGATATCTGAGATCCATTATTGCATGACCGATATGGATACATGTTGTACCATCACAGTCTTCCAGCAAAGCATAGATTTGTCCACCTACTGTAGCTGTATTCACATTAACATGAAGTCTAGGAAGTCCACCAAAGTACATGTCTTCTTCTAAAGGAGGAGTTTCGTAAATAGGGCCAGAATTCGCATTAGGCAATATTGTATTGGATCCCCCGCTAGATGGTAAATCACTACTTCCTAATTCCCAGATTATCTCCGTTGTGTTGGACATAGGATATCTATCTTCTAACCTCCATGATCCTTGATTTGATTGAATTTCAACACCTAACCATGGTTTCTCTCCTTCATTCCGCAGATAATAGTTGAACCATTCTAACAAGTCTTGCATCCAGTCCATACGAACCATTTCAGGATATGCTTCAATTCCTCTTCCTACTCCACTTCGATCAAACATAATGTCAGGCCTGTCGGGATAATCGTGATCCCATTGTCCAAAGAGACCCTTTGCTTCTATTCCTTGATCGTACAGTAGATTGATTGTAGGCACTGCCATATGAGGATCTACATTCCAGTCATGCATTCCTTGAATTAGGTATACACTTCCGTTGTAATTGTCCAGAACTCTATCAAGGAAATATCGTTCAGCCCAATAGTTTCCTGCAGCTTCTCCACCCCACATGTATGCTGCAACACCAGTCCCAGGTCCTATGATATAGTCTGGGCACATGTTTTGGATATCCTCTTCGTCGCCATCAATTCCATACGATCCATAAACTCCATTGTGCATTATTGGAGCCCTGGCTTCACTACTTCCATTTCTCCACATCAATTCCATTACTCCAATAAGTCCAGAGATTGGAACAATTGTTGCTAAATGTTCATTGCCAAACATTGCAGCTTGCCAAGGAGTACTTCCGTCGTATGATTTTCCAATCATTCCTACGTTTCCATTACTCCATTCTTGGGTACCCAACCAACTTACTGCAGCATCAACACCGAGTTGTTCTGCATTACCCATCAGATCCATACAGTGGTTTGATCGTCCTGTACCCATTACGGATACTTGAGCAAATGCGAATCCATGAGGAACAATTTGTTCGATAATCATCTGCCCTAACCAGGTGCCAGGCTCTTCAATTCCCGGAGTATCTACTGATGCTTCATCGAAATAAGGCCCGAATTCAGCAATCACTGGAACAGTGGTTCCATTTGNTACATTTGGAATCCATATTGCAAGACTTACNTTTCCATTTGGTGCTGCTCCACCTTCATCGATAGGTAGCTCAAACTCAACAAAATTGTGAGTTCCACTCCAGAGGCTAGCTCCGTCGGGCCCAGTAAGTGTTCCGTTTTGTAGGACATATGAGTGTACATCATCTGTGGTAAAGTCAGCAAGATAACGTTCCCAAATTGGAGGATAACCATCTGAATTATTTTCATTAATTTCATTTTCNAGAGGTGTTGTAATGATATGGCTGAGAAGTAAAGCGACAATTACAACTGCAACAGTTGCTCCTAATGCGCGGTTTAATTGATTTTTTTCTGCTAACTCNCTTTGTGCNGTCAGTTCATTTTCCGNATCTTTAACAGCACGACGAAAGACAACCTCTGCCTCTAAAATTTCGTCGCCCATGCCATTCCCTACCATGCCGTGTATACCCTACCCACATCAGACTAACGCTTANNTANGAAAACCATGGATGNGGNTTNGGNATNTCACGAGGAACAGGNGANTNATTNNNNAAANAATAGCTAAATTCCNCCNAANACGGCATTCTAANTANGNATTNAATCTTGGNTTNATCCAAAAATGNAAGGGNATGAATGTNNTNAAAAGNGGCCATTTATTCTANTATAGANGGATNAATTGTGATTTCAAGAGAGNTTGTGTCATCAATACTTTCAATCCTCCATTTGACAAATGATTGGNGGCCATTTTTTGGNCCAATCCAGAGATCNTATCCTTCCTGAAAAGCCCAAGGTTCGATATTTCTAATGAATGTCCTTCCATTAGAATAAATCAGTACATCTTGACATCCTTCTGAATTCCAACTGATGGCCTCATTTGATGAACAATAAGGATGAACATCTTCTAGATGTCCGGGACGTGTAATTAATTCCCATAAGGTGTCAATATCTACGTCCATTGTTTTCTTCAGAGAAATAAATCGTTTTGGAACTCGATTTGACATAATTATCCCACTACTTTGATGTCGAATTACGAATGATTGAACGATATAGTTCTCCACTCGGCCTTAGTGTCCTTTCTTGCGTGTTGAAATCTACTTCATGTAAACCAAATCTCATTGAATATCCTTCTGCCCATTCGAAATTATCCATTAATGACCAATGGTGATAGGATCTAATGTCATATCCGTCCTTGATTGCTTCTGAGATTATCCACAAGTGACGTTTCAAGTGCTCAGGACGAAGTGAATCTTGTGCATCTGCTACTCCATTCTCAGTAATTTCGATGGGTACATTCAATGGAGCAATAAATTCGATAGCTCTACGAAATCCTTCTGCGTACATTGGATAGCCAAATTCTGTTGCAACTTCATGCGATCTTTTTGCGAATTCTAACTCTTCGGTAGACGTAGGCATAAATAGACCAGTCAAGAAATGAGTGTAATAGTTTAATCCAACGAAATCAAGTGAATCCTTTGCTTCTGGAATTTTCGAGAAAAGCATTTTTCCAGTCATAATTCCCTTACGCCACGCTCCATTCCACAACCACTCCAACAGTCTTGAAACCGGCCAATCTATTGGACTCCAACGATTTAGTGGATCGAAGAGAGTTACATTTTTTGCAATTCCGATGTGTACATCCGGACGTTTTGATTTTAGTGATCGATAGACCATTGCATGACCTCTCATGAGGTTACGCATTACCTTCAAAGTTAGTCTAATGGATCTTTTTCCTGGAGGAAATTGTCCGAGTGTATACCCCATTGTTGAGAATACAGTTGGCTCGTTTATGGTGCACCAAACGTCAACTCTATCGGATAACGCATCGAAAACACGTTCACAATAACTTAGAAAATCGTTGAGATTTTCTTTTTCTGTGAAACCACCTTTTTCTTCCCACCAGACAGGATGAGAAAAGTGATGTAAGGTTACAGTCGGTCTGATTCCACGAGAAATCAGGTCGTCAATCATCTGTGAATAAACATCGAGAGCATCATTATTCCAAGATCCTTGTTCTGGTTCTAGTCGACTCCACTCTATTGAGAATCGATATGAGGTAAGACCAAGATCGCTTAGCATCTGAAAATCTTGTTTCCAAAGATTCCAGTGATTACAAGCATCACCACTTCTTTCCAAGTTTTTCCTTTCTTCATGTGCTGTCCAATTGTTTGTTAGATTCCCTTCTATCTGATGAGCTGCAGTAGCTGCCCCCCAGAGGAAATTTTCTGGAAATGAAATCTCTTCTAAATCGACATTTCCCCAGTCATAATGTGGTTCAGGATACTTACGGCGACGATAGAGTATGAGGCTTAATTTGAATGCAATTAGTCCACTAATTGCTGAAATCAGGAGGTACCCCCACATGTTGCTGTCGAGAAAATCTTCAGTATTGGAGGTTCGTTTTTTGCCCTTCGAGTTAATACAAGAATATTGACGGCAAAAAACGCCGACTTATATGCTATCATGCTCACTTGAGAGTATGTCTCAGGTGGGAAGACCTACTGCATTGATTGTTGGAGCAGGTCCAGGTGGACTTGCGAGTGCCTTATTGTTACAACATTCCGGAGTTGATGTTACGGTAGTCGAGAAAGCAGATGCTGTTGGAGGAAGAACTAGAATTATTGAAAAAGATGGATATAAATTTGATAGGGGTCCAACCTTTTTCCATTATCCAGAAGTGATAGAAGAAATTTTTCAGGCCATTGGAAAAGATGCTCATGAAGAATTAGGGTTAATGCCCCTCGATCCATCTTATCGTTTGGTGTATGGAGCCGGTGGTTCGATAGATGCTACAAGTGATTTAGATTTGATGACAGAAAGAATTCGTGAGCTAGCAGGAGATTCAAACGCTGAAGGATTCAAGAAATACGTCATTGAGAATAGAAGGAAATTGGATGTTTCTAAGGCGTGTTTGCAAACTCCTTGGACTGGAATATCAAATATATTCACCAAGAGAGCATTGCGAGTATCTAGAATCTTGAAGCCTTGGTCTAGCGTAGCAGGAGACCTTTCCAGATTATTTGATGATGAAAGAGTTCGTCTTGCCATGTCTTTCCAAACTAAATATCTTGGAATGTCACCTTTCCATGCTCCTTCTTTGTTCACAATTCTCGCATTCTTAGAGTATGAGCATGGTATCTTCCACGCTAAAGGTGGTCTAGGTTCTATTACCTCAAGAATGGCAGAAATAGCCGAAGAAATGGGTGTTGATATTAGATTGAACTCTACAGTTGATGAATTGGTATTCAAAGGAAAGAAAGTAACAGGTGTACGTATTGGTGATGAAGTACTTTCAGCAGACAAAGTAGTGTTAAATGCAGATTTCGCTCATGCTATGTCTACGATGATTCCTGATAAGAAACGGAAGAAATGGACTGATAAAAAGTTGTCAAAGAAAGCATATTCCTGTTCAACATACATGCTTTATCTTGGTATTGACAAGATGTATGATTTGCCNCATCATCAAATATATGCATCCAAAGACTATGAAAATAACCTGAAAGAAATCACTCACCATCAGGTATCTTGGTCAGATCCCTCAGTATATGTTCAAAACGCTTGCATAACCGATCCATCACTTGCTCCTGAAGGGCATTCTACTGTTTACGTACTGGTACCAGTACCAAATACAGACGAGTCAATTGTCTGGGATGATATCAAATCAGAATATCGCGAACTAATTTTAGATCAACTCGGAAAATTAGGATATGACGATATTCGNGATCATATTGTCTCTGAAACAATAATGACTCCAGATGATTGGGGAGCTTCTGATATTTATCGTGGAGCAGTTTTCAATTTGGCACATAGTCTTGATCAGATGCTNTGGCGCCGCCCCCAAAATCGATTCGAAGAGTTTGAAAATGTGTATCTTGTTGGTGGAGGCACTCATCCTGGTAGTGGTTTACCAACTATTTTTGAAAGTGCTAGAATTAGTAGTAAATTGGTTTTNGCGGACCTAGGAATAAATGCAGATTGGAATGGAGTGAATACNTGGTTCCCAGACCAGACACATCCTCTTGAAAAGAAACGTACTACTATTCGGCGTTCTCCTGATGGAGTTTCTGCATCTCAGTGATATTATGAAATTTCATTTGTGGATTTCTATCATATTTTTAATCCCAACATCTGGTTGTCTAGGCTGGGGTGAAGAAATGGAAATTTCTTCAGATATACAAGAGGAACCTCTTCGAATTGTGTTTGAAAGTCCTACACTTGACCGTTCAGAAGACCTTGGTGCTACTGTCAATCTAGATGAGCAATTACGTACTTCTCCCGTCTTACTAATGTGGGTCAGTCCTCACTGTGGGGGATGTCATAATTGGACTCAGAATATTATTAATGAGGGCCATTATGATCGCTGGAATGACAGTAACCAATTGCAGTTATTGACAATTCATCGATATATTGAGTTTGAGGATTCTGAGTCAATGATGGAGGTNTATGGGAATCAAAGTAGTTCAGAGTATACCCCTTGGCCAATTCTTGTCCCCGATGCCAATTCTAGAGCGATTAATCTTGATTCAGGCATGATTCTCAGTGATTCTATCTCTGAAGCATTTGATAACCCTAGAACACCATCATTATTTTTTATTAATCAACAAGCTGAGATCATTTGGAAAGCAGAATCATACTTTTATGATGAATTAGAAATTCAAGAAATTGACAATATCTTGGAGCAACAATTGGAGAGTTAATTATGGAAACAATATACATGATCTTATTTTTATTACCTACTATTTGGGTAGGGCCTTTTTGGTTCTTTATGTTACTAGAACCAGGGTCAGATAGGGCGAATAAATGGGTTGAAGGAAATATGTTATTTATTGGTCCTTTAGTAACTTATTTTGTTACAATTTTTGTAAATCCTACCGGGATGATTGAGTTATTTACCGGTAATCCTGCTGAGATAATGGANACCATGGTCGAACTATTAGGTACTGAATCAGGTACTGTATTGGCATGGGCTCATTTTGTTGCTGGAGATATTATTGCTACAAGATGGATGTGGAGAAAATCAATAGAAAACGGGTTAGGAATAAATCAAATTCGTGCGATAACTTTCTTTGGAGTAATGCTGATGCCACTAGGTTTGCTGCTTCATATTATATTGAATCGAAAATAAGAATTCTCATAAGTACACCTTCGTTCGATTGGTAAGGTNCCAATGCGTATAGAGCATGATTTGAAGCTAACATTTGATGACGTACTTATCAGACCTAAGCGTAGTACCTTGGTCTCTAGATCTGATGTTACTCTGATTCGTGAATTCAAATTTAGACATTCAAATAAAACTTGGAAAGGAGTTCCAATTGTAGCTGCAAACATGGATACTACTGGTGTTTTCGGAGTAGCCAAAGTACTTCAAAATCATAGCATGTTAACATGTCTTCAGAAGTTCTATTCAACCAAGCAGTGTTCAGAAGCTTGGAATAATAATGTGGATCCAAATTTTGTAGCAATTACATGTGGATCTACTGAGAACAGTTTAGAATTACTCAAGAAGAAGATGTCTACAAGTAAGGAAATTTCTATGATTTGTGTTGATGTTGCTAATGGTTATAGAGAGGTATTTTTGGATTACATCAAAGAAGTTAGGAAGAATTTCCCTGATTCGATTGTTATAGCTGGAAATGTGGCAACTAGGGAGATGACTGAAGCATTAATTCTAGCCGGTGCTGATATCGTGAAGGTTGGAATTGGTCCAGGGTCGGTATGCACTACCAGAAAAGTTGCTGGAGTAGGTTATCCACAATTGTCTGCAATTTCAGAATGTGCAGATGCTGCTCATGGACTGGGAGGTCATGTTATGGCTGATGGAGGATGTTCTTCCCCTGGTGATGTTGCGAAGGCATTTTCTGCAGGTGCTGATTTCGTAATGCTCGGAGGAATGTTAGCAGGACATGATGAATCAGAAGGAGAATTGGTAGAAGGAGAAAATGGAAAGATGTACAAGTCATTCTATGGCATGTCTTCTGCAAAAGCAATGCAAGAGTATTATGGAGAGATTGCTAAACATCGGGCTCCTGAAGGTAAGGAAGTTAGAGTGCCATATCGAGGAGGATTAGAAGAAACAGTACAGGCAATATTAGGGGGAGTTAGATCTGCATGCTCATATGTTGGAGCCAGACGAATCAAGGATTTACCAAAGTGTACAACTTTCATTCGAGTTACTCGTACTACAAATGAAGTGTATCAACGGTTCAATGTTGAAGAATAAATATGAATGAATATTTTACAGTAAAGACAATTTTCCAACTAAAATATCCACAGATCTTCTTGGTCCTAGAATACCCACTACAGTCAGTGTCCCCGGAGGAATTTCAGTATGTCCCGCATCCTTCACTAAATAAGTAACAAGTCCTGCATCCATTGCTTCTCTGTACAGTTGTTTTAGTGTATCTTCATCCGGAACTTTAAGTGCAATTTTCCGTGCCCCCTCACTTCTCCATCTGGCCAATAAATCGCCTTCATTTTGTTTTGCTTTTAGTGCAACTTCAACTGCAGCATGGCCAGTTTGTGCAACTATTTTCCCTGAACTCAATTTCAAATCAGAACGAACAACTAGGACCATCGTTGATGAAGAATCATTCAACTCGGGACTCATTAGAACTACTCCTGATAGATAGATTGGTTGGAGACAATGAGCGTGAAAGCATATTGTGCATTGAAGGACCAAGAGTAATTGCAATGACGATATTACCAGCAGCGTGAAGAAGATCAAATGGCAATCCTGTGATTAGATACGCAATCAATACACCTAGACTAGGATCTGCAATTAATACTGATAGAGAGACAATATAATTGAAAACAAACGCTGCAATAAATCCTGCAATCATTAAACGTCCAATCATTAATTTCTCATCTTTGATGAATTGATTTGCAGCCACATATCCTCCAACTGCAACTATTGACCAAGCTCCTGCTTGGAATAATGTCCACATTCCCGATCCAAGATAGATATTAGATAGAATAGTAACAAGAATTGCAATTCCTATTCCTTTTCTAACTCCATAGACTGCTCCTACAAGTAATAATCCAATAGTGACAGGTTGTACGTTAGGAATTGGTCCGAGGATTATACGGCCTAATGCTAATGCTACTACAATTCCAAAACTCCAAACAACCGCTTTTTGTGTTCTATTTTCTCGCTCGCCTCCAAAAATTGCAAATAAGGCAGAACACACCAAAATCATCTCGATAAATAGAACACTCTCAGGAGACAAACCGAGTGCATGTAGACCGAGCATATCTTCACCTGAACCGGGAACGGCATTAAGCGATTCCGATTGGATTAAATTTCTTTAATCATTATTATCAAGATGAGGTCATGACCCATCAGTCAAGATCCATCCAAGAGTTGTGTTGGAAGTAATCATCAGACTTGATGCTCCTAGAGATGCCATTTCTCCATTTTCAGTGAATCCCCACCATGTGGAATAGTCTGCCGCGCCTGCGACACCATCAATTGTATGAATGAAGGCTCCCATTCCAACATAATATGTCACATCAATAGAGAAATTCTCTCTTAGCTGCAATGCTTCCATTACTCGATATGCAGAAGTGTTGTTCGATACCATTACTGGATCAAACGTAATAGTACCGTTTGTCAATCTATCTTCGAGATTTGCAGTCTCATTTCCTCTTTCTGCGAAATCNATTGTTACTACAACACTCCACTCGCCAATTTCTTCTTCTGTAAGAGGCAAAGGTTCAGNCTCTTGTACACATCCAGCTAAAGCAGATGTGAAAATCAAGATTATTCCGATTANNAGTGNNTATTGTCTATTTCTCATGGANTTTGNGCGCCGTNTGGNAGGTTTATNAATTTGTCACTTTTTTGTTAGGCGTTCTTTGAGAATTGCAGACACTTTTTTGCCATCTGCNCCCTTTCCGAGTTTTCCAAGAATTACTCCCATAAGAGGACCCATAGCNCCCATCCCTCGTTCTGCAATGAAATCTGCTCTTTCTGCTAGGATTTCATCAACAATAGTTTCGATACTTGCTGAGTCTGCTGGTTTGAATCCATCCTCTTCTGCCGTAGTTGTAAACCAACTTAACATAATATCTCTATCTGTAGGCCATACATTTTGATTCAATGCCTTTGATGAAAGAGGAATCAATCCTTCACGAGTCATATTTCCTTGTTCTCTACATGCTAGAGCTAGACACAATAACGCATAAGGAACATCATTTTGAGGAATACCAACCTCAGTTGCAATCTCACTTACTGTTCTATCAAGAATTAGACTGGTCCACGCTTTTGCCGTAACTCCTTCAGGTAATGGAGCACCATCTTCGAATGGATCATGAATAATATCATCTAATTCGGCCCCAAGAAGAGCTTCAATTTGATTTTCTGAAAGACCAAGAGGTTGTAGTTTAGCAAGTCTTTCTTCTGCACTTGGAGGCATATTAGATTGAATTCGTTCCCAATCATTATCATCAAAAAATCTTACTGGAACATCCGTTTCAGGATACATCCTAGCACTTCCAGGTAATGGTCGCATTGCTGTAGTTGTACCATCTTCTGGTGAACCTTTACGGATTACAACATTTCGGACTTCTTGAGGGATTCGATGATAAGCCAGTTTCGCCCTTTCATGTACTGCTTCTAAAGCAAGTTCTGCTTGCCATTTTGGTGCAAGACAAAGCACGAAACAATCCCCTAAGATTTCTTTACAAGCATCGGTTTCAGATTGTGAAATACCATATGCTGGAAGTTCTCCAGAATGAAAAATTCCTTTCACTCCAGCAAGTTTTGCNGCGCTTGCCAGTTCGCGACCTAAGCGAGGTAATTGAGCACCGTNTTTATCCAGTTTTTTAGATCCAAGTTTCCCAGTAAATCCAGGAAGAGATAAACCCAAAGCTAGAGCATTATTATTTTCAGTATTGAGAATATTCNTGACCATNTTTGACTCATTTTCGTCAAATANATCTGTTACGTTGTGTAACTCAAATGGAATTAATTGACTGACTTTTTCTGCTACTTGTTGTTCTACATCAGAAGTATCCTGATTTCGATGAACTGGTAATGCAGGAAGATTTTGATTTGCCCTTAATTCATTTGCTAGTCGATAGAAATGAAGTTGACGAGCCATCTCTAATCTAATAATTTGAGGCACCCATTCCAAATCTTGTGTACCTTTGATTTCTACTCTATCTCCACATGCAATNGAGACATTTAGATCTTGACGAATTGTCCCCAANCCTCTTCTTACTGAACGNGTAGATCTTAGNAGAGAGCCAATTGTTCGTGCAGTTTCCNTTGCATGATCTGGATCNATAATATCTGGAGATGTNGCAATTTCNACNAGCGGGATTCCNAANCGATCNAAAATATAGACNACTTGTTCACCATTNNNAGTAGANCGAGTATCNAATTTNCTTGCNGAATCTTCTTCNANGAGTAGAACATCNACTCCTACNTCTCCTTTTTCNGTTTTGATTTTCCCTGATGTTCCNATCAANGTTGTTCNTTGAAATCCTGATGTATTTGAACCATCNACNACTTGTTTNCGCATTGTTTGTAATACNTCTACTGGATGTATTTCGAGAAGTNTAGCNATTGTCATNGCGATATCTAAN
This sequence comes from Methanobacteriota archaeon, assembly GCA_002708015.1. GTDB lineage: Archaea > Thermoplasmatota > Poseidoniia > Poseidoniales > Thalassarchaeaceae > MGIIb-N2. The sequence goes on from PAOK01000054.1 coordinate 16,073, forward strand.
GCNTCATCATCCAAGCCNGAAGGNGGNGCATCNTCCAATTCAATTAGTCCNGAATTTGGGCATTGAATGTAAACGAAAGATCTCTTTCTNCNTTGTTCAAACCNNGCAGCTACNTCTANTNNTCCAGANTCGCCNGATGTNGCATTNAGCNTTCTTTCAACNCNNTTCCAATTTGGAGGAACAGNTTCAATTCCCAATTCATAGAGCATACTGGGTTGCCTAGAGTGGAGTTTTCCAGAGTTTAATTGNTGATGNATTTCTAACCCNCACATGAATCCAAGAGCNNTGGGATCAAGAGAATTAGAATCCTCAACCAATCCTTCTGGCTCCCCTTCCATACCATTCNGAAGAGTANGNNGGATATGAGCGACGCGCTTAGAANGNTCTCCANTGACCNGGTCGTGNCATCAATAGNTGAGTATCANTGCTTAGTCTNTGNATNGCANNATCNATNGCANNNGTATCTTCAATTCCCATNGNCANTGCTCTNCTGTANATNTCATTTTGCATNGCATCCTTACCAGTTTCACTNACAATATCTTTNACAATTTTCATTACAATTCTATTCATTTGNGCAGGTCCGTGTGNAGNNCCNGTNGACATTTCNGCTACNGATCCAACATTTTCTTCTTCTCTCCAATGTCTAAAGATGGCAATAGCCATNTCTGCATCTTCTCCTATCACTTCATCACGTAAATTCATACGNGCATGTGCTTCAGCCAATCGAATAAGAGACTCCAATGCGCGAGCACTTATTGGAATAGGTTGCTCATCTCTACGCTCTGATAACTCTTCAGAATCTTTACCATAACTGTGCCTTGCTTGTTTGTAATAATCTAAAATCATTGATTTTGCTTCGTCCGTCAGAATCGGTGAATGGTTTGTTTTTGCATATGCAATATATTTCCTAAGGAAAGGAACAGAGAGGTACTCTTTTCCATTTGTGTTAGTTTTGTATACGACTTCTTCGTCCTTAGTCACCGGATTTTCAAATGTATTTTCTTCTACTTTACTTTCTGGAACGCCCTTTATTCTACTTGCCATGATATGTCTTGCGATACTTGCATCGTTTTCTTCATCCACTCTATCTTTCATCAACCAAATGATATCAAATCTAGTAGCAAGAGGAATTGGGAGTCCAGTTTGATTGAATGCATACATTAGATTTTGATTTGGACCAACGTCAAAAGTCCCTTTGGTTGGATTTGCTGCTGACAAAACTGCACATCGAGCACGTAATTGAGTTGTAATTCCTCCTTTACTTACTGAAATTTGTTGTTGTTCCATTGCTTCATGAAGAGATCCTTTGTCTTCATTGCTAATTTTATCAATCTCGTCTATACATGCAATACCTAAATCTGCTAAAGGTAAAACTCCAGCCTCTAACGTAAATCTTCCATCCCCGAAAGAGTCACGAATTGCAGCAGCAGTTAATCCAGCAGCAGAGATATTCCCTCCTGATGCAAATCTAGCTCGAGGAGCTAATTTTGACATATAGGTCAGAAGTTGAGATTTGGCTACTCCTGGGTCCCCCATCAATAAAATGTGAATATCTCCCCTATTTCGAGTTCCATCTGCATTGATTCGTGAAACTCCTCCAAATAGTTGCATCAATAAACTTCGTTTTACTACTTTTAGCTTGTCTGTAACATCGATAATTGAAGGAGCAATAGATTCTTGCATAATTGCCATTAAATCTGGTCTTGATGCTACTTTTTTAATTTCCTTTTTCTCTTCTTCAGAAGGTTGAATATCTGTAAATGGGGTTGATTCTCTTACTGCTGAATGGAGGCTGTAGACAATCTCAAACATAGCCGATTTTCGATTTCTATGGTATCCTGCTTGAGTATATGGGATTAAGTTCGCAGTCACTCTTTCACCAGGAAGAAAACGGTTACATTGAATTCCTTCGATCAATACTTTTCCTCTACTTGGTTGTCCACTTCCCTTTACCCGTTCAGGTAATTCTTGAATTTCGAGATATTGGTTATTAATCCATGTACATCTATCGCTATCTAATGTAAAACGTGTAGAACCTGCACCTGATGCAGGCAATTCACATCCACTACAAATCAAAGGCTCTTTTAGCTCTAATTCGTTTTCTTGTGTAACTACTGTATGGCCATTGCATGAATCACAACACCAGTCTGCTTCGTATATTCTAGGACGGATTTCAGAAACTTTTGTGATAACTACATTGACACATCTAAGTCGATTCAGATCGTCTGATCCTATTTCTCGTAGATCATTTTCAACATCTGGAGGTAGATGTTCAAGTAGAATATCCGGTTCGATATTCAGTCCATTTTCCTTGCATCTTTGAGAAAGAATTCTCTTGCCGGTCAATATTGTTCGTTTAGGTTGATTTAGAATCTTCTTAGCAAACTCTGGATCCCAAGATTGAATATCATTAAATCGTATTCTAAATTCGATTGAATTGTTTGTAAGAAGTTGAATTTCTTGTAATTTTACTTCTTGAAAAAAGGTCTCCCAACGCGAACCGAGATCTTCTATCTGAAGCGCCATTTAGTTCACCGGGACTTTGACGTGAGAATCGACCGTCTATGAATCAAACGGCTGATNTCCTTTGAACCCCTTGTTTTCTACTGGAATNTTTGTTTTTTCTCNGTCNACTTTTTNTTNATTTNCAATANTTCTACTCGAATTTGTAACAGAGAAATTTAGGAACTNCCTATTGTTAAGTAAATCATGGAATGGACAATGAGTGGTGAAGACTTGTTTGTGAGAATTGATCCTGGTGAAGAGATTCATGCTTCTTTACAGAAACTTGCTGATGAAATTGGCATTAATGCGGCGGCCATAACCAGTGGAATAGGTAGGACAAGAGAGAATACATATGGATTCATGAATGACGAAGGAGTTTACATTACAAGATCATTGAATTCACCAGGTGAATTGATTAGCCTGTCTGGAAATATTTCTAGAACCGAAGACGGAAAACCATTCACTCATATCCATTGTTGTTGGTCTGATGATGANAACAATGTACATGCAGGTCATATGTTTAATGCTACAGTTCATGTTGTGGCCGAAATTCATATCAGGATAATGAAAGATGTGATTATGTCTCGTTACCCNCTTCCTGATGTTGCATTATTAGGTCTACGATTTTCNTAACNNTGATAGAAGATTAGCAGAGAGGTNAGTTNAATGTCACNNCCAACAGTTGNAGAAATGGTCAAGNNGATATGCTCTGAATATCGNGTAAATTCTGTTCCTGATTCNTCNNGAGCTTGGAATGGNCCTCAGATAATTTNTGATTNGAATCGNCCATGNAATCTAATTGTTACATCCACNGATGCNAGCCTAGAAGTGATAAAAAAATCANTACAATTNGGGGCAGATATTTTGNTTTCTCANCATGGTCTTACNTGGACTNATGGTAGAATTCCNTTNCCCTTNAGTGATGANATTGAAGCGGNNAGAACTAAGCTTGCAATCGATAATNATCTTACAATAATNGGTNTACATNTNCCTATGGATGCTCANCCTATTTTGGGAAATAATGCTGTATTATGNAAATCAATAGATGCTGAATTCGAAGNTCATTGGTTTACTACAAANGGACANTNTAGTCCNATATCTAATGATTTTATTTTAGAANAAAATNACAANTCTTGGCCAGAAATAATTGATTTNGAAGATGGTAGAAAATGCATGGAAATTGGAATTATTGCTAGTGTAAAATCTATTTCTAGANCNGATGTNAAATNCAGATTAGAAAAATCAATTGGGNTTGAACAAACTAGTCATGAATCGATAAGATGTTTTCCAGAAGATAGAAATTTAGAATCTACTTTAGTTAATAGAATTGCAATTTGCACTGGTGCAGCTGGTGGAGCAATAATCGANGCTANAGATTCGGGAGCAGATNTTCTAATCAGCGGAGAAGGCCCCGCTCATGCCGCAATTCTTGCTCATGAATCCGGAGTAGGCNTACTATTGGGNGGACATCATGCTACTGAAACGGTTGGACCCAAAGCATTAGCAGAATGGTTATCTGGTGAATCAATGAAAAATAATTGGGGAATCAAATCTACATTTATTTCTTCACCTATCGGATTGTAATTAATGTATTTTCAACCCTAAGACTGATGTGATGAATGCTCAAGGCATCATCATGGGAGAGGGGATAGATTACGCCAGTTCGGGCGTAGATATTGACTTGGAAGGTCATGCAGTGTCTTCTCTTATTGGAGCATTAGGCAGTTCTGTTAGGCTTCCTGGAACAGTTGGAGCACCAGTAGATCTTCCAGGTGGCTTTGGAGGACTTATTGAATTTGGAGATAATTATCTTGCATTAGCTACTGATGGAGTTGGTTCAAAATTATCAATTGCTACGAAATTAAAGCAATGGTCTGGAGTTGGAATAGATTGTATGGCAATGAATGTCAATGATTTGTTATGCGTAGGCGCNGAACCAATCGCNTTTGTCGATTATATTGCAGTTCCAAAACCAGATCCAGATACTCATGCATCNATAGGTGCAAGTTTAGCAGAAGCATGCAAGAGAGCTCGTGTCACACTTGCAGGTGGCGAAACGGCTAGTCTTCCAGGTATAGTTACTGAATTAGATTTGTCAGGAACAGCACTTGGATGGTTATCTAAAGGAAGTGAAATTACAGGAGCCAATCTTAAGGAAGGAGATATTCTAATTGGACTTCCATCTTCTGGCGTTCATTCAAATGGGTATTCATTAGTTAGAAAGGTGATGGATATTTCAGGAAATTCCTGGAGTGATCCATGGCCATTATCAATAGATGAAGAAAGAATAGAACGCTTCAAAGAAGGTCCGATTACCTTTGGTGAAGTATTTTTGAATCCAACGAGAATTTACGTTGACCCCGTAATTGATTTGATTCAAGATGGGCCTTGTTCGTCTGATAATATTCATGCTATTTGCCACATTACTGGAGGTGGATTGTCAAATCTTCTTCGTCTTCATGATTCATTAGGATGGCATATTCATTCTCCTTTGCCTATACTGTCTGAATTTCAATGGATTCAAGAAGCAGGTAATATCGANAGACGTGAAATGTTCCGCACTTTCAATATGGGTTGTGGAATGATTATTGCAGTAGATCCTANTGTTGCTCAAGAAGTATCAACTTGGCTCAATGATAAGTTAGAAGGAAGTGCAATAATTGGTGAAGTAGTATCCAATGGACATAAGGTAACTCATCTGGAATCGGCAGTTTCCTTTGACCACTATTGATTCTATTCGATTGAAATATACTGGAACNTCATTGATGTTATGCTTCCATGTAATTTGTGTAGAACTTTAACGGAAGAAAGTGATCTGNCTGGTGGTGTATGTTCTGTTTGTTCACCATGGTGGCCATCTGTAAAGTCCAAAATAGAATTAACTCCTGCTTGGCAAAAAGATGCTGAAGAGTGTAAATTTTCTGATAATATAATGAAATGGATAGAAGAAAATAATGTTCAACCAGATGATGAAGGATGGGCAGAAGTTCTTTCAAAAATTATGGAAGATGTANATCCTTCTGAATTACTTGATGAATGGAATGATTCTACAATTTCATTGATTTTGCAAGATATCAAGAATGTAATTATTCCAGANTTACCATTGTTTCAACGAGGTATTAATCGAATTCAAACACCTCATCAACTCTCTAATGATCTCAGATTTGGTAAGATTATGGGTACCGAAGTTCTCTATGATGANGGTGTTCTAAGGATTGACGGACATAAAATTGCATATGGNCCTGGGAATTTACTCATGCGTTTTCTTCTTGAGAAACGTAATGATCCAGGAGGTAGATTTTCTAGAGTAATGCAACAATTACTTGGATTAAGTGCAAAGGATCTAAGTCAAAGGGATAGACTACCTGAAACAGGTTCAAACCGCAAGTGGGAAGGCGGATTTCGGCTAGCAGGTTCTGTAAGACCATTTTTGTTAGGTTCTGAATTTAATTTACCTGATCCACCCTTTGATTGGAGTCCAGAAGGTTTTGATCTAGTTGTATTGGATAATGAGAGAAATAGACATAGAATGCCCTTACCTAAATCAAGTAGAGCAATTGAAACCTTTACTGCTGTTTGGAATGGAAGAGATGGATCAAGGTTAGCAAAACTATTGCGAGGAATTTCTTTCCGTTGGGCAANGAATTCAGGTATTATTCAAAGTGATAGTGTCGCCAATCCAACTGAACGCTCATTTCAATTATTGAGAACAATAGTGGATTCTATGCCTTATATCCAAGTGGATGGTTTTCAAATCTCGATAATTGGAACCTCCGGTGTTGAATGGAGAATTAGTGCAGGTATNGGAGTTCACGGCGCTCCTTATGTTGTACGTCCTGTTGGTAGAACCCCTCAAGGGAAATCTGTACTTTTTCGAGAAGTATGTGTTTACGATGATGCAGAACACTTACCAATTGGGGATAGGATAGCAACTATGGCCCTTGGTCTAATGAATGATGAGGATACAGCCAAAAGAGTAGATACTGTTAGATTAGGAATTCAGATGGTAACACGTCATTTCTCTGAATCATTACATGAATCACGGCAAGTGCCATATCGATGAGCCCTTTCTTAGAATCATGGAGGAGGAAAACGCGTCATTAATCCTAGAAGGATCAACCCCTTCCATATTGCCGATACCTTCAGAAATTGACGAACATTTTGGTCGAGGTCCAGGCTCCAAGGGTCTCCGCGANGTTTTCCATAACTCAGTTATGACTGGAAGTAGAACTAGATCTGTATTATTACTTCATCATATTCTCTCTAGCTCATATTTTCCTGATGGGCCAATTCGANTTTTGGATGGATTAGGTGCATCTGGAATTCGAGCAAGAAGGTGGCTGACCGAATTGCCAATTGAACAATCTAAGCGATTGGATGTTCATGTATGCGATATTCTTCCTGAATCGTTGGAATGGGTCGAGAAGAATACTCAGAGATTTAGTCTAGATAGATCAATTAAATTGATTCTAGGTGATTTACGGTCCAAAGTCCTAGAAGGAGGTTGGCATTGGATAGATTTAGATCCATATGGTTCCCCAATTCCATTTTTAGATCCTGTAATTCAAGCTCTTTCAAGGGATGCGATTCTAGAGGTTTCTGCAACAGATACTGCAGCATTAACAGGATCTAGCAAAGGTCCAACAATGCGACGNTATGGAGCATTTGTTCGTACGGATAAATGGGCCCATGATTCGGGATTACGAGTGTTAATGGCAAATATTGCTCGNATTGCAGCCCGNCATGATCGTTCCGTTGAGCCGTTATTATCAGTTTGGGAATCCCATCATCTTCGAGTATCAGTAGCAGTAAAAAAGTCAAAACNAGGAGCAAGTTCTGTTGAGAAAAATATTGGTTGGAGAATAGTTAATCCTACCTCTGAAGAACTTCAAGCAAGTATTGATTCTAATTTACATCCTCATGGTTGTTCTGAAAGNAGTCAACCATTTTGTTTCTTACCNTTTCGTCATCCTGTAAACCATGAAGATCGTCGAGTATCCGGTCCTCTATGGACTGGTCCCTTGGCATCTAAGGAAGTACTTTCATCGATGAACTTGGAGGTTGCTGAAAAATTATGTATTCCAGATACAGCATCTCTTACTTCGTGGGGATTCCCTTCTGATGAGCATTCAGCATTAATTGAACAATCTAAGAAATCAATTACTCGTTCAATTCGTCGTTTTTCTGAAGAGTCTAAGGTAGAACCTTCATCTTCCCTATTGATTGTTGACAGATTACATCCTCATATCCCATTACTTGGCCCACCATCTCCTACAAAATTAGCCGAAGCTCTTACAGAATCTGGATATTCTTCTTGTGTAGCATCTTATCCAAATCCTTCAATATTAACTTCTGCTCCTTGGAATATTATCTATGATATTGCATTAGAAATTTCTAGTGCATCTATTGAATGAATATTAGCCACCGATGTAGGACATCTCTATTTTTGGTAGAATAATTGTTCCAGGCTTCTTTGTTTTACTTCTTAATTCAGAATATCTATCATCTCTCAGTTTCCAAATTTCTGAAATTACATCTTGTAAATTATTTTCATTACTTTGTTCTCTTAATATAGATTTCAAATCCGTTCCTGTAGATGCAAATAGACAAGTGAACAAATGTCCATCTGATGAAATTCTAGCTCTGGTACAATCCCCACAGAATGGTTGGGAAACAGAGGAAATAAAACCAATTTCAAACCCATTCTTTCCTTCTACCTTCCACCTTTGAGCAACTTCTCCCCGATATGTAGAATCAATTGGAATTAATTTCATTCTTTTTTTGAGATGATTTTGAATTTCGGAACTTGGAACTACATCATTGTGCCTCCATCTATTGTGATTTCCTACATCCATGAATTCTATGAATCGTAGAGAAATAGGAAGATGTTCAAATTGATCTACTAATCGATCAATATCTAGTTCATTTATGCCTCTCCTGATTACGCTGTTTATCCTAACTTGTCCAAGGCCACACTCAATTGCTTCGTCTATTGACCTTAGAATAGATTCTATTTTTTTACCCGAGGTGTTGGTTATACGTTCAAACACNTGAGGATCTANTGAATCAAGGCTGAAAGTAACTCTATCCAAACCAGATTTGCGTAGTGATTCTCCTCGTCCTGAAAAAAGTAAACCATTTGTTGTCATTGCGATTTCAACAGAATGTTTTGATAGCATTTGAATCAGATTTTCTAAATCTCTACGCAGTAGAGGTTCTCCTCCAGTGAGTCGTATTTTCTTTAGACCAATTGGAATTAACGATTCAACAACTGAATTTATTTCTTCAAATGTCAACANTTCTTTTCTATTCATGAACTGATGTTTTGAATCAAAAATTTCTGCCGGCATACAATAATCACATCTCATATTACATCGATCTGTAACTGAAATTCTTAGATCGTGAAGTGGTCGACCACTTTGGTCTAACACCCCATGCATATCACGACAAGGGAGTAGACACTGCATCAATCATACTNCTCTCTCCACGTGGAGTCATTGAAGTAGTACCGAATCTTCGCAAGTCTATGAACAAAGGCGTGACCATTGCAGGCGGGGTCATTACTGGGATATTTTTACTCATNACAATACTCGGGAGTGTTATTGCAGGTTCCACAGTCGATGACCTCGAGAACTTCGACGACGATCCATCTCCATATTACACTCAGTCTGTGGATGGAGAAGTAACCTTCACTTACATCGATGAGGATAGAGCAGGAAGCGTTGCCTTTGAAGTTCTTCTTGATCTTGATTATGTTGATGAAGACAAAGATGGGATAATAGATAANTGCAATGGCTTCCAAGTAACAGTCACTGATGAAAACGGTAATGATGTGACAGAAAATGTTTCAATGATGGATTGTCAATATGATCAATTCTATGCAGAAGATCCAATGCATGAAGGAAAGGTAATTCACAGTTATATTTGTGATACTTACTTTAGTTCTGATGATTGTAGTCTCAATTCTGAGTATAATGTTACAGTGACAGTGAGAAACTCCACCGAGACTAAGAATTTCGTTCTCTTCGATAACGATGCATATTCGATAGCAATGCTAACTGCTCTTGGTGATGATATTGGTGCAGCACTTGGAGGAGGAGTACTTGCTACCCTGGGATGTTGTGGAATTCCTATTGGNTTGATTATTCTGATTATTGGACTAGCATTAGGAGGCCCTCAGCCCCCCTTCCAAGGTTATAATGTCGGGTCNCAAATGCCAATGGCNGGTACTATGCCTGCAAATCAAATGCCTATGGCAGGTGCTATGCCNTCCAATCAAATGGGAGGGNCAGTTCTTACGCAAGCCCCAGTGCAGAGTATGCAGCCACCACTGACCAGTGATGCTACNGGTACTAATGTTCCAGATTTGGCAGAGGCTTATTCGAATCAATTTTCGCAACCCCCTACAGAGTAAAATAAATTGTCAATTTTCGAGGTGAAGTCATGATTTCAATTACTGAAAAAGCAAAAGAAATGTTACTTCAATTTCAACAGAAGGCTGACGATGATATCATCCGAGTTCTCAGAGTTGAGATTATTGGAAGGGGCGAGAAAGGATTTCGATATGATCTAAATTTAGTTGATATTGAAGAAAAAGAAGCATCAGATATCGTTTGCGAAGTAGACGAAATGACAGTTTTGATTGCAGAAAGGAGCTCTCAATATATGGATGGTGCAACTTTAGATTTCGTAGAGACTCTGATGGGGGGAGGGTTTCAGTTTGAGAACCCTAATCCTATGTGGGTTGATGATATATCAGTTGCAGTTGCTGAAGTGATTCAAACAGATGTTTCTCCGATGGTTGCTTCTCACGGAGGCACTGTTGAATTGCTTGGAGTTGATGGAGATAAAGCAGTGATTGCTTTTGGGGGAGGTTGCCAGGGTTGCGGAATGGTAGATGTTACTCTAAAGCAAGGCATTGAAGTTGTAATCAGGAACAAAGTCCCATCTATTACGTCAATTGTAGATGCTACTGATCATGAAGCAGGAACAAATCCATTTTACTGATTCTATACTTTCTTTACAGGACCTTGAACCGTTTCAGTATTATTTGTTAAACGGTTAATTGCAATTAGTGCTGAATTTCTTCCAGACAAAATTGCTCCTTCTACGCTACCATGTAACATATGATCTCCACATTCGATTGTATCTTCTCCATTTCTTGGAAGGTTGGTCAGCCTTTTTCCAGAACTAGAGATGGGGAGAGCATGAGTAATATGTTGAATTGCAAGTGTCTTCCAAGTTGAAACTGTACCATCTCCAAACCATTGTCCTAGATCATTTCTCACAGCTTGTTCAACCGATTCCCTCGTCTCAAATCCCATCTCCTTTGCTCTGTCTCCAACGACTGTTGCAGTTACTAAACTCCGTCCGGAAGGTGCATAAGATGGTTGAACATCAGAAGGCACAGCCACATGCGATACAATAGAAGAAGAATCAATCAGATTGGAATTAAGTAAGATATGTTTCGAACGCATAGGTGATGAAGGAGCATCAAAGTGAATTGTCCAAACGTGTTTTCCATCTTCGTCCGTAGGTTCGGAAAATGCTTTGATAACAAGGTCAAAACGATGAGCTTCTCCTCTAAATCGAAGAGCTTTCTCTTCAATCCGGCTAATTTCTACACCTAATCTAATGTTATCTTGTCCAACCTCTTTAGCAATTGACAAAGGAACAGAGCGTATACCGTCTTTTGGTAAAACCATTTTTCCTTTAGCCATCATTCTAAAGATAAAACGAAATAATCGTTCAGATGTTTGTAATTTCGATTCAAGGAAAATACCTCCAAATAGTGGTAAAAAAAATCGATTTATTGCATTATCACTTAGTTTTCTTCTTTGAAGAAAATCAAGGGTAGTTTCGTCACTCCCATCAAATAATTGATTAATTTTACCTCTTGTAATTGATAATCTCATTAAACCAATTCTCAATAAATCTTTGATTGATAAAAATCCATTTAGTGAACTCAAAACACCTCTTATAGGATCTCTCCAAGGGTCTGCCATCAATTTCATACGGGCTTTTCCATTTTTGAGTAGAACTACTCTTGCTCCTGCTTTGAATGGTTTACAATCTAATGATTTGTAATCGATTTGTTTGGAAGTTTCTGGATATGCTGTTTGTAATACATGAAATCCGTGGTCTAAAAGAAATCCATCAATTTCTGATGTTCGCATTCGTCCCCCTACTTCTGATTGTTTATCGAAGACAGTGACATTAAATCCATTATTTATCAGAATTTTTGCACATTCAAGACCGGAGATTCCTGCTCCAACAATTGCGATTTTTTTCTCATTATTACGAGAATCCATCACCATCACTGATTGACTCCAATACCTAATCCTATTCTAAATTCTTCTAAGTATGGGCCCATAGACTGTATTAACATAACATCTGGATGAGTTCTGATAACTAATCCATCTAGGTACATCAAAGCTCTAATAATTGGAAAAGCCTCTTCTCCAAAATCTGCCTTTGCTTTCTCTACCGCAGTACGAACAGTTTTCATCATGATTTGAGTTAAACTCTGTTCACCAACTGGTTTCTTTTCAAAATCCTGATAGATTTCTCCCATTTTAGAATAATACTTCTCCAGTTTTACTGACTCTAGATTTGCATTTGACATTTTTAGAAGTGCAT
>PAOK01000022.1 GCA_002708015.1 Methanobacteriota archaeon
GAGATAAATTCTTCTCCGCTGGTGCCAGCATTAAGTATCTGAATAAGTTGACTCCTAGATACAAATACTTCTTCTGTCTTCATGCTAATGAGACCCTTTCTCGTCTAGAGCAAACTCCAAAGTTGGTAATTGCAGCATTAAACGGACATACTGTCGGAGGAGGCCTAGAAATCGCTATGGCTGCTGACATCCGTATCGGACGAAAAGGAAATTTTCAAGTTGGTCTGCCTGAGGTTTCTCTAGGAGTTCTAGCTGGTACTGGAGGCACTGCTCGATTATCACGTCTGGTAGGGAAAGCCAAAGCAATGGAAATTATGGTTACTGGAAGAAAATTCTCTTTTGAAGAATCTAAAGAAATGGACCTTGTTCATGACATATATGACTCTATGAGTCTGGAAGACTTCCGTCAAGATGTTTTAGACTACTCTGGTCGATTTACCCTACCTTTCGCAGCGGCAAAAGCAATTGGAAATATCAAGAGAAGTGTACAAAGTGGACTCGAAATACCACTAGAATACCATTTAGCATTAGAGCGTGAATTACAATCAGATCTTTTCCAATCTAATGATGCAAAAACTGGAATTGCAGCATACGTCGATAAAAAGACACCTAGATTTGAAGGTAATTAGAGATAATTACATTCAGCACGTCATTATTGACCTTGACTGATGTTGATATACCACCGTTCATTCGGAGTGGCATGAGCACCACAGAGATTGTTGAGAAGTACCATCCAAATTTTGAAGGGTGGATTCAAGAGTTCCAAGAATGGCAGACACGAATCGGTTTTGATCCAGCATGGCTCGGAGACTATCGGTTTGAAATTCGTTTTGATTGGGACTCAGCTGGGAATGAAATCGAATTTGGTGATTTTAGTGGAATGCCAAAATGGAAAAGAAGGATGCAAATACCTCAACAGAATATTATCGATGCTATTCTAACAATGGTTAGCGTTCAAGGAGATACAGAATTCGCGTCTGTAGAACAACAAAATCACCTCCTTGCAACAGCTCCAACAGAGTACGATAGAAAATCTGCACTCAGAATTATGTGTGAAGAGCAAAGACATGGATGGCAGATGGCATACTTGCTTTGCACTTATTTTGGAGAACAGGGGATGAGAGAAGCAGCTAAATTATTAGAAAGAAATGCTCAAGATGGTACTAGGCTTCTTGGTTCTTTNAACGCTCCTATAGATCACTGGCTAGATTTCTTTTGTTTTACTCATTTCATCGATAGAGATGGAAAATTCCAGTTAAAGATGCTATCNACTAGTTCATTNCAGCCTTTAGCAGCCTCAATGGGACCNATGTTGAAAGAAGAGTCATTTCATCTAGGAACTGGAGCAAATGGATTAAGACGAATCGTCAAAGCAGGCGTGATCCCTCTAGAATTCCTTCAAAAATATATCAATAAGTGGGTTAGTACCGGATTAGATCTCTTTGGAACAGACGAGTCAACATCAGCTGAATGGGCATACGTATACGGAGTTAAGGGTCGATATGATGAACGTGAATCTGGAATTGATGCAGATAGAGAACATCTGAATGAAGCTAGTAGAGGACTATATTTCGATGAATTAAAGGCTGAAATGGTTCGTATCAGCAAAGGACGNAAAGAAGGAGAACCAGAACTATTTATCCCATCTGATAAATTNAATCGAGGAATTGGAATGNATGCTGGAAAACGATATACGGTTACTGGAGATNCGTTCGAAGGATCTGATGAGGATTGGGAAAATTACCTCAGTGAAATCCTCCCGTCAGATGCAGATGAAAAATTATTGATGGANGAATACATGGCTCCNGGTGTTGAATGGATTCAATATCGTGAATGGAAANNATAACTGGGGTAGCAAAAATGCAAACTCTTGCCTTANTAGCCGTAGACAAANAAAAGCTNGCNCCTTTTTTNTCNAGNGTTCCAGAATTATTTGAAAAACATCATCATGATTCTAGTCAAAANCCCGAGCANTATGAAGAATTATTGTANAAAGTNCATCGTCCTTACACAAAGGAAATGCTCAATNTNATAGATGATTGGATGGGNNATGAAAGAATAAAAATTNCTGGNGAACANGAAATCATGCTNAGACTATTTCTNCTCGCAATTCGTTATCCTGACACTCTTCTTTTNGANAGTTTGGATGATGTATTAGTAAANGATATACGTAGACTTTCTGCATATCTTCATTTTAGTAGCCANACATACACTATTTGGGATGATGATACTCGTAAGGGTTTAGCAAAACTAGGATTCGAAATTCCAGATACTAAAAATGCAGATCCATTCATTTATGGAGCATATGTTGGAACCATTGAGTTGATTAAAGATTTAGCACCATTCACCTGTTTCTTAGAACACGATGTCCCGAGACAAAGACTCTTCCAAGCGGCATTGGCAGCCTATGGAAGGGAATGAAATGAAAGTCAGAATCGTTGCGGTAATTGGAGCCGGAACGATGGGTGCAGGAATTGCACAGGTTTGTGCCCAAACCGGATGGAAAACCAGACTCTATGATGCATTTCCTGAAGGACTAGAAAGAGGTATGAATTCTATTCTTTCATTTTGGGATAAAGGAATTGCTAGAGGGAAAACAACTGAACAACAAAAGTTAGAATGGTCTACTAATTTGAGTTNCCACGAAGATATTGCAGAAGCAGTATCTAACGCAGACCTAGTTATCGAGGCAGTGCCTGAAATTATGCAACTAAAACAAGATGTATTTCGAGAAATTGAGAAAAACACACCCTCGCACTCTATTTTAGCAACTAATACTTCTGGACTACCAATTGGAGAAATTGCTGAATCAACTGATTGTCCTGAAAGAGTAATAGGAATGCATTTTTTTAATCCTGTTCCCATAATGAAATTACTTGAAATTGTCAAACATGATTCTTGCTCAAATAACACAATTAAAATTGCTCAATCTATAGCTGAATCTATGGGTAAAGAATCTATTCTAGTCAATGATATTCCTGGATTTGCGACTAGTAGATTAGGAGTAGTATTGGGTAACGAAGCGATTAGAATGCTTGCAGATGGTGTTGCATCTGCTAGTGATATAGACACCGCAATGAGATTAGGATACAGACATCCGATGGGTCCACTAGAACTAAGTGACCTTGTTGGACTGGANATNCGCAGAGATATACTGAACAATTTAGCTGAGGCGTTTAATGATGAAAAATACAGACCTCATCCTTTGTTGGANCGTCTAGTGAATGAAGGTTCATTGGGTAAAAAATCTGGNACTGGTATCTATGATTGGAGNNCAGGTGAAAAAGNAGAAAGAGATCTCAAACTTTGAGGTATCAATATGGTTTCATCAGATTTTATTGAAGGAATTGGACTAATCGCTGGTCTTCTAGGTGTAATTGCGTGGTTACCACAACTTCAGAAAGTATGGATTCAAAAACTGCATGAGGGTATCTCNATTCCCACAATTCTAATAATTTGTGTTGCACTNGTTCTTTGGACTATATATGGTATTTTAGTAGATTCTTTTGCTATTATCGTTGCCAATATTGCTGCTGGTGGATGTGTTCTATCTGTAGCAATTAGAGTAGTTCAATTAAGAAGAAATGAAATATTAACAGAATAGAAACTATTCTTCTGAATACTTTGTGAAATCAGGAGATCTCTTTTCTTGGAAGGCTTTCACTCCTTCCAAGAATTCAGGGGCCATGCTGGATTGAGTGATTAGCATTCTTTCAAACTCTAATTGTGTCTCAAAAAATGTAGAAGATTGTGAATCAAGTAGTTGTTTAGTTGATTTTTTTGAATGATTAGCCCATTTACCCCACTCCATTGCAAGTTGTTTGGCACGAGGAAGTAGTTCATCAGAATCTACTACTTCATCTATGGCTCCTGCTTCAAATGCGGTCGAAGCATCCCATGTCTCATCATTGAAAAGAAAGGTTCTCGCACGCTGTACGCCAACAAGGCGAGGGAGTAGCCAAGTAGATCCGCCGTCTGGAGAAAGACCTAGACGGAAAAATGCCGANACTAAACTTGCTTCGTTTGATGCGATTCGGGCATCACATGCCAATGCAAGACCAAGTCCTCCACCTGCAGCAGCGCCATTAACTGCTGCAATAAAGATAGTAGGATCTCCTCTCATTCTTACCAATAAAGGNTGAAGGATTCCAGTTAGTTCCATTACCAATTCACCAATCGAATCATCTTCAATNGCCTCTTGAAAAGAATCTATATCTGCCCCNGCACAAAATATTCTGCCAGTTCCTGTTAATACTATAGATCTAACTTCTGGGTCATCCATCAGTCCGTTGAGTGTAGAAGAAATCAAAGCAATACTAGTCGAATCAAATGCATTCCTAGAGGTTGTTCCCGAAAGAGTAACAATCGCGGTAGAACCTTCCTTCGCCACATCCACTGCCATAGTCTCCCGTAGAGGTACTTACACTTCAATTGCATGAAAGTCATAAGATACGGATTCTTCCCACGTACAATGCGACGCGAGGAACTCTACATTGGAGGCGAATGGGTGCGACCCCATGGAGAAGGTGAAATTCAAGTCATTAATCCAACTACTGAAGACAAAATTGGTTCTGTCCCCGTAGGAAATTCAGATGACATAAATCATGCAGTATCTGCAGCCAGAATCGCTTTTGAATCTTGGTCAAACAGCCCTATAGAAGAAAGGATAAAAATTCTCAATGACTTATCTACNGCATTAAAAGAACTAACAGAGGAACTTGCTCAAACAATTACTGCGGAGGTTGGAACCCCTATAGGATACAGTAGAATGGCGATGGTTGGAACTCCTAGAGTTGTTTCTAGATCTTATGCTAAAATGTTAGAAGGATTTGAATGGGAACATGAAATTAGAAATTCATTGATTGTAAAGGANCCAATTGGAGTATGTGCATTTATTACTCCATGGAATTTCCCTCTTCACCAAATTATAGGTAAAGTTGCACCTGCAATAGCTGCCGGTTGTACAATGGTACTCAAACCGTCAAAAGAAGCCCCTCTTAATGCGTTCTTACTCGCAGATATTTTACATGACATAGGTCTTCCTCCAGGTGTTTTCAACTTAGTAAGTGGACACGGAAGTGAAGTAGGTGAAATTCTATCAAGCCACCCAGATATTGACATGGTTTCTTTCACTGGTTCTACCTCTGCNGGAGTAAGAGTCTCTCAAGCAGCAGCAGCAACTGTAAAACGAGTTACATTAGAACTTGGAGGAAAGAGTGCNAACGTAATTCTAGATGATGCTGATGTTATTCGTGCAGCTAAATCGGCTATTGGTGCATGTTANCAAAATTCTGGACAAACATGTTCTGCACTAACTAGACTCATAATTCCAAAAAGTTACGAAGATGAGATTATTGAAATTGTATCAAATCGAGTAAACGGATATACTCCAGGTGATCCATTAAATGAAAATACACGTTGTGGTCCAATGGTTTCCGAAAAACAACAACAAAGTGTTCTTTCATATATTGCATCAGGGATTGATGAAGGTGCACAATTAATAGCAGGAGGAGAAGGAATGCCAGAAGGCTGTAATAATGGATTCTTTGTACGTCCTACTGCCTTCTCAAACGTTACACCCGAGATGAAAATCTGGAAAGAAGAAATTTTTGGCCCTGTATTGGTAATCGCAACATATGATACTGAAGAAGAAGCATTAGAATTAGCAAATGATTCGATATATGGACTTTCAGGTGGNGTATGGGGAACGAATGATAGAGCCATTCAATTTGCTAAAAAAATGAGAACTGGGCAAGTTAGTGTTAATGGNGGACCATTCAANATTAGTGCTCCATTTGGAGGCTACAAACAATCGGGCAATGGTAGAGAATTAGGTATGGATGGACTAGAAGAATTCCTAGAGATTAAAGCNATNCAACGTCCTATTGAATGATTTNAAGATNCGTTNGGNTGATCATATGTTTTGTGAACACGGAAATATAATNGGCTCATGCCGAGAATGTACCCCTGAACGATATAAGGCTAAAGTGTCTGCTCAAATTTTAGAAGATGTCGATTGTCCAGTTTGGGAATTATTGCGTCGAAAAGATGATGATGATTCAGCACCANCTCAACGATGTAATAATTCTGGTGTGAAATTAGGAACTACATCTCAACGTCATTTAATCCTAGAATGTACTGATTGTGGATGGGATTGGAGAAGATGGAAGGTCTCAGAATTAGATGAGGTTGCTACCTTACCTAAATTAGTTAGATGTGAAGAATGTGATGANGTTCGTATTGAAAAGAATTCAGCTAGGTACAAGAAAACCTGTGCTGAATGTAGTAGNCGTTTTTTCCGTGATCGAAAGCAATAAAACTCATGTCCTAAATCTATGATGGGTTTTCAACCAAATTATCAATGAACTGTAAAACCTCTGACATTCTTTCATCCGGGATTTCTTTGTATGATTGACCAAATTTGTTTCTAACACAAATTGCAACATGAGCATATGGATTTCTGCCCTTTGGGTGATATTTTGAAGGAGGCAATTTCCCAACTAATTTATCTCCTGCTTGTTGAATATATTTCCAAATTTTTTTTGAATTCTCAACATTCATTCAAACCATTCCTTCATTGTACAGGATTGACAAACTGGACGACTAGTAGGTTCTCCACATCTTTCACAAGATAGAATCTTAGAGACATTTTTCGACTCTGATGCTAATTCTCTAATCCTATCCATAGATTGAACCAAACCATGGCGACTACCAGGAATGTCTTTCTCAATAGTAGCGATAATATCACGACTTCTTTGACGCATTGCACCACCTGCATGAGGACAATCTCCGTGATGAATTGGGAGATTAAGATGGATTGCAGCAGCATGTATCTCTTGTTCAGGTATCCAACGAAGTGGAACAATTCTAGGGGCTAATCCTTCAATAGGCTGAGTNGTATGAGGGGCTAATCTNGCAGTACGATCNACCTCNCCTTTTTGCATATTCATTAGAACNGATTGAGCTACATCATCAAGATTATGCCCTAATGCCATTACATCAGCTCCTATTCGATTTGCTAATGAATTCAAACCTTGTCTTCTAAAAACACCACAAAAACTGCAAGGCATCATTCCATCAGCCTCAATATTATTTTGTGAAATTTTTGGCAATAATTCTACAACATTATCCATTTCAGGAAAAGACAAATCAGGATAAGAAATTCGTTCAAATTGTACATTCAACATAGTACACAATTTTTCTGCACAATCGATGGAAGGAGATCTATAGCCATCTATTCCTTCATCTACAACTCCTGCAATTAACTCTACATCTCTCCTCATACCAAGAATACTATGCATAAAATAGAGAAGAATTGCTGAATCTTTTCCACCAGAAACAGCGATTAAAACCCGAAAGGGGCGACCTGTGGATTTGATAGAATTTTTTGGTAATATCAATTGTTTTCGTAGGGATTTTGCTATCCGCTTTCTTACTGATTCAATAAGATGAGTTCCACATAGATGGAGACCACTGTATGGTTGATAAACAGTCGAATCACGATCACATCTCGAGCATGTATGCACCTCTAATGCCACACTCATACCTATGGGCTGACGCAAAATGGTTTGAATAAATCGTTTAATTTTTCAATTGCAAATTCTTTTTTTCAATTGAAAAATTCAATTTATCTGAAGGTTGTTGTTTCCTCAATTGAATAATAGTTTACATTCAGATTTTGGATATCTTAAATTTTCTTTCAAAACACCACCTTAGTCCAATATTAGGGACAAGTACAAGAAGGCGTATATTCCCTCCAACGTTTTGATACATGCCGATCAATGTAGTTAGAGCTTTCAAACACCTGCCTGGTGTGACCGATTCTAATCTGTTTACCTTTGATGGAAAGGGGTTAGAGGGTGAGGATTTCAATGACTCAGTTCATAGTTGGACTCGAGCTGAACGAATTGCCTCTGAAAGTGGAATTGGTAAACTATTGGAATGGTGGGCAGAGGCAGATAATGGAGCATTTTATGCCTCAGCCACTGGGGATGATGCAGTGCTTTGGTTGGACATGGATTCAGGGAAAAGGTTGGGGCGTTGCGCTCACGAAGCAAGACGAACCAACAGTGACCTTGCGGAATTACTAGGGTGATAATATGTTTGAACTACCTCACGGAGATGCAATCGATCAAGAATTCGATGGAAGTGCAATGAATGAAATAATGGATTTTGAATGTGGAGTCATTTCTACTTACAAACCAAAATCACGTGCTCCTTGTGCACATAGAATAATCGCAGGTGGACGTGTAGTAGGTTGGATTGCAGAAGCAGAAGAAAAAAGGCATTATGTTGGAGGACAAGCAGGTAAAGCACGATTAGTTGAATTAGAAGATGCACATGAGCTGAAACATCGAGCATATTCCCTAGTACTAGAGGAAGTTAGAAGACTAATAGATGGAATTCCGGAATCATTAGCTGATCCAGCATTATTAGGCACACTAGGATTAGCAGGAAGAAAACTTCCTGCATCTACCAATGAATGGCCACTAATCGTTGACGCTTTAGCAGAAGAAACAGGAGTTATTTCCGCATTAGCGTTTGAAGATGGCATATTGATCCATTCATCCGGTTCTACACCAGGAGAACCAGATGCACTTTCCGCAGATTTAGATGCTCAACTCAGAGGAATGGATGCATTAACTCAATTGATGGGTGCATCACCTGCACCATGGTACAGGCAAGCTTTCGACGAACATGAAATGACTGTGGCTAGAGATGGAAGAGCAGGATTGGCAATTTGGACAACAGGGGGAGCAGATCCTATGACTCTACTCATGAATGCTGCATCGATGATGGGGGAGCCAGAAATTGATCCAGATGCCGAGATTAAACCACCATCAGATGGTTTTGTGGTGCGAGAAGGTAAAGGAGGTGTTGATGCACTTATCTCTATGCTATCTACATCTAAAATGCAAGATATCACAGGACATATCAGAACACAAGGAAAGAAAGATCCTGTATACCTACTCCTCATTGATGGAATCCCAACTGGATTAACAGGAACAGAAGAAGAGAAAGATTTTGATCAAATTATCAAAGATCTTTCATCACCTAGCGCAGATCTTCAACTCCATCGTCTTGAAAGAGCAGCACGATTAACACTAGGAAACGGAAATGTTTCAGGTTTTACACTAGCTACTCTTTCACACTCGATTGCTACTGTTCGGACCCGCTCAGAAAGTAGGAAGACCCTACTTACTGAACGGCTTGATAGATTGTTTCGATTTGAGATGGGAATGGAGTCAATAGCAACTGCAAAATCTCAATGGAAGCTCTTGGATACTGGAGGTTTGCCTATGTCGAAGATTCTACCAACCTCACGAGGTGGACGAGTATTACAACCTGAAGACAGGCAAATTCTAGACAGAATAAATAGGCTTGAAGAAGATAAAATAGGGTTAGAAAGAGAAAGAGGACGATTAGAACGTCTACTCGAAGAAGAGCAACTTCAGAAAAATGATGCAGAAAATACTGCTACTGCCAAGAGTGCTTTACTGGATGATGCAAACGAAAGAACAAGAGAAATGTCTAATCAACTAGATCAAGCAATGTTAGTCAAGGAAAAATCAATGAAAGACGCTGAGTCAGATAGGAATCGAGCCGATGCATTATCGAAACGAGTAGCTGAACTTGAACACCAAGTTGAGAGAAAGGCTTCAGAAATCGCTTCAGCTATTGGAGAAAGTAAAAAGCGCGCTGAACTGCAAGAAGAATTAGAGAAATTGATGAAAACGGAGGCAGAAGTAAAATCCACATTAGAAAATTCTGAAGCAAGGTTAGACCAAGTCAGAACTGCATTATCAGAAGATGAACGAGTTCAAAGAGTTCTGGGAGAGCAAGTTGGATCGTTAAGAGAAAGACATCGTCAGGCTGAAGCAGAAACAAAAGAAGCGGAGACCCGTATGAGAAATCATAGAGTTGAAGTAGCCGCTCTGGAGGGAGATTTACACACAATTAGGAGACAAATTGATGAAGATAGGGGTAGGGTTAATGATTTAGAAAGACGTCAAAGTCTGTTACAATCTGAACTAAAAGAATTGATGGTTGAAAGGAGGACATTGATGAGAGAATTAGGAGATCTTGATGCAAGAAAAGCTCATTCTGAAGGTGAATTACGTGAAATATTAACTGATGCTGAAGAATTAACTGATGCACATGAACAAGCATTAGTCGATATTGCAGAAGCAGAACGCATTCGAGCACGTCTTCAAGAAGAACCTCTTGCAAGAGCACTACTTGATGAAGATGGTCTCAAGGCTCTAGAACCAGTACTAGAAAGAATGGAAAATGCTAGGAGTAGAGGATTGTCTATGGTTCTACTCGATAGAGCTGTCGAAAGAGGGTTGGCAGTTATCCAACATACTGTAGACGAAGTTGCAGCTACACCTAGATACCTACTTTCATCAGAAGTAGTAGAATTATTAGAACAACAAGCTCCAGAAACTGCATCAGCAGTTCGAGGATTAACTAGATGGTCAGTACAACAACGGTTACATCACATGTTAGGACAAATAGTAACTGATGTTGTGATAGACCTTGAAGAAATTATCAGAGGTTACGAAGAGGCTGCAACCGTAATTGGTCAAATGCAAGATGTATTACGAAGTCTAAATGATCTGGGTATGCCCGCAAGTCGAATTGAGTCAATTGAAAGAATGATGAATCGGCCTGAAGCATTACCCAGAATTGCATCAGAAACCCAATCTCTAATTCGTTCTGCTCTCGATGACATATACATTGATGCTGATATGAGAGATGCTGGGTCATCTGTAGATCTTGCTTCAACTATTGAAGCCTTAGAAAGGATGTCAAAGAGGTTGGATGCTATGTCAGGAGATGAAGGGTCATTCAATGGACCAATATGGAAATTTCAAAATGTCGGAATGCTTCCTTTTGAAACAGGCAGGTTAAGTGGAGTACAGCGTCCTGAAGTTGATACTAGAGCACTAGAAGAAATGGATCCTGAAAGAAAAGATGTGGAAAAAGAGACTGTAGAAAGTAAACAAGGAAAAATCAAGAACACTTGGGAACGTCTAGAAGAACCATCAGATACGCACGGCGTTAGCATCTCTAATCGATCAGATCTTGGATTAGTCCCTACATCTGCGATTATCGGATCTGAGGAAATACAGCAAATGAGAGAAACCGAAGAACAAGTAAGAGCGATTGATAACATGAAACGCGAAAGAGATTCTACAATTAATGGAATTTCTATGCCCTCTAATCCATCAGAAAGAGATGCATTAAGTTCACTTGAAGATGATCTTGCTGATCTAGATATCTAAGGTGATGTCAAATGAATAGCGATGAAAACATTACTCTTCTCGGCAGAGAAGAAACGCAAGGAAAATTCAAAAATCAACGATTATGGAATATAATATGTCTAATTATTGGGTTTGGGATTATTTTAGTTAGTTCATGGTTTTCAATGCAACAAAATTTTGGCATTAATGATCAAACTATAATTCTCCTTACATGTTTCCCTGGGACAATTTTTGCTTTGCTAATAGCTGAATTAATGTCAAAGGTACTTGATAGATAATCAAAGTGATTGATCCCTTATTTGTCGTATTCCTTTTTCAATTAATCCTGAGATTCTTGGCCAAGGAATAATATAACGTAAACCAGCAATGAAGATAACAAAAATCATCGCAGAAATTACTGTTCCATATGTTAACTGTAGTTCAAGGGACTCTTTGACTTGTTCACTCCATTGAGAGCCTTCAAAAACAGATACAAGGTCAACAATTAAATCATCGAATTTCAATGCGAGNGCAGTGACTAAACCTACAAAGAAGCTTACTCCAACTGTCTGTTGAAGATGAACATTTAGAATATTATCAAATTGACTAACATATTCAGGATCCTTCTTACAAGATTCAGGTAATTTGAATGCATATTCGACATAACGGATAGTAGCAAATCCAGACTCTAAGAATACCATTAGAAGTAAACTGATAACCAATAAGGGAGCAATTTCAGGAGCGATTAATCCACCCCAATTAGTTGCATCTCCAATCTGAACAGGAAGAGCANTTAGATTAAGTTCGATAGTAGAGCGAACACCCTCGTAAGACAAAAGTGCATGAAGCCCAAGATAAATTATTGTAGAACCGATTGCCCAAGATATCTTGGATTTTGACATNCCCCAAATCCCAAGTAAACCTGAAATTACAGGGAGGAAATAAAACACTAGAATAAAAATCTGAATATACAACAATAGAGGTTTAANTAGGTATTCAACATGATTTTTATCAGGATCNATTTGCCCAAATGGAAGATATAATTCGAAGCTAAATACCATTCCAATTAACCAAGTTATCACAAATAATGCTGCTAAATATGCCAAAGCAAAACCTAGAATTCCCATATTGACTCTTCTTCTCAATTTAGCAGTTTGTAAACCTAGAATTGTCCACCCTGCGACAAGAATCGAAATCACAAACAACGGCATCCAATATCTTCCATCTCCAGAATTTCCCACCCCAGTCATCCAATTAGGGATTGGTAAATTTAGAGGATCAGGTTGTAAAAGTAGGAATTGTTCTAATGCACTCAAAGTAAGAGTGTGATCTAAAGCAGGACACCAAGAAGTAGAGTCAACAATATCACATGATCCATATGTTCGAGTCATCATAATATACATAGAAATTAATGAAATTGTNGCTGTAATTTGTAATGCAAGAATTTGCCACTTTCGTCGAAGGACCTTGAGATGTAATGTCTCTAATCCTTCACCCTGAATTGCAACATCATCTGCCATTATATCACCCCATTTTCACCTGCAATAATGCTTGAGATAATTCAACATCAGGCATCCAATCAATTACTCTAGCACCAAATCCAGCTAGTGCAGTAAGCCTGTTCTGTCTCTCTAACTTTAGGACTTCGTATGAAGTCCTAGGAATACGACTAACTAAACGCTCAAAGTCTACGCTACTAGGACTCAAGATAATTACTTCATGGCCCCTACCAGCTAAGTCTCTAATGGCTGGAATTGTAGTCCCATCACCTTCTAAGGCACTGATGATGAATACCGGTGAACCACGGCTAAATCGTGAAGAAAGAGCATTTGTAACTGCTTGTAGAGGCATTGCTCCCTTAGGTGCGACACCAGCAAGACTGCTTAAAATTTTGAAATACTGCTTATCACCTGTATCAGGGGGTAAGAAAGAGAGGCGTTCATCATATACTGCTAATGCTACGCTATCTCTTCGTTTAATGAAATATGAAGCTAAAGATGCTGCAGCAACAGTGCCTACCTCTAATGGATTCTTGAGAACTGTGCCTATTCTACTAATATCTCTGCTATCAACTAGGATAAATACATCAGTAACAGCATCTCTACATTTCTCATTAACAATTAGTTGACCTGTTCGAGCAAATGCTTTCCAATTAATTATCTTGAATGGATCACCTGGAACATATTCACGCAAACTGAAAAATTCTGTACCTGGACCTGGAGTACGTAATGTTGTTGCTCCAGTGTACATTTTGGGAGTACGACTTCTCACCATAGCCTCCTCTATTTCTCGAACCTGAGGGAAAACTATCAAATCTGAACGATGATCGACATACATTTCTTGAGAAAATAAGTTGAACGAATCACGATAACGAATTGATATTGGCCCGATAG
>PAOK01000055.1 GCA_002708015.1 Methanobacteriota archaeon
GGCAAATCAAGCCATATCTAGAATGGATGGAGTTGAGTCATGCGATGTTTCTGTTATGGAAGGTACAACAACAGTAGGAATTGATTTGTCGCTAATTACTGTATCTAGGGTTTCTAGAATATTAGATGGTATTGGATTCCCTCCTAACAGACTATGGGAAACAATACAAGGTGTTACCCCGAAAATGATAGAAGAGAATCGAACGATAGATCGACGAACTCTTAGAAGAGAAATTCAGAATGTTCCTGAAATATTAGATATACAAATGGTTGATGGACAAATTCAGATCAAGCGAGTTTCAAAACCTAATTTTGAAATGAGTGATGAGTTAAGACAAGGGCTTTTTGAGATTATTGGGATTGAACCCGTTTTATCGATTAGTGAGGGGAATAATTTACGTCCGGATCAATGGCGACTTCTAGGAGCAATAGCCACACTTCCTATTCTGGCAACAATTTTGTTATTNGAANTNAANGAACTGNTGATGATTTCACAAATTATTGCATTTTTNTCTGTCTTATTGATTGGATGGCCNATGNTNATGGAAGCATTGAACGGTCTAAGAAATGGGATTTTTTCTTTTCANATCCTTACTACNTCTGCAGTAATTGGGGCNATGGTTCTTCANGAATATTCAGAGGCATTAATGGTNGTAGGNCTCGTAGCCTTTGCATCACATCTTGAAGAACATGCNATTGTNAAGGCTAGAAAATCTATGCAAGGAGGACTGGANAGATTACCACAAGAAGCTAGATTAATTCAAGATAAAAANTTAANATTTGGAGATACTATATCTTCATTCANNCCATCGAATATGCTTCAGAATTCNNCNATTCCTCAATNATNTANCNNNTCTTCCGAGATGGTTCCTATTGCNACACTNCAGATAGGTGATAANATNGAGATTCGAAGTGGNGANATNGTNCCAATAGATGGNAGAATAATTGAAGGAACAGGNCATTTAGATAGAGCTCCATTAACTGGTGAATCACTTCCAGTTGAAGTTTCTGCAGGTACTANANTNGAAGCAGGTTTGACATTAACTAGAGGACCAGTAATTGTTGAAACAATTGCTATCGAGGATGATACTAGATTNGCCGGACTAATTGATATGGTTCATACTTTCAAAGAACGNCCTCCATCAGTTCATTCAACGATTGCAACGTTTACTGAATGGTGGGTTCCAATCGTTTTCATTTTTTCACCAGTGATTGGACTNATATCCTATGGTCAATCTGAACAGGCACTTCTGACGACTCTNTTGCTATGGGTTGTTTCTTGTCCATGTGCTTTACTTCTTGCTTCACCAATACCTCATGCTGTAGCTTTGACCCATGCTTCTTCNAAAGGAATTATTGCAAGAGGTGGAGATGTTTTGGAAAAGGCTGCGAGAGTAAATTTAGCATTTTTAGATAAAACAGGCACACTCACTTCTGGGCGTCCTAGGCTACATAGTGTTTCAACAGCAGTTGGTAGAGATCGAGCGAGAGTTTCAAGATTGGCTGCAGGTCTTGAGGTGAGATCAAATCATCCTTATGCAGATGTAATCATCAATTCTTTAGAAGATAAACAGATTCCAATGAATATTTCTTCAATTCAAGATGGAGAGGCAGGNGTCATTGGAAAATTGAGGGGTAAAGAAGTTCGAATCGGAAGGGCAGATTGGTTAGAAGAGTCTGGAATTGCAATTCCAACAGAGTTATCCAATGAATTGGAAATTGCCAGAGAGGCAGGCCATGGAGTATCTTTGTTGTCTGAAGAAGGAATAGCGATTGCACTCTTCCGTTTTATTCATGATGATGCCAGAGATGGTGCTATGGAATTGGTAACCTCACTAAAAAACACAGGAATTGAAGTTCAAATTTTATCTGGGGATGAGCAGAAAGCAGTAGAATTGTTTGGAGANAGTCTTGGTATCCGTGCAAATCAATGTACTGGTAATGTTTCCCCCGAAGAAAANGCATCTTTTGTCGAGAAACGTTCAATTTCAAGAAGGACATTAATGGCAGGAGATGGATTCAATGATTCTGGAGCACTTGCTGTTGCTGATGTTGGNATTGCAGTAGGGTCAGGGGACCAAATTAATCTCGATGCAGCTGATGTTTTGATACCCGGAGATGATCCNCGAGCAGTAGTTGAATTGACAAAATTAGCAAGATCTGCACGTAGAATTGTTCAGGTAAATATCCTNCTGAGTGTTTTATTGACAATTACTTTGGTTGTATGTGTATTATTGGGTGTAGAACTTTCAATTGCTGTTGGAGTTTTACTTCATGAAGCCAGTGCGTTTATGGTAATACTCAATGGAATGTGGGTTGCAGGAACTGGAATTGAAAGAATTAGAACTGTTGTTGAAATTTTTTCTGAGGTTTTCAAAGAAGCCATAATTTCAATTAAAATTCTCTTGGGTAGAAACGAAGAGATTCAATCGACTCTTTGAAATATGCCTATATTGAGACAATAGCGAGGACAGTGCATGAGCGAGGATGAACCGGTACCTTACGAGGTAGAAAGTAGAGTTTCTCCTCCGCCTGCACATTGCCCCCATTGTGACTCACTTCTTCCAGATGATTTGGGAATCCTNGAGTGTNTTACTTGTTCTGCTCAGGTAAAAGTTGAACATTTTCCAACTAGNGAANCATGGATGAAAGAAAAGGTCACTTGTCCTTCTTGTAGACATGTTTTGGTTGCAGGAGTTGATACAAGACCAGCGGACATTCGTTGTTCAAAATGTAAACATGAATTCACTCTTTCTAAGAAAATTATCAAGGTAGAGATTGAATGTCCTGCATGTGATAGAAGTCTCCGGATCACGCAGCGCCCGGGTAAGAGAAAATTACGTTGTCCTGCTTGTATGGAAATTTTTCAAATTAGTTTTTGATCCGTTTCTATTGAATATCTCAAGAATCGCCCTTTCAAGAATGTTAGGAACTGTGGATATTAATTACCATTAGAGTACCGATGAGATTCGGGGATGGGTACCCATGGCTACAGATGAAGTGTCGGAGACCTTTGAAAGTCAAGGGGCTGTCAAGCCATCCTTGGCTGATTTACGAGGTAGTATTGTTGGTACCTCCTCTGATTCATTTGAAGGTACAGAGAAAGCCATACAATCGTTAGATAAAGAATCAGAATTACGTTCACGAATGGATCGTGAAAGAAGATTACGTCTTGTAGAGCAATCTGAAAGATTGGCTAACATGAGAAGTGCAATGCGAAAAGCAAATGAAATAATTCATGATGAGGAATATAGAACTCTAGAAGATTCTTTGCGTTCTGATTTGGAAGACGAATTATCAAGAATAGAACAACAAGTCCTCGAGAGAGAAGAATCAGTTCTAAAACAGGAATTAATGTTACGTCTTGATAGAGAAGAATCCCAACTCAAAGAAATGCTCTCATTAGAAAAAGAACGAAGAATCAAGGTTTCTCAGCAAGAAATACGAGATAGACTACGTCAAGATATGGACGAAGAATTCACTCGCAGACAAGCATTTTTGTCTGAGCGAATGGAAATCGAGGCAGAACAAGCATTTCAACGTCAAGTTCGAGATTTAGAATCTGAACTTCGAGTAGATATGGAACAGCAATTAGGCAATGAAGAAGATCTACAGAAACAACGAATTCAAGAGGGCCTAGATGAAAGATTGGCTGAGAGAGAAATCCAGATTCGTGGTGCTTTACGAAATCGTCTTGAGCAACAACTCCAGCAGAGATTAAAAGATCGAGAAACTAGACTTCGTGCGGAATATGAAAGAAGAGCTCTTCGAATGGAAGAAGACGTTGCTAAAGATATTCAATCAGAATTAGAACAACGTCTTGTTTCAGAAACTCATAGATTAGAAAATCGAATGCAAGAAGATTTAGAATTAGCAGTAGCTCGAAAGAGAGAAGAACTTCGAGCTAGTGTTCTAAAGACTCTAGAGACAGAATATTCTGGTAGATTATCTGAAAGAAAGCAAAGACTTCGTGATCGCTTTGATATTAGTTTCCAACAAACAGTAGATGATATTGAAGCGGGATTAACTAGACAGATTGAGGGTGAATTAGATCGTCGAATTGAACATCAATTCGAAACGTATCGACTTCAAAGAGAAGCTGAAATTGGTAGTCAACTTGCTCGATTCCGTCATGACCGTGAAAATGAATTAAGAAATGAGATGGAAGCAGATCATGAAACTCGTAGAACAAATTGGGTTGAGCAGATTGAAGCCGAGTATTCTACCAGAGAAGAGGCAACAAAACGACAAATAATGGCTGAAATTGATGCCCGTCTAAGAAATGAAAGGATTTCATTAGAGACTTCATTAGACTTAGTACGTCAGGAGACTGCCTTAGATCTAGAGGTTGAAATGGAACAACGTTTAGGCGAGTTTAGAGAACGAAAAGAGCGTGAAGTTGTTGAACAATTAGAGCGCCAAATGTCTAAGCGTGAAGAAATAATGAGGAACAAGGCTCTCATTGAAGTAAGACGAAGAGAAGCTGAAATGCGTGCTGAAATTGAAGCTGCGTTAGCTGTTAAACGTCAAGAAATTAAGGAGAGATTAGCAACTCTCGAAGCCCGTTCTGATGAATTTAAGCAATTAGCTGAAGATAGACTAAGAAAGGATATTGAAAAGGATTTGATTTCTGATGAAGATCTAGAAAGAGAGGCACTGGTTGCTCAGTTAGAGTCCAAAGAAGAGGCATCAGAACAGGATGCTCTTCTTGCTAAGCGAGAAGCATGGATGGGCGCTTTAGGAACAGCTCGTTCACAAACACCGGCTGGAGCAGCAGGCACCCTTGGCCTTGGTAATCAGAATCAAGGTCTAGGAAGTCAACCTACTGGTCTTGGAGCAGCAGCGATGACGGGTCTCAATGTTCCTGGACAATCAATGCCATTGGGAGGAGGTTTAGCAGCACCTGTTCGTTCACCAATTGGGCAATCACGTCCAATGACTGCACTTGGTGCCGCTGCTGCTCAAAAAGATGGGTCTTCTACTCCTCTTGGTTCTCGCCCCCTCGGCCAATCAGCTCCATTAGCTCCTGCAAGAGCTCCAATAGGAGGAACAGCAGCTCCTTTGGGTGCCCCTCAAGCAGGTACTCCTGGATTCTTGGGAACCAAATCTGTGGTTAAACCGATTCAACCGAATGAATCAGAATTAGAATCAATAGATGAATCAGAGCAAGAAGAGGAAGAAGAATTACCAGAAATAGTTTCTGAAGAATCAATATCAGTTCCTCCAGGAGGAGGTAAAATGATTAGAAGTGGAGGACCATCAGTCAAATCCCCTCCTGTAAAAGGACCTCCAGGAGGTGGGCGAATGGTACGTCAGCCAGTATCATCACCTCAGGTAAAGGGTCCGCCCGTTCGTAAGACGATTCAACCTGAACCCGAATCAGTTCAGCCAGAGATTGATGAAAATAATCTAGCTAAGTTAGTTCCTGCTTCAGATAGACGTCTACTTACACCTGTTTCTACTGGAGAAACAGCATCAATAAAGCCAGTAAAAACTCTACAACCCGTAGATGACGATGAGAAATCAAAGACAAGTTCTATTCGACCTGTTAAGGTAATGAAGGTAGCATCTTCTGAAGAAGAGTAATTCATCCATTAATCCGCCGGATTCATAGGCGGGGGATGCCTTCGATGTTCATGCGCGATTGGTCTAAGTGCATTCTAACCGTCGCGATTCTATTCATTTCAATCACAATTCCTTCCGTAGATGGCGCGGCAGGAGATCTAGGGTTTGCTGCAGATGTAGAGACACTCTCAGGTTCATCAATTGGATGGGCTGATCTTGGAAATGGAGAGGTTGCTATTGTTAATGAATCCGGAAATATTACTGCAATGAAAGTAACAGGTAACCAAGCAGGTCAAATTCTTTGGACAGGAATCTTGAATGTTTCAGCACTTTCTATGGCTTATAGTTCAGCGGATGGACTCATTGCTGTAGGTCACCAAGGTGGTGCTGTAATATATTCTACAGTTTTTGAGGCAATAATTTACTCTATTTCTCGTGGTCCTGTAGATTCATTAGATTTTGATCCGGGGGGAGATCTTTGGCTTTCAGATCGTTCTTCAAAAAATGCCATTGAGTATAGTGACGGTGTTTCCACAGGAGCAGAAACTACCTCACATAGTATTGGCATATCATCTGTAGAGGTAACGCCTCAAGGAAACGTAGTTACTGGTGGAAAGGATAGATCTGTAAGGGTTCATGCTAATGATGGAACTTTGATTGGAGTTTTATCAGACCCAAATGCAGAAGTAACTTCTATGATGGGAGATACTAATGGACAATTACATACAGTCACCAAGGATGGTCAATATTTGGTTTATGACTCATCAAATTGGTCTATGCTAATATCTTTCACTCCTAGCCCTCCTACTGAGTTGATTGGGATATTTGATTCGGGTGTCGAAACAATTTCTCTGGCAGGTTCCAATGGTTTATTTCATATCGTTAATCGTTCAAACGGAAATCAAATACAAGCTCTATCTCAAGGGAATGGAGAGATTGTAGGGATTTTAGACGGCGAAGGTACATCACTAGTAGTACTAATGTCATTTGCAAGTTCAACTGATGTCTTATTATTTGATATTGACAGTGATGGTGACAATGTAGTTGATTCTCTTGATGCATTCCCACAGGATTCTTCTCAGACATCAGATAGAGACGGAGATGGTTATGGTGATTCAGAATCAGGAAATCAATCAGATAGTTTCCCAGATGACTCGACTCAATGGGAGGATGCAGATCAAGATGGATTCGGAGACAATGCACAAGGAAATAATCCCGATTTATTCCCTTCAAATCCTGATCAACACCAAGATACCGATGGAGATGGTTATGGTGATGCAAGCTATGGTCAAGATGGTGATAGTTTTCCTGACGATTCATCCCAATGGGCAGATTCGGATGGTGATGGCTTCGGAGACAATTTAGAAGGAACTG
The DNA here is from genome assembly GCA_002708015.1 of Methanobacteriota archaeon. GTDB lineage: Archaea > Thermoplasmatota > Poseidoniia > Poseidoniales > Thalassarchaeaceae > MGIIb-N2. Next base: position 6,939 of record PAOK01000055.1, read on the forward strand.
ACCCTGATGCTTGTCCAGATGTTAGTGGATCTTCTACCGAAGACAGATTAGGATGTCCGGATTTAGACGGAGATGGTTGGTCTGATGAAGGAGATGCATTTTCTTCTGAACCTACTCAATGGATGGATACTGATGGCGATGGATATGGAGATGCACAACTAGGATTTAGGGGCGACGGATGTACTAATGAAGCCGGAACAAGCACTCGATATTTACTCTATAATCCCGTAGAAGACAATGTTCAGACTGTTTCTACATATGGTTGCCCTGATACTGATGATGATGGTTATGCAGACGAATCTGAAGCATATTGGGATGCAACTAATTGCCCTGAATCGTTAGTTGGCAATTCTACAGAATGGTTAGACGAAGATAGAGACTGTTGGGGCTCTAATTCTGATTATGACGATAGTGAATTTAATATTCAAACAATAGATGATTACTGTGAAAGAAATGAAAATGATTCTGTATGCCTTTCGTTGATAGTTGTAGATCCTACTCCTGTTCAAGATATTAATCAGGAGGAAGAGGTTGATTTAGCAGCTCAATTAATTTCTTTTGCTCCTATTGGCGCTGGAATTGCATTAGTGATGTTATTAGCTATTGGAATTCTTTCGATAATTGGACGAAAGGTAGGTAAGAAGTCTGAGACAGTTGAAGAGAAATATACTCGACGTGGGGCTACTAAAGAAATTGAAACTGGTTCTGTCGAACAATTTGGTGGAATTATTGAAGATGAAAAGTGGGACGATGATGTTGCATCATTACTTGATCTAAGTGAAACCTCAGAAGAAGAAGTTTCAATGGACTTAATCGATGAAACAGAAAAAGGCAAGCAAAGAAATCCAGTTGATGTTGAGTCTAGTGATGATGAATCTGGTGAAGAAACTTCAGATGTAGATGATGGTTCTGGAAATTGGGAATCTGCACAAGAAGGTTGGCAAGTTTATCAGAACTCAGATCAAGAGGCCTCAGAAGTTCCTGCAGAACAGCCTCAGGCTGAACAGTCGGCTCCATCGGAGGCTCCTCCGTTACCAGAAGGTGGATTACCGAATGGATGGACGATGGATCAATGGCGCTGGTATGGACATGAGTGGCTTGAGAAGAATAGTAAATAATATGAAATCAAGTGAAATTTACTGGTAAAATTATTCTAAGATTATTTAATTCAGTACCAGTCATTGGTTGACTCCCTGCTCTTCTACTTATTTCCATCAGACCTTTTAGAACAAAATTCCAATCCTTTGATGTCGAATGTAACTCTATTCTTTCACATGCAGCTAAATGAAGAAGAGTTTCTTCATCACTATTCGGAAAAAAGAGACCTCTAAGGATGCTCTTTCCGTTTATTCTGATTACTCTTGGTTGTCCACGCAAATTAATCACTCAATAAACCCAAGGCAGTAATTGTAGCATCAATATCTGCTTCATCTAAATTTGAAATACGCATTCTCAAAGAGTCGTGCTCTTCCTTCAATCGATTGAGTCGGTATTCCTTCAAAACTGATTTTAGAAGATCGTCAATACTTTTCACACCTTCCATCGCTCTTAACGAATTGAGACGTCTTCGGACTTCAAAGGAAACTGAAACTGATGTCATGTCAGGTGAACCCATGATTCAAAACAGACCTTCACGAACATAGGTATGACGGTAAAAATCTAGCCAAAATGCCATTCATTGAGAATTTGGTCAGTTGCCAATATCATCCCATATATGTTCAGGATCGCCTTGTTGAATCGCTTCTCTTCGAAGTACTGACTCAGGATTAATGCCGAATTCTGCTCTCCTTTTCATTATTCTTAGATGAGATTCTTTGGCTAATGCCCAATATTGTTTACTTCCCTTATTTCCTTTAGTTGGATTTTTCAATAATACAACAGGGGCTCCATCTTTAGGTGCTTCAGCAATAGACATCAATCTAGGAATCACAGTTTGAAATACATCTTCTCCGAAATGCTTCCTTACTTCCGATTCAACAAATTGAGATAATTTTGAACGTGGAGTATACATTGTTACTGCAATTCCAAATAATTTCAGATGATTATTTACTCTCCTCTGGATTAATCGAATGGAATTCATTAGCTGGCTCATTCCTTCTAATGCATAATATTCTGCTTGAACTGGAACTAATATCCAATTAGCTGCAGCTAACGCATTTATTGTCAATAAACCAAGAGATGGAGGTGTATCTATGATTATATGATCAAAGTCATCCATTATTGGAGCTAATGCTTCACGTAATCTTGTTTCACGTCCTAATTTTGTAGCCAACTCTATTTCCGCTCCAGAGAGTCTAATATTAGAGGGTAGTAAATACAAATTTTCTACTTTGAGTCGTTTTGGTATTCTTTGATCTTGATTCATATTCTTGAATGATCTTTGCATTTCATCCGTCAATATCTCAGGCCCGATTAGAAAATCGTGAATATTTAGATCTTCTCCAGTTGGTTGCATTAATAGTTCGTAAACAGTTGGTACGTCGAGTCTTTTGTCTACTCCAAAACTAGTAGATGCATTACCTTGAGGATCTAAGTCAATTAACAGAACTTTTGACGGAGGGATGCCAAGTTTAGCATTCCCTTCTGCAAGAGAAGTAGCTAGATTCACAGCCGTCGTAGTTTTTGCACACCCTCCCTTTTGATTGGTGCAGGCTATGATTGTCTTGTAAGGGTCCATTATCTTCAGTCCACCCACTCAATCCGTCCTACATCAGAGTTCGCAGACAAAGTAAGCCTATTTTGAGAAATTATTGAATTACAGGTACTGGAACTTCATTCAGAATCTTTCTCATAATGTGCATTCCAGTAATTCCTCGAATCTTTGCTTCTGGTTTCAATACAATTCTATGGCTAACGACTTGTAACGCAACCGATTTGATATCATCTGGGATTACATAGTCTCTACCATCGATTGCTGCTGCTGCTCTTCCTGTTTTGAACAAAGATTGACTTGCACGAGGTGATGCACCTGTAATCACTCTGTGATCTTCTCGAGACCTTTGAACAACTTCTACAATATACGAAAGTATTGCAGGGTCAATATGTACTTCTTCAAGGGCTTTTTGCATTGCAACAACTTTCTTTGGTGAGGTTATTTGATCTACATCGTGATCATCCTTTCCACGCATTTTCCTTCGAGCTAAGATTGCTTTTTCTTCTTGACGATTTGGATAACCCATACTCATTTTCATTAGAAATCTATCCATTTGCGCTTCAGGAAGTGGGTATGTTCCTTCCTGCTCAATAGGGTTCTGAGTAGCTAGTGTTACGAACGGTGCAGGTAACTTGTGAGTAATACCTTCGATAGTAACTTGCTTTTCTTCCATTGCTTCAAGTAGCGCAGCTTGAGTCTTTGGAGGAGCACGATTTATTTCATCAGCAAGTAGAAGATTTGCAAACAAAGGCCCAGGTCTTAACTTGAACTCACCAGCTTGTTGATCGTACATGTATGTGCCCATGATGTCCGAGGGTAACAAATCAGGAGTAAACTGGACACGCTTGAATTTACAACCAAGTGAACGAGCAAAAGTATTTGCTAACATTGTTTTTCCAAGTCCTGGAAAATCTTCAAGAAGCATATTTCCGTTAGATAGAATGCCAATTGTAACTCTTCGAAGATTTTCTTGTTTTCCAATGATTACTTTTGATACTTCATTCATTAGCGCATTCGAAATATCGCTAACTACACGCACGACTTCTCGTCCGCGTCCCCCACTTCCACCAGCATACTCTGAAACCATCTTAGCACCCCTTTAACATCAGATGTCTGAATCTTGAACTACTTCAAGGTTGGTGGTTGTCGATTCGTATAATATCGGCCGATTAAAGTCCCCATCTAGGGGTTTTTGGATCTTTTCGATGCATTGAAACAATTTCATCTAATATTTCCTTTTCTACCTCTGTAAGACTTCTTTTTCTCAGAATCCTTACATGTGATTCAGGCACATCGACTAGTAAAACATCTCCTTCATTGATCTGTCTACCAACCGTTACATGTGTTGCTTCTGAAGAATCATCTCCAGGTTTTTTGACTGCCCCACTTATTCCGATGGCTACTTCATCACCTTGTTTTGCATCTTTTTGAGTATCTTGGCCTAAACGAATTGATTTCACTTGACCTAATTGAATTCCATCTTTCATCAATCTTTGACCAATATGTACTCTCCCACCCAAAACACGAACTCCAATAACCGCTGGTTTTGAAGCTCTGAATGTATGGTCAGGAAGGAATAACAAACGTCCTGGATAGACAATCATTTCTCTATCTGCCTTTTCTTTTTGTTCTAGTACATCTTTCATCCAAATTTCATGCTTATCGATTATATGGTAAATAATATCTCCACTGATTAAATCTACATCGCATCCTGGATCTTCAAGTTCATTACTGGCTTCAGGTAATGGTTTTGTGTTGAATGCTAAAATCACACGTTCTTCAGGTTGTTTTCCTACTTCTGCAATACGAATATCCTTGCGTGTGATTTTACCAACACTTGCTGCACGAATCGAAATTTTTCTTTCTCCTAATTCAAATGCTAAAGCTTCTAATCCTCCAAGAGTATCCGATTTGATACAAACACCATTGTCTTGAAGTTCCAAAGTCAATGTTGATTCTTCTTTAGCCTTCATCCAAGCTATTTCCTCTTCCTCGTCAGTTTTGATAACATGTAGGGTAGTTCCTGCTAAAACATCATCGAGATCAACTGCACTAATTTTCACTCCTGATGCCGCATGAACTCTATCAACAGGATCCCACCTATCTCCTGCATCTCTCATTTCACTCATACCTCTAGGAGAGAACATACCCCTAACTTTTGATTTCTTAGGACCATTTTCGCTGGCTACAATGATTCTATCTCCTTTACCAATTGAGCCTTTAGAGAGAATAATATCTAGGGTTTTTCCAAGCCCTCTTTCTTCTTTAACTTCCAGAACAGTTGCAATCCCCATACCTTCAATATCTGTCAATTGATTTTCCAGATATCTTTCTGCTAAACCGATGACTACTGCCAATAGATCTTGAACACCTTCTCCTTCTTTAGCAGAACATGGAACCATTGCAATAGTATTGGTAAAATCTTTGATACGGTCATATCTCTCTGCATTAAATCCAGATTCTCCCAATTCTCCAACTAGTTTCCAATGTTTTTCTTCAAGGTAACCAATTGTGTCTTTAGACTGATTTTTCAATGATATTGCCATAGAACGTCCATTTTCAGAATTCCATCCGTACAATCTATCCACTTTATTCAGAGCAATAACAAAGGGAGTTTTAGCTTCTTTTAGTATTCTAATTGATTCTAATGTTTGAGGCTTACACCCATCCATTACATCGATTACTAATATCGCAATATCTGCTAACGCTCCACCTCTACTTCTTAGACTAGTGAATGAATGATGGCCAGGTGTATCGATAAATAATAACCCAGGCGATAGGAATTCTTTGCCACCTAATAGTGGCCCACAGAACGTATTGAGAATATCTGCGGGTACTTCCGTAGCTCCAATATGCTGGGTAATACCTCCGGCTTCTCTAGCCATTACTGAGCCTTGAGTTCTAGTTCCCAGATTTCGGATATGATCTAACATGGATGTTTTTCCATGATCAACATGCCCTAGAACGGCTACAATTGGTTGACGCCGTCCATCCAATCCATCACATCCCTCACTCATATATCCATGATGTTAGATCTAGATTCCATTCCATAGTGCCTTCAGGGAACCACAGGGACAATTCTGAAGATGCAGTTTCTTCTCCATCACTCCCGTGAATTAAATTAAATCCAATATCCATTCCGAAGTCTCCTCTGATTGTTCCAGGATTGGCTTCTCGTCCGTTTGTTGCACCAATGATTAGTCTAGCAACTGATATCGCATCTTTTCCATTCCATGCCATTGCAACAACTGGCCCCGATGTTATGAATTCAATTAGACCGTTATAGAATGGGCGCTCCTTGTGAACTGCATAATGTTCTTCAGCAATTTGTTCGGAAGGAACAACACTTCTTAGACCAACTAATTTCAGCCCCTTTGTTTCAAATCTGCTAATTATTTCACCTACGAGACCGCGTTGAACGCCGTCTGGTTTCACCATTACGAATGTAGTCTGCCAATCACTCATGACCCGGGGACCTACTAGGTGTATTTCAACCGAACCTTAATACAAAGAATTCGTTGATTACTTGATTCCGCCTTTAACGTAAAATCTAGTCCATTTTACTCGGCGTGGATTTCGCTTTGTTTTGATATGGTTCTTTCTCGACTTACTATCTTTGAACCATAGTACTGAACCATCTCGTTTTACAAACATCATTCCGGTTCCTGGCTCAATCTTGTCTCCAGAGAAACTACAGATACGTTCTTCGGGCATATTTTTCACCTCAACGAGCATTCAGTCTCTTTGCTTCACGTCCAGTATCACGTAGCATTAGAACATCTCCAACACGGATAGGACCCAAAACATTTCTTGTAATAATTCGGCCTACGTCACGAGGGTTTGGAGCATCATTAACTCGTACTTTGACTTGGGTTGCTTCACCCCTCATTCCTGTTCTGCCAACAATCTCGACGACTTCTGCAGGCCATGCTTCAACTGACATCGTATCGTCTCCTTTACTTAGCCAATCCTAAAGCTTGTTCCTTGACCGATTCAAATCGATCATTTGCTTCTCTACCTACATCTAAGATTGCAATTGCAGCTGTTTTAGTGCCACGAGCCATTCCTGCATATTCTGCAAGATATTCTTGATTATCAACGTAAATGAATGGAATATTTTTCTCTCTACAAATCATAGGGATGTGCGCCAGAAGTTCTGGAGGATTTACATCTTCTGCCATAATTACCATCATAGCTGTTTGACGTTCAGCGCATTTAGTAACCTCATTAGCACCTTTCTTTACAGTCCCATGTCCTTCTTTTCCTACGAGCTTTACAAGCTCGAAAACACTGTCCTTTATGTCTTGCGGGGTATCAAATGCGATGTGTACACTCATTGGTATCTCCTCATGTAGCATTCGCTGCGGAGTAAGGACGCGATATAAACGCATTGGAAATAGACACTCACAGATTTTATCGATTAATTGATTTGATCCATTAATGCCAACACTCCTCTTGCTAATGCTGGAGCGGCAGACACATTCGCTCTAGGGTTAGGTAGAGAGTCTGTAGAGTGAACTCCATTTACATGATTCGAGAGTCGATTTATTGCTCCTCCAGTAAATAATCCATGAGTACAGGCAGCATGAACTTCTTTCGCCCCCTGCTTGAGTAATGCTTCAGAAGCCCGGCAAATAGTGCCCCCGGTGCTTATCATATCATCAACTATTGCGACTATTTTCCCATTAACATCTAGGTCTTTTGGAGTATGTTCGATAGTATGGGCATCTATTCTTTTCTTTTCTAAGTATGAGAAAGGAGTACCTATTGCTTCAGCAACTTCACTTGCTCTGTCTACTGCTCCTTTGTCAGGACTTAGTATGAAATCTGGACGAACATTAGATTGTAAATGGCTAGCAATTTCAGGCATAGAAGAAACCAATTCAACAGGCGTTACTAAATTTTCAACAGCCGCAGGAGCATGGATATCTAAGATTACTATTCCATCACAATGTTTGGAGAAAGTAGATGCTAGGAACTGAGCAGATATTGCTTCACCTATCATAAACCGTTTATCTTGTCGTGAATATCCAAAATATGGAATTATCAAGAATAGTCCAGGGCCAACATCAGGAAGAATTTTTTCACCATGTTTGATACTGGACATATTTCCTTTACGTACATCATTCAATGCATGGAGCAAAAATAGAGTTTCAAGTATTGCAGAATCCGGAAAGGTTGCAGATACTAATGCTACAGGTCCTGAACGAACTGGATCAATACAATGATCGGGAACTCTAACATAACCTTCAGTATCTGGAAATCGTCGTGCTTCTAATTGAAAATGTTCCCAACCTAGTTCTGAGGCTAACGATTCTGCTAATGCAGTATCGCCACTTCCTGATGCAACAACGCCAACCATTTGGTCAAGACGAACAGTAGGTTGTTCATTGCCATTACGCTCTGAAGAGAGTGGGCGAGGCAGGATTTGAACCTGCGACCTCCCGGTTATCAGCCGGGTGCTCGAACCAAGCTAAGCTACCCGCCCATAGGCAAAGTTCGCGAACAGCACCTTTGGTTAAAGCGTGACGGTTACTTATTCCTCTTCATCACTGCCAAAATTTAGCCGTTCATATGATGTTAATGCTGTGACTCTCTCTAGACTAGTAGAAAGAATTACTTCATCTAATCGTGCAGTAGTGCGACTAAATTGATCAACTGGAATTAGAACNTGGTCTGGAAGCCCCATTCTAAATTTGACTCTCGGAAGAAGTTCTACAACAGCTCCTTTGTAAGTTCTCTTAACTTTCTTTAATCCTACGACTTTNCCAATTTCGTTACTATCATTATCAACAACAGCTCTNCCAACCATTTCGTCTGGAGCATAAAGTCCTTCATCAATTCGAATAGTGTTTCTCCATCTTCGTTGTAATTCTCTCATAGATTTNGAGATTCTAATAGAACCATCAGGTTGTAAGCTGTGAATTAGTTCCTTGGCTAAAGGCGCTGTAAAGGCAGGTTTTCTCATATATTCTTGTGCTACATCTGAAACNACGTCGATCCTCAATGATTTCACATGTTCTTTCCTTGGACTAAATCTCTGTCCTTTGATTATGCCTACTAGTTTTCCTCCAACGAAAACCTCTCTGTCTATCAATTGTTCAATTGCTAATTCTTCACTCATTCCATCATTCTCCTTCTTTATTCGCGTATCCCATCCCGCATTTGTTATCCTCGGGTTGCATGTGGGGTACATAAAAGAATCGGATTTGATGGCGTATAATTCAATTGAAAATATNTNGTGTTTAGTATATTTTCAATTGGAAATCATATCAATATATCATTATTATCGGCCNTTTTGTTAATCAGTTTGAATTTGAATANGATTGATTTTTATTCATGTTTCAATTGAAAAATGTCTAAAAATNGCNATTATTATNTTATTTCATTTTATTATCTTGAATCATTTAAAATNATTTACAAATNATTTACAAATGATTTCTAAATGATTTTTTAGGTGTTTTTCAATTGAAAAATATAATTCCTCGATATTCTCTTTTTCTTATTCTTTCGTAACCTCTATTTGGGACCCTCCTTGATTCTAATTTATGGGGGGCAATCCGAGTCCGTTGGAAATTTTGCAATTTATCAGAGATAGTTCCCGACGAGAAACTTCCAGAAGTAAGGGTTTATCTGACGAAGTTATCACTGAGTTTTGTTCTATAGATCAAAAACTAGTTCAAGCGATTAATGAAGCGAAAGTAATTTTTTCCGCTTTGATTGATGATTTTGGATTAGAAATCCTTCAGTTAGATGAAACAAAGTTGATTTCACATTTACAATCTTCTTACGTTAATTTTTACTCTCCAGCTACAATTAATCCATATGTTGCTATTTCAGCGTGTGGACCTTGGATTATTACTTCAAAAGGTGCAGTAATACATGATAATGGAGGATATGGAATGCTGGGTTTCGGGCACGCTCCGAGTGCAGCTGTTAACGCAATGTCAGAAAATTGGGTAATGGCAAATGTCATGACTCCTTCGTTTAGTCAATTGCGTTTAGTTGAACGTTTGCAATCTGAATTAGGGCATACTAGAGGCCATTGCCCGTTTACTAATTTCATCTGTATGAATAGTGGTTCTGAATCTGTAACTGTCAGTTTGCGTATTGCAGACGTAAATGCAAGAAAACATACTGACAAGGGGGGTAGATATGAGGGTGCTGAAATCAAACTTTTAGCCATTGAGGAAGCATTCCATGGACGTACCGACCGTCCTGCCCAACTTTCCCACTCTTGTAAGGGAAAGTATGACAAACAATTAGCAACTTTTCGAGATAGAGATAATTTGATCCTTGTTCCTGCAAACGATGTTGAGTCGTTACGTCGTGCATTTTCTGATGCCGAAGAACAAGGTATATTCATTGAATTAATGGCTATAGAACCGGTTCAAGGCGAAGGGAATCCAGGGCAGTGTGTTAGCAGAGAATTTTATGATGAAGCAAGAAGATTGACTTTAGATCACGGAAGTATGTTATTAGTAGATTCTATACAAGCAGGTCTTCGTGGACACGGATGTCTATCAGTAATTGATTATCCTGGTTTTGAAGATTGTATCGCTCCTGATTTTGAAACATGGTCTAAGGCATTAAATGCTGGACAATATCCTCTTTCAGTTCTTGGAATGAACGATAGAGCTTCGGAATTGTATGTTGTTGGTATTTATGGAAATACAATGACTACAAATCCTAGGGCCCTTGAAACTGCAGTTTCTGTTTTGGATTCTGTAACTCCTGAGTTACGACAAAATATTAGATTAAGAGGAGAAGAGTTGGTTTCTGGATTGCAACAATTGGCTAATGAGATGCCTGAAATTGTTGTTAAAGTACAAGGTACTGGGCTCCTTTGTTGCGCTGAATTAAATCCCGATACTCATCAAGTAGTAGGTTTTGGAGAAGTTGAAGAAAAATGTAGAGAAATTGGTTTAGGTATCATTCATGGAGGCCAAAATGCCCTACGTTTCACCCCTCATTTTGAGATTACTTCTGAAGAAGTAAATCTTGTCATCAATTTAGTCCGAACTGTATTGCTCTCTCATCAAAATTGAGGTGGTAAAATGTCTTCTTTACTTCATATTGAACATATTGACGTATATTCTCCTGATGGGGTAGGGACAATCAATCAATGGGTTTCCGATATCGTGAAGGGAATTGAACCTCAACGAGAAGAAAGAATCCGTTTTTGGGTTCATATTAGAGATGCTGATCGAGCATTTGAGACATTAAAAAATAATGATGTATCTGGTAACTTTCAACTCTCAGGACGAAGAGCATGGAATCAAGAAATGATATTGAATGAAATAAATATACTTTGGACTAGGTATCAAAATGCAGTACATGGGACTCATACTATCGAGTCCTTGAGTGATATTACCTCTCCTGCTGCATTTCAGATTGATGCTAATAATCTAAGGCCCGATTTAGCCCCTTTACATGATGCATTGCTAAGTTGTGGGACAGATGGATGGAGACCATTGATTGCAATTCGCGTAGGTTTGATGGAATGCATTGCTTCAGCAATTGAAGAATCATTAGAATAAATTAGAGCCAAGTAATGGAAGTAATACTGAAGCTTCACCTTCAACNGTAACATGAGGGGCATTTGGTCTAATTTTNCCCCAAGAAATTGCTTCTCGCGTTCGAGCTCCAGAAAGAGAACCATCATGTTCTGGAGCAGTTGTAATTCCTACTGCTGAATCTAGGCCATCCCTNTATTGATTCCACCAGATTACATGATGTTTTGAAATCCCTCCTCCAACCATAAGTGCATGTGATTTTTTAGCAGTCCATGTTAGGTCAGATAATATCTGTTCATCTGCTANGAAATCGATCATAAATTCTGGTGATTTTTGACGATGCATAAATAATTGAGCACCAATACTTCCATCTGAAAGTCCAGGAATTACTATCGGAATTCTATGCTTNGCTGCATGGTAGAGAAATGAGGACTCATCCTCAATTCTATCGCCAAATGCCCAGCATAGTTCTACTGAACCAAATCCTAACCATGGGTTTTCAGGATTTTTCTCTCTCCTTTCTGCTTCGATTTCTTCTAACCATGGTAGAATGACTGGTTCAAGTATTTCTCCGTAGCATTCATTTGGAACAATTACATTCCCTAATCGATTCAGTCCAACGTCTCCTAATAATGCATCATCTAGGTCAAATGAACCATGGTAATAGTGTCTAAATGTTCTCGCAATATCGTGGTCNAGTGTACCACATGTGGTACTAATTACATTGTATGAGCCACTTTTTATTGCTTCAATGAAAAACCCTCTTGTCCCAGTAGCCATCAAACACGCAGGAAATGACAACCANTTAAGCACTTGATCTTCTTTTTTAGTATCATTTATTGCGTTCCTGAGNATATCCCTTGCTTGAACTAATTTTGTAGCTGTGAATCCGCCAGCAGTTCTCATTTGTTCGAAAAGAACTTCTATTGTTTTTGTTTTGGAAAGGTCGTAGTCTGATACAGGTAGATCGAAATCCTCTCTCTCGTAACTCATGGTGTTTCCGAACAAGTTCTTCCCTATCGTTTCTATGGAAGATTGCTATCAAATTTTTCAATTGTAAATTTCTTTTTCCAATTGAATAATTCTATCTCTTATTTTTGCNGCCCTTTCAAATTCTAAACGTGCAGCAGCAGCAGTCATTTCCTTCTGCAAACGTTCTACTAATCTGATCTTTTGATCGGAATCTTCAGCGATATCTTCTTCAATTCCTATTCCCACTACTTTCGATGCCGCTTTAGCCCATGATGGTTGACTAATGTTGGATAGTACAGACTCTTGTACNTCATTAGAATGTTCATTCCACGTACCTGCNCCCAATCCAAATCGTTTGACAATATCAGAATCNTGTTTTTGTTTAGATTTTCCAGTGAAACTACCGACAAATCTCTTCCCACCTGTACTTCCTTTTCCTGCTGTTCCAGCCAACAATTCTTCGATTTCTTCACCCATGGTTGGAAGGGATTTTTTTATTGTAGTAGGTATAATTTTATTTTTTTCATTATACTCTTTTTGTCTTATTCTTCTTTCAACTGTCTGTTTAATTGCTGCTTCCATTGCTTTACTAACTGAATCAGCGTAAAGAATCACTCTTCCTTTTTCGTTTCGTGCAGCTCTTCCGATAGTCTGAAGAAGACTTCTTTCATTTCTTAGAAAACCTTCTCTATCTGCATCGAATATTGCAACTAGGCTCACTTCTGGAATGTCTAATCCTTCTCTAAGTAAGTTAATTCCAACAATCACATCGATATGTCCTATTCTCAGTGCTTTGATAATTTCTGATCTTTCTATTGTACCTATTTCACTGTGTAAATAATGTGCATTTATTCCCATTCGAAGTAAATAATCAGCTACNTCCTCAGCGAACTTAATTGTTAGAACTGTTACTAAAACTCGTTGATTATTCTTGATACAAAAATTAATTTCATCAAGCAAGTCCTGAACTTGTCCCTCAGTAGATCTAACTTCAATTTCTGGATCTAATAGGCCAGTAGGTCGAATTTCCATTCTTACAATTCCATCAATACCTTCCATAGTTTCTAGCATACTTGATCTCTTTTTTGGTAAATTAGACTCAATTGCTCCTCCTCCACCAGGTACATGTTGNAGTCCTTCAGGGATTGATTGTTCAGTCACTTCTGCCANATGTCTTAATTCTCTTTCACCCGGTGTTGCAGAAACGTAAACCATTCTAGGGATTAATGATTGAAATTCATCAACCCTTAACGGNCGATTATCAAAAGCAGATGGTAGTCTAAATCCGTGTTCAATTAGGTTNGATTTTCTTGATCTATCGCCTCCATGCATGCCACCTAATTGGGGNAAAGTCACATGACTTTCATCCATAATCACCAAGTATTTTTCTGGATCTCCATGAAATGATTGAGCGCATGCAGCCATAAAATCAAACAAACAATAAGGTCTTTCACCTATTTTTCTTCCATCAAAGTGTCTACTGTAGTTTTCAATCCCTTTACACGTGCCAAGTTCTCTTAACAGTTCTAAATCAAAATCTGTTCTTGTCACTATTCTGTGTGCTTCCAAATCTTTACCTTCAGATTTGAACCATTTTTCTCTTTCATCCCTATCTCTTTCAATTTCTTCTAAAGCACGTTCAAATGAATCTTCTGAAGTAATGTAGAATTCTTTAGGGTGAATCCAAGCTTCTTCTATCTCATCTAGTGGTTCAAAACTTACCGATTCACAAATTTGTATCTGTTCTATGCCTTCAAATCCAAATTTAACTCTAAGAGGATCATCTCTGCTTGGCATCCAAATATCTAGGATTTCTCCTCTAAGTCGTATGTCTCCTCGCTGAAATTCTGAACCTGTAACTCTTCCGTAATGTAGATCAATAAGCTCTTTTACGATTTCCATAGGTTCTGTTTCTTGGCCTACAAATATTCTTACATGATGTTGAAGGAATGTTTCAGGAGGATTCAGACCATAGATCGTTGATACTGTCCCTACAACAACAACATCTGATCTAGTGACCAAAGAGGCAACGGTGGAAAATCGCTCTTGCTCAATACGTTCATTCATTTGCAATTCTTTGTCAATGTATAGATCTCTAGTCGGGACGTATGCTTCTGGTTGATAATAGTCATAATGGCTAACAAAGTATTCAACAGCATTATTTGGGAAAAGTGATGACATTTCTTGCCATAGTTGCCTGGCTAAAGTTTTGTTATGACTTAGTATCAGAGTGGGGATTTGAAGACGTTCGATAATATGNGCCATTGCGAATGTTTTCCCNGATCCAGTTACTCCTAAAAGTATACATCGTTCTTGTAAATTTTCCAATTGAAAAATAATTTTTTCAATTGCATTTTCTTGATCTCCTGCAGGACTAAATTCTGACTCAATTTTGAATGGAATCATGTCTTTGCCATGAAAAATTTCAATTGAATTTGAAAGATCATAAGGATCGTTTGAGGTATTCATTTCTTCATCCTCATGGTAAGAATAGACCGCCATTTACGTGTATTATCGCTCCCGTAATATATGATGAATCATCACTAGTTAAGAACGAAACAACAGAAGCAATTTCTCTAGGATTTCCTACCCGACCCATTGGAATTTCAATTTCTCTCTGTCTTCTCTTTTCTTTAGAATCGTCACCAAGAATATCTGTGTCAATTGCTCCTGGTGCAATTACATTCACCCTCTGTCCTGATTTTGCAACATTACTTGCGAGACTTCTAGCCCATGCATGAAGTGCCCCCTTTGATGCAGCATAGTGTGCTCCATGCGGACTTCCTTTTATNCCTAATTGGCTCCCTATAGCAATAATTTTAGCAGAATTATTTAGATGTGGAGAAAGGGCAGTATAAACTGCAACTGATCCTCTGAAATTTACATCCATAGTTAACTCTAATTCATCTAATGTTAGTTCTTTAGCAGAACTTCGTTGATACATCCCATGATTTAGAACTAAAATATCAACTCCATTTTTCATCCATGGATGATCTGCCAATATGAATACCTCGTCAGTATTTCCACAGTCAACTTTTGCAGCTACACAATCAACATTATCCCTTCTAAGTTCAGCAATCACAGATTCGGCTGATTGAGAATCAGTGTTGTATGTTAAGAGGATTTGATGTCCATCATTTGCAAGNCTTCTAGAGATTGCAGCACCAATCCCTCTTCCTCCGCCTGTAATTACTGCAAGTCCCATATTCTCACCTACTTCATTATCCAGTCATAGTCAACGGGTCAATCAACATGATAGCTACGAGGAGAGCCCATCCAGTTAGCATCGAAACTCGAAAAAGGGTTGTTTGGAAGTCTGGTATTCGCTCTCGAGATAGAATAACTGCGATGTTCAAAGCAGACATAATCCCTGCTGCAGCCAGAAACCAGATTTCATCAGTTGGATCTGAGATAGCAAAGCATGCAAACCAAAGAAGAGTGAGTTGAATCGATGTTCTGGTAGTGGCAGTATCTCCAAATCTGGAAGGAAATGAATGAATGCCATTTTCTCTATCACTTTCTACATCCATTCTAGCATAGTTTATGTCAAAGGCAGCTATCCATAATGCTACGCCNAATGAAATGAAGAANATNTCAGGGTACCAATAGAATCCAGTCATTCCATCATCAAGGCCNGTAATCGATGCCCAACCATGCACGTCTGCGGTCACAGCAACCCAAGCACCTGCTGGAGCAAGACCCAAACAAAGCCCTAACCAGAAGTGACAAAGCCAAGTGTATCGTTTAGTATATGGGTAGATTACGAAAACTAATACTGGCAACCAAGCCATCATAAAGGAAACTTCGTTGAGTTGCCAAGCTCCGAAAAGAAGCATNCCTAGGAATACTATTGACAACGTCCAGGCCGTATTCATTGACATAGATCCTGAGACTAAATGACGATTTTTAGTTCGTGGATTTGCCGCATCTATTTCTTTGTCTATTATCCGATTTAATGCCATAGCCAAACCTCTTGCACCAACTGCTGCAATCAGAATCCAGAGGATATCAACGCCATACTTTGATGATGAAATATCGTAAACGAACTGATTGTGAGCTAGAATATATCCGATTAACACAAATGGAAGTGAGAATAGGGTATGTTCAATTTTCACGAATTCAAGAATTTCTTTCATTCCCATAATATCACTCTAAATTAGAAGATGTGGGGGCCAATTTCTACTTCCCAAACCATCTTCTTCTGCATGTTTTCTCACTCGTTCAATTGTTTCCGGATCATGTAGAGTCACTGCTGGCCATCGTCTAATTGGATGGGGGCCATTCATCGAAGGTATTGGCACTGTAGCGTCCCAAGAAACTCTACTTTTTCCAACATCAAATCTTAACCCTCTGTCAACATCAAACCTAGCAAACAATTGCCACAGCAATCTTCTCCTTGCTTTTGGACCGTGCAAATCAAGATCATCATCCGTGATGAAAAGCCATCTCAAAGTCTTTGAATTTTGCAATTGCCAAATTGAATTTGTCAATTGAGAAATTCTTTCATCTTTTTCCTTTGCTAATTCTTCATTTAATCCAAACATTCCTTTTCTAGGATCTGGCCTCCCCTCTATTTTAGTGGTAANTACAAGAATACTGGGGCGAAGCAATCTTGCATCAGACACATTTTCTAAATCGAGAACTGATTGTAAAAATCCATCTGGAACGCCCGGTGGTTTCCCCTTTCCTTTTCTCCACCCTGGNGAAGTTCGTTTAGGTGATCCTTCTGGTCCTTCTGAATCACTACGAGGATCAGCATCAGGAATTGTTGTNGCATCTATCAATATCTTAGATTGAACATTTTCATAAGGTGTTGCAGGATCTAACGAATCGCCGACCATTCCTTCGATAACAATGATATCTTCGCGAGGATCTACTTTGTCATTTAGAGAATCTAATAATAATTCTAAATCATCNGGATTTTGGTCAGAATCTACTGCAACAATGGTTTTTAGAAACATCATTTGTCCTGCTCCGAACAATCCTAATGCTGTTTTCCTTGCCTGTCTTGGATATCTTTGTTTAGATGAAACTATTGCTAGATTATGAAAACCCGTTTCCATAGGCAAATGTACACCTAAAACATCTCTATGTTGGAACCTTAGCACTGGACTGAATTGTTTTCCGATTGCTTCTCCTAGGAAACCATCTTCCATTGGAGGAAGGCCAACTATCGTGGCAGGTAACATTGCATCTTTTCTATGAGTAATCGCCGTAACCTTGAGTACAGGATACTGACCAGTTAATGAATAAAAACCAAAATGATCTCCAAATGGGCCTTCTGTTTTTGTTTCCCCAGGTACCACATATCCTTCAATGATAATGTCGGCATCAGCTGGAACCCAAATATCTTGAGTTAATGCCTTTGTAATTTTGAGTCGCTTTCTTCCTAAGAATCCAGCGAACATGTATTCTTCTAAATTGTCTGGAAGAGGTGAAATCGCAGAGAAAATCAACTCCGGCGGCCCACCTATGCATACTGCAACAGGCATTTTTCCATCATCNTAAGATGAAGCATGGTCTGCTCCATGTTTGTGTATTTGCCAATGCAGTCCTAACTCTTTTTTGCTATGTACTTGTCCTCTATACATTCCAAGATTATGTTCTTCAGTCTCTGGATTTTTTGTCACAACTAATGGTAAAGTAACGTAATGTCCTCCATCCATAGGCCATGTTTTAGGAATTGGTAATCGTGTTAGATCTACTCCTTCCATTACAACTTCTTGACATTTAGCTCTACGGACTTTTTTTGGAGGTAATGCTAATGCATCTCTTGCCAAAGGAATTCCTTTCCAAGGTTTTGAAACAAATGTTCCAATATCTGGTTTCATTAATGAAACTAAACGATCACCAATTTCAGTATCGGTCTCTGCTTGCAACGCTCTTAATGTTCTTTCTTTGGTTCCAAAGAGGTTCATTACAAGTGGAATTTCAGAAATTGAACCATCACTTAATTCTGGTTTTTCAAAAATTACTGCAGGCCCTCCAGTTTTTACCAAAAGATCTGCAATACATCCTGCTTCTAATTCTACACGTACTGGGCGTGTTATCCTTAGTACCTCACCATCTTTGTCCAAAGAACGCAGATAGCGCCTCAGAGTCCTCCACGCCATGAAGCTCCGTTTATGTCTCTACATGAATACATTTGGTTTACTTCAATCGACTAATTGATGCACTGGTTTTGTTTGGACGGGGTATGGTCACAACATGCGATGTCCTTGTTGTAGGGGCTGGACCAGGCGGAGGATCTGCTGCTTTACATGCTGCTAGATTGGGTCTGAACGTTGTAGTGATAGAAGATCACAATGAAATTGGGACTCCAGTTCACTGTGGTGAATGTATTTCAGATATCGCTCTTTCAAACCTTGATTTGACATTACCTGACGAAGTGATTAGTAAGCGAGTTCACGGAATTAGAGTAATTTTTCCTGATGGGACACAAAAACGACTTACAGAACATGGATATGTTTTGGAAAAACACCTTTTTGAACAATGGTTGGTTGATCAATCAGTCGAATTAGGNGCTAGCCTATTTCTTGGACATAAATTACAATCGATGGAGCGAATAGAAGAAAATGGAAAATTTATGGGACACTTCTGCGATGGAAAAGGAGATCAATTTCCTATTAATGCCAAAATTGTAATCGATGCATCTGGAGTTGCAGGGGTTTGTTCTAAAATCCTAGAACTTAATGAGCGACCAAAAGTGATTGCTGGAATGCAATATGAAATGTTAGAGGTCCCAACTGACGATTACCTAGATTTTTACATTTGGCCACAATATGCCGAAAAAGGATATTTGTGGATGATACCTAAATGTGAAGGTCGTGCAAATGTAGGTCTAGTCACCGAAGATAAAAGTGGTGCTGTAAAAGAATTAGATCGTTTTATTGCAGATACTGACGAATTCAAAAATCTTGAAGTTGTAAATCCACCTTGGAGGGATGATGGAAGAAAAGTACGTGGATTTGGAGGAACAATTCCCATTTCTGGACCTCACGAAACTACACATTCTGATGGAATTCTGTTGATTGGTGATGCTGCTGGTTTTACATCACCTCTTTTTGAAGGAGGCTCACATCTTGCGCTTAAGTCGGCTCAATTTGCGGCAATAACAGCAGCGGATGCAATTTCAAAAGGAGATTTTTCTGCTAATAAATTGAAAGAATATACTGAAAGTTGGAAGACTGAGTTCCCTCCTTATCACAAAATTTTGAGAGGTAAAAGTGCTTTATATTCACTATCTGATAATGATATGTCTGTTATGGGTAGATGTTTTCCTGATGAAATGTCAGATATGGGGGTTTCTGGGAAGGCAATGGTTGCCATTAGACTGTTAATCAGAAGACCAAGTTTGTATTTCAGACGAATTATTCCAGCTATGCTAGCGTTCGGATATAGCCGCGCTAAGCATTACGGATGGTAACCTAAGACCGATGCCCTATTGAGAGGGTAGCATCGGTCAACCACCGGGATAGGTATGTGGCTNGACCTTCTTCTNCTCGGAGTTCCTTCANTTGCTACATTNNTNGCNTTCCGTCATACTNTNGTTTTCANAAAACCCCATCCACATGAGTTTTCTATTTTAGGCTTGCANGCNTTACCTTTTCTATTCTTNATNATCGCATTNATNGTTGATTTCGATTNATTACGNACAGTTCGAATTAATGGATCTTATGATCTTCCTATTCATTATCGTGTTTCAGCTGTTTGGGCAGGACGTTCTGGTCCCTTGTTGCTATGGATTGCTTGGCTATCAGCTGCAAGATTATGGTGGCGTTATATNTCNGATAANGAAACAGAAAAGAAAAGNATTGGAACAGGAGGANTCCTTCATTTNCTNACATTTTGTTTNTTNTTNGTAGCNTTTNTGCTTGAACCNTTTGCTCTTGATAACTCACCNCCAAGATCAGAACTNAATGTATTTCTTCAGACTGATTTNATGGTNATTCATCCACCNATAGTTTTTGCNTTTTATGCNCTTTGTCTTGTTGTTNCNTCATTAGCNATGGAAGGAATATTGAATGAAACAAATCCATTAGAGATTCATCNGGATGTATTGCCNTTAGCTCGAGCAGCGTTCTTTGCAGGNACATTGGGGATAGGATTNGGGGGATTATGGGCATATACCGTTTTGGATTGGGGNGGTTATTGGGCTTGGGATCCAGTAGAAACAGCATCATTACTNCCNTGGCTATCTNTANTGTTGTTGATTCATCTTCGAATGTCNCCAAAAGTAAAGAATAGAAATTCAGCATTNGTNTGGTCCCCNGCATTAGCATTNCTNACAGGAGCTTTGGCTCTTCATTCTACATTAGTTACNAGAGCAAATGGAGTATGGGCTTCAGTTCATGCTTTCGTTGCATCTCAAGATAGTGAATCTCTGAATAATGATGCCTACATGAGAGTACTTTCTCTGTGGGATTCAGGTGTAGAAGGCATAGAAGTGTTGATTCAATTTTTTGGAATGATTATTCTGATATGTTTTGCAACATTTTGGTTAGGAAGATATCGTTCAGAACGTGTATTAGTTTCAGGTCAAGAAACTTTGTTGACAGCTCGACCAATTTTGGCATTCAGTATCTTAATCGGAGAATTAGCCATTTTATTTATTTCACAATCATTGTCGGTAGCAATTCTATTAATTCCTATAATTTTCTTGATGATACATGATAGAAATCAGGCTGTGTTGTGGCCTGCAGTTGGAGTTGTAATTCTTCTTTTCTCCAGATGGTCATGGCATCTAGATTCAACTCAAGCTGGAATTGGAATGTTCTTGTTGCTTTTACCATGGTTGTTAGCATCAGAAGAAGAATCTAACAGAAAATCCCTCTCACTATCATCTATTTCATTGCATGTACCGTTAGTCGGAGGAGGTTCTTTCCTAGTTCTTACATGGCTATTATTGTTAGCTGAAATAGATGGATCTTCTCCTCAAGCACACGAAGCGTTCGGCTCCATTCTGATTGGCATGTTAGCTGCTGGTCTGCTTATCTATTCACTCAGAAAAGCACCAGAATATCAACGAAGAATCATTCTCATTTTAGGAGTTATTATCTCATTCTTGGCTACATTGTATGGACTGAATTACTTCCCTCTTCCAGGTAATGCAGATCAGTTACTTACTCAGTCAATAGACAGAGGACATATCAGTAGATTTTTGTTGGTTTGGTTGGTTATTGCAATCCCTCCCTCAATAGTTGACTTAACCTCAACAATTAGAAAAACTTCAATCCTCAGAAAGAGAAAGAAACCAAATTTACGAGTTTTAGGATCTCATTTAGCACATGCAGGCATCCTCATATTGCTAGTAGGGCACGTTCTAACAACTACCTTAGTCGATCGTGTCGACCCCTCACATCAGATTACTTTGATTAGGAATGAGCAAATACGTCATGGAGATTTTCTTTATGAAATGACAGATATCACCACACTAGTAAGGGATGAAGATCCTGAGTTTAGTGAGAAATTTTCAGTGGCAGATGGCTTTTTTGGAATTCAAATAAATGTTTACGATACTAGTGGGGAATTCATTAGTTCNGTAGAACCAGGCGTTTTGAGGTTTAATTCTGCTGACGGGGCAATTCGACCGAGATCTGAAGTTGATAGATTAGTGGATTGGAAAGGAGATACAATTCTGATTCTTGATTTATCTCAGATGAATCAAATTATGACTCATGCGATGATGGGTGAATTAGATGATGTTGATCGTGTTCGTCTAACGGTTTATGATTTGCCAGGCAGTCATTTAGTATGGATTGGTTGGTTTATGATAATGGTTGGATCAGTCTTTACTCTGAAACAAATTCGTCGAAATCATTTTGATGAATCTGAGTGATTTATCTGAATGAAGTAAGGGCCACTCTCATAAGGGGGAAGTAGGTCGCGCGTTTGTCCTTAAGGAGGTAATGTGTATGAAGAGCGGCTCTATTGTTCACATCGATTATGACTTGTATAATGCTGATTCAGGAGATCTTATCGAAACGACTAGAGAGGCTGTAGCCCAAGAACATGATAGACACGAAGCAAATCGAAGCTATTCTCCATTGATTACTGTAATCGGAGACGGTCGTCTAATCAAGGGCTTTGAATCTCATCTTGATGAGGCTAAAGTCGATACTGATTATGAGTTCGATATTCCTCCCGAGGATGCTTACGGCGAACGTGATGCAAGTGCTGTTGAAGTAATGAGTTTACAGCAACTTTCTCGCTCGGTTCAAAATCCAGATAATCTACAAATTGGAGGAATGGTTGAGATTGGAGGTAGAAATGGCATTCTCAAATCATTCCGCTCTGGTCGTGCTAGTATTGATTTCAATCACGCTTTAGCCGGTGTTACTCTTCGTTACAAATACAAGATTATCAAAGAGGTAACTGATCGTTCAGAAAAAGTCACTACCTTGTTAGAAACTAATACTGGAAGAGATGGTTTCGAATGTTCGTTTGATGGTGATGATCTAACAATTACTTTGCCTGAGTACGTATCATACGATCAAAATTGGGCTTACACTAAATTTGGTTTAATTCGAACTTTAAGAGATCATGTTGGTGTTCAGACCATTGTTTTCAGAGAAGTACATGCTCCAATGGTTGCTGATGAACCTGAAAGTGAAGAAGATTTGTCATCATTATCAGTTGCAGATTTGAAGGAAAGATGCAAAGCTGCTGGCCTTCCAGTCGGAGGAAAGAAAGCAGATCTTATTGCTAGACTCTCAGAATCATTATCCGATGAAGAAGAGTGATCAACGAGCGTAATAGTCATCACCCAAGTAGGTGTCCAATGCCNGTGAATCCAACACGTTCNGGTCCCGTTTTGGGTGATGAAAATTTCTCNTGGTGGGAGAAGCTAGCGATTTTTGGTTTAAGTCTGATAGTATTCATTGTTTCAATTACTGTAATTTCTGAAACCTTAAGCCCTGACAACTTCCTNAATACAATTTTTCAAGAGTATTTTATGAATCCTATTAGGGACGAAAGTATGTCTGATGGTTCATATAATCAAGTCAATACTTTGTCCTACAATGTTACACTCATTTTAGCTGTAATCTCAATTGCTGCCATTTTGAGAAAAGCTGGTATGGCTGCAACTGAATGTACAATATTTGCCTTAGTTCCATGGGTGATTTGGGCAGCATTAGGGGAAGTTGTAGAGGATGCAGGACTTTTTGGTCCTGCACTAGAATCTTGGTTTGTTTCTCCTGGAATACATTTTCAGGGAGCAGCTTGGGTCATTTTGTCTGGTTTTATTGCTTCTCTTGCAGCGAAATCCGGTAATTCCCCTGATGATAGAATTTGGGTTACAGGATCATCAATCGCACTAATATCATTCCAAACAATTCTGTTTCTAACATCTTTACAACAAGGCCGTATTGGAACTCCGATGGAAAACTTACTAAATTTATGGCCAGTTGCTATTTTTGGTTTTATTGG
The DNA here is from genome assembly GCA_002708015.1 of Methanobacteriota archaeon. GTDB lineage: Archaea > Thermoplasmatota > Poseidoniia > Poseidoniales > Thalassarchaeaceae > MGIIb-N2. The sequence goes on from PAOK01000055.1 coordinate 30,510, forward strand.
NATTATTTTTGTTCTAATCTCGCATTTGTTAATGGAAAAATGGACATCAATAGAACAAGGAATTTTTCAAGTAGGGATTGGAGGTTGCTTTGTTTTGTATGGGTGTCTTCACTCTTACATTCGAATGATGCTAAAGTTAGAAGATGCGGGTCAATTTACGACTCTTTTAATGATAGATAGATCATCAATTTCTGAGATCGGAGTTGTTGACATATTCCATCCAGAAGCACTTTTTTGGACACTAGTAGTTCCTGCATTGGTTCTTATTCCAGTGTATTTATTCGTCGGACTTCCGAACTTAAGGAAATTAAAAAATTCAGGAATATCCATTCCAGGTTTACTCCCCCCTGATCTATCATTATCTGATTATGAGAATGAAAGAACCCAATTACATGATAATATGGAATCGTTAACTTGGAAAGCAATACTTGCTTCTCCGATTGTGCTTATTGCCATGTATGGCCAAGCAGTTGATGGTATCGCAACAGGGATCGGTTTGGTTGAGTATGGGTATATTGAGAAACATGTATTTTCAAGTGCAGTGATTGAATTCTTTGGAACCGCTTACGGATTCACGGTTCTCAAATGTTTTATTGGCATTGTTGTATGGTGGTTTTATGCTCTTCAACGATGGGAGTATAGGTACCGTCATCTTCGAATTTTAATGGCTTTAGCATTGATGACTGTAGGTTTGGCTCCTGGGTTAAGAGATGTATTCAGGATGGCCCTAGGGGTCTAATTCCCCGCTTCATTCAAGGGCATCCTCGTACTCGATAGGTCCGAGACTCATGGATGTCCTACCAACTAGGGTCAATCGTTCTGATCCGATTTTCAGTGATCGAGTATCACATAATAAGGGCTTAATCGATAGCCTGCGAGATGAATTAGAAAAAGTAAAACTGGGTGGGGGTATGAAATATGTTGAACGTCATCGTAGTCGCGGAAAGGCATTACCTAGGGAACGAATTCAATCCATTTGCGATCCTGGAACAGCATTCTTAGAAATGTCACCTTTAGCAGCTCATGGACTGTATGATGGTAAAGCATCTTCAGCAGGTATTGTTACAGGCATTGGGATTGTACATGGTCGAGAATGTATGTTTGTTGCAAATGATGCAACTGTAAAAGGCGGATCATATTACCCAATGACCGTAAAGAAGCATATTCGTGCTCAAGAAATTGCAGAAGAGAACAATATTCCTTGTATCTATCTTGTTGATAGTGGAGGAGCATTCTTGCCGATGCAGGACGAAGTTTTTCCTGATAAGGGTCATTTTGGAAGGATTTTTAGAAATCAAGCAATTATGTCAGGTAAACGCATTCCTCAGATTGCTGCAGTTTGTGGGTCTTGTACTGCTGGAGGAGCATACGTACCTGCAATGTCGGATGAATCAATTATCGTCAAAGGGAATGGAACCATATTTCTTGCTGGCCCTCCTCTTGTGAAAGCAGCTACTGGTGAAGAAGTCAGCGCTGAAGATTTAGGAGGTGCAGATGTTCACACTCGTCAATCAGGAGTAGCAGATCATTTTGCTGAAGACGAGCCTGAAGCATTGAGAATGGTAAGAAATATCGTAGAGAATCTGAATTCGAAACCCAAAACACGTCTNGAAGTATCTGATTCTGAACCACCACGNCATGAAGTGGAAGATCTCTTAGGAATAATTCCGGAAGATAATCGTACTTCTTTTGATGTACGCGAAGTAATATCTAGAGTAGTTGATGGTTCCAGATTCCATGAATTCAAGCCTCGATATGGTACTACAATAGTATGTGGATTTGCTCGTATCCACGGGTATCCAGTTGGAATTGTTGCAAATAATGGAATTTTATTTTCAGAATCATCTTTGAAAGGAGCTCACTTTGTTGAGTTATGTGGGCAACGAGGGATTCCATTGGTATTTCTTCAGAATATCACTGGATTCATGGTTGGTAAAGACTACGAAGCAGGAGGAATAGCAAAAGATGGTGCAAAATTAGTTACTGCTGTTTCCTGCGTTCCTGTTCCTAAATTTACTATAATTATTGGAGGTTCACATGGTGCAGGAAACTATGGCATGTGTGGAAGAGCATATGATCCTCGATTTTTGTTCATGTGGCCAAATGCAAGAATCTCAGTAATGGGGGGGCCTCAAGCTGCCCAAGTTCTTTCTACAGTTAAACAAGATCAGAGATTAAGAGAAGGTCTTGAACCTATGAATGAGCAAGAAATAAAGCAATTCGAAGAACCTACTTTAGAAAAGTATGAGACAGAAGGAAGTCCTTATTATTCTACAGCTAGACTATGGGATGATGGAATAATTGATCCACGAGATACTAGAGATATCCTTGGGCTTTGTATCAGTTCAAGCTTAAATGCACCAATGCCTGAATCAAAATATGGAATTTTCAGAATGTGATAAAATGAGTATTTCTTCAAATGATTGTCCAAAAACGAATCTATGCTATCTCGAAATAGAGGGTCCTGTAGCAATAATTACCATTTCACGAAGTGAGGTATTCAATGCTCTTAACGCACAGTTAATCTCTGAGTTAATAGATCTAATTGCTTGGACGTCTTCTAGATCAGTTGCTAAAAATAACTCTCTAGAGGATTCAAATGAAATGCCTTATTTTAGAGTATTATTATTGAAATCAGAAGGTAAGCATTTCTGCGCTGGTGCAGATGTGAATATGATGAGAGACGCTGGAGCAGCCAGTCCGGAGGAGAACAGAANGGACTCAAAAAGACTGGACACCTTGTTTAATTCACTCTGGTCACATCCATGCTTCACTATCTGTTGTGTACAAGGGGTAGCATTAGGAGGGGGTGCNGGACTTCTTTCATGCGCNGATCATGTNATAGCTGAACCGGGTACTCGGATTGCACTTTCAGAAGGAAAGCTCGGTATTCTACCTGCTGTAATTGGCCCTTATGTATACAGAAAAATAGGTAGTTCNCAATTCAGACGGCTATCAATGCTTGCAAGTAGAATTGACTCAACAGAAGCTTTGAGAATAGGATGGGTAAATGAATTAGTAGAGGATAAGAACAATTTCGAAGAGGCNTCTAGAGAGGTCATCAAAAATCTTCTGACTACAGGCCCTATGGCAGTNTATGAGTCAAAGAAACTTACTCTGGAGTTCGATAGATGGACTGGTTCGGATGAAGATTTGAGGAAATGGACATTGGAAAAGACAAGCGAGATGCGAGGTTCTAAGGAAGGTCAAGAAGGACTCTCATCATTTCTTGAGAAGAGACCTGCAAATTGGAAAAAAGATCAGGAGTGATCAAATGGCTAAACCTGAATGGATGAAAGAGGCACCTAAGCCAATTTCATCTGTTTTAATNGCTAATAGAGGTGAAATTGCTTGCCGTATTATTCGTGCATGTCAAGAAATGGATATAGAAGCGATTGCCATCCGATCTTCTTCCGATGAAGGTGCATTACATACTGAAATGGCAGATCANGTAATTTCTTTACCTGGGGAGAGTTTAGCAGATACTTATCTTAATGGCGATGCAATTATTGATGCNGCAAAGTCATCTGGCGCTGATGCTATACATCCTGGTTATGGTTTTCTTTCAGAGAGAGCAGATTTTGCAAANTCGGTGATTTCATCTGGAATAATTTGGATTGGACCCTCTCCAGAAGCAATTGATTCAATGGGTGACAAGGTTACAGCCAGACGTCGAATGGAAGATGCTTCGGTTCCAGTAATTCCTGGAAGAGAGATTTTGATTGGAACTAATGAAGATTCAACTATCGACTCGTTAGTCGCTGCTGCCACATCTGTTGGNTATCCTCTTTTGCTAAAAGCAAGCGCNGGGGGAGGTGGAAAAGGAATGCGAATAGTTCGTGAGCCAAAACGCCTNCAACAAGAATATTTAGCAGCACAAAGGGAAGCAGAGAGCGCATTTGGAGATGGAACCGTTTACATTGAACGTTTATTNGAAAATTCAAGGCATATCGAGGTTCAAGTTTTATCTGATAATTTTGGAAATACTGTACATCTTTTCGAAAGAGAGTGTAGTATTCAACGTCGTCATCAGAAGGTAGTTGAAGAAGCACCNTCGCCNGTTCTCAATGAAGAAACTAGATCTGCAATGGGTAAAGCGGCTGTTTCAGCAGCTCAAGAGGTCTCTTATTCTGGAGCAGGAACAGTAGAATTTCTTTTATCATCAGATGGTTCCTTTTATTTTCTTGAAATGAATACAAGATTACAAGTTGAACATCCAGTTACTGAATGTATTTCTGGAGTTGATTTAGTTGAACAACAAATCAGAGTCGCATCAGGATTACCTTTGCCATTTTCTCAAAATGACTTGTCAATCAGAGGTCATGCTATAGAAGTTAGAATATATGCAGAAGATCCCTCTCGAGGGTTTCTTCCAGCAACTGGTCCCCTTGTTGTTTTTGTTCCCCCCGAAGGTCCAGGTGTTAGACTAGATACCGGGGTTCGTCAAGGAGATGAGGCTAGAATTGATTTTGATCCAATGTTAGCTAAACTGATAGTATATGGTTCGAATAGAAATCAAGCAATACGTAGAATGGAAAGAGCATTACGTACATTTGTAATTCTTGGTGCTACTACAAATATTGATTTCTTGATTGATATAATGCGCCACAAATCCTTCATTTCTGGAGACACTACTACAAATTTTATTGATAATCATTTTTCTGATGGTTGGATGCCAAAACAAACTACCTCGTCTGAAGTTCTATTGGCTGCGGGTGCTGAACAATTGGGGCTCGATCGAAATATACTATCTTCAACCTCTGACGATATAGGTAGAACAAGTAAAAATGATCCATTTTTGAGTTTGTCAAGGGTATTTCCGTGAGGTGATTAAATGGTAAATCTTAGAGATTCTGAAGGAAGGAAATGGAATGTTCAAATCGGAGGGAATCCGTTGAATCCCGTATCTATTGAATTAGACGGTGAGAAAATAGAATCTGGAAATATTACTATTTTTTCTGATACTCATCCTAATAGAATTATCATAAAGAAAGACAATCTTGAGAAAGTTGCATTTTGCGCTAAGGTAGGAGATAAATGGTGGATTCATCTCGATGGAAATGTTTCAATTATCGAGGTTATTGAACCTGGCATATCTGATTCTGGAACCAATGAAGGTGCCTTTACTGCCCCTATGCCGGGTAAAGTATTGGAAGTATTGATTCCAGAGGGTGCAAAGGTTTCCGAAGGTCAACCATTAATGGTATTAGAGGCAATGAAAATGGAACATAGAATTTTGGCAGATAAACAAGGTATAGTGACTTCTATACATTATTCACAGGGTGATCAAGTAGATGCAGGCTCAGTTCTACTT
>PAOK01000023.1 GCA_002708015.1 Methanobacteriota archaeon
TGGAAATACCGTATCGTCAACATATACAATTTTAGACAGACCGAATGGAGTTGATATTAATCTCATTGATGGAATAGTTCAGACTTCTCCAGACATACCCCGTTCAGGTGAGCAATTCCAACTGAAGGTTCCCGTAGAGAATATTGGTAGTGAAACTGCTACATCAGTTCTTTTCACTGTTGAATTTGAAACTGAAATAGGTTGGTTAGAATATGGTAACTTTACAGAATCAATAATCTCAGGTGGTACAGTAACAAACGTACCAATTTCCTTGATTTCTAACGAATCATCAATTCTTCACATTCGGGTCAAGGCTACACCTTCGCTAGATCTTAACTGGGAAAATAATGAACAAACATACTGGATTCCATTAGTTAATGCAACGTTAGGAGCATCACGTTCTGTTGGTACTCTGAGTGATGTAGAAATTCCATTACAATTATCATTAACAGGAAGAGAAGGCCATCTGATTAGTGCCGATGCTCGTTCGCTAAGCGTACATAGGGTTTCATCACAATTAAATGTTCAAACATGTAAGAGAGATTTCGATGATAGATGGATGGGGGCTATTGCCACTACTTCTGTTGGTGATGGATTAACTCATGTTACATGGACTGGACAGAAATTAGATGATTTCGGTTTTTACAGGACTCATCTATATTATACTACAATTGATGAATCTTGTCAATCTCCTCCAACTATTGATTTAATGGAACCGTTATTATCCTCAGAGGGTTCTTACTTCGGTCTTGATATAGATGTAAATGGAGATACTGTTGCTATTGCAGGATATTATCGAGATATCTTTAATTCAGGTTCATATACTGATACAACATCAGTTTTTACAATTCATTCAACTACTTCATTTGATAATTCTTCATGGATAATTTCTGACCCCGTAATTCCAAATATTGTAATTGATCATTCTTCTGTTTCACCAATTGATATTGAAGTAGGGGATGAATTTACTCATCTACTTTACACTCACAGCGAGGAACTTCCGTCGGGATCAGTGGTTGATGCTATTTGGTATGCTCATGGTGATTTAGGAAATGAGAACTGGCTTTTCCGAAAGGATGTAGTTGAAGATGGAGATAATCCTGTCATGCTTGTTCTGTCTGAAGACGGAATTGATCGTGTTTACACTGCATGGACAATTGGAGATGGTTACTCAATGCAATTAACTCTAACAGAGGGAGATTCTTCCTTTGAACAATTTAACGAATCATTTTTGTCAACTCCAGGAATTAGACATATTTCTCTTATTGATAAAAATGGTCAGGTTTTCATTGTAATGGATGCTGTTGGAACCAATAATCAGCCATTAGTTGGAGTTGGAGTTTTTGATGAAGATATAGGTATTGGAATTAGGTTGAGCCCTGGCCGACTTCTTGATGCTCAATATAGTTCAGAAAATGAAGAACTTGTTATTTTGATAGATGTCTTAGGACAAGTCCGATTACGGGCTCTAGTTTTCGATCAACCGCTTGATCAATCATCCTCTAATCCATTTGATAGACTTAGAATTATTCTTGGTGTTGATTCAAACACTTGGAGAACAATTTCTCTTCTAGGTGGAGTAGCTTGTGTTTCAGCAAATATCTTACTTGGAATGATTTTGGTTGTTCGTAGACGAAGAAGTAGATATAAAGTAAAGATAGCAGTTGTTTCTATTGATGAATTTGATGATTCAGATATCGAAATGCTCCCTGAAAGTCCTATTGTTGTCTCCGTATCTGAAGTAGAAGATGAACAAGACGAGGCTGTCCCTCAAGTTACCGTTGAGCCCCAAGAGGAATCAGAACCCGATACAGTAGAAGTTCAGACCAATAGTCCTAGACAAGAACGTCGACTAAAAAGGCAGCAAGCGAAAGCTCTGTCTGAACTAGGTGAATTGCCTTTGCCTCCACCCCCTGGTTCTGCTTCTTTAGGGGATTTACCTCCCCCACCGGGTTCTCCATCCTTAGGAGATTTACCTCCTCCACCTGGTTCTCCATCTTTAGGAGATTTGCCCCCACCTCCTAATCCTTCGACTCTTGGGATGATGGATCGTGAGGTATCTTGCCCTTCTTGTGCTGCTGTTTTCACCCTAAGAGATCCAAGTATTTCTGTTGTTGATTGCCCTGTTTGTGATGAGAGATTTGGAGTTTGATTGCCATGTGCGGCATAATTGGATATATCGGTGACAGAAATGCTATGCCAATTCTGATTAAGGGTCTGAATCGCCTTGAGTACCGAGGATATGATTCTTCAGGAATTGCGGTGATGAATGATTCTATCCAAGTTCACAAGACAATTGGGAGGATTCAAGATTTAGAATCCATTCTTCCGGATCAAATTGATGGAACTATGGGAATTGCTCATACTCGTTGGGCTACACATGGGGGGGTTACCAATAATAATGCTCATCCTCATCTTTCTATGGACAAAAATATAGCAATTGTTCATAATGGAATCATTGAGAACTCTTCTGCGATTAGAAAAATTCTTGAAAAAAAAGGTATTATATTCAATTCTCAGACTGATACAGAAGTTATTGTCCATCTAATTTCACGAGCACGAAAAGAAGGTTTAGATCCTCTTAATTCTGTTCGAAGTGCCTTACGAGTATTACGTGGTACATGGGGATTATGTGTGATGTTTCATGATTCAAATAAAATCATTTGTGCTAGAAATGGTTCTCCGTTAGTAATAGGTTTAGGAGAATCTGAAATGTTTATTTCTAGTGATCCACATCCACTAGGAGAACATACTCAACAGGTAGTTTACTTAGAAGATGGAGATATTGCAGTTGTATCTAAAGATGGACTTAGTACTCATAGAATTGAAGGTTCTACTGAGCATAAGGTAGTAACTATCGAAGAACAATGGGGTGACTCGGAGCTCGGGGATTATCCTCATTTCATGTTGAAAGAAATTCACGAACAACCTGAAGCATTACGTCAATGTATTTCTGGAAGAACTTTGCTGAGTGAAGGTACTGCTAGATTAGGGGGTTTGAATATGTCTAAGAGAACAATGAAAGCTATTCCTCATGTACGTTTAATTGGATGTGGAACTGCTCTTTATGCCGCTCAAGTTGGCCGTTTAGCGATAGAACATTTAGCCCGAGTCCCTTCTTTTGCTCATGTTGCATCAGAATTTAGACAAAATGATCCGGTGATTAATCCTAAAGCATTACATTTTGCAGTTAGTCAGTCTGGTGAAACTGCTGATACTTTAGCTGCTGTAAAGTATATTCAAGAAAATGATGCTGAGGTTAGAGGAGTCATCAATGTTGTAGGCTCATCCATTGCCAGACAATGTGGCCATGGAGTTTACATTCATTCTGGTCCTGAACAAGCGGTTGCATCAACTAAAGCTTTCACAAATATGATTGCTGCATTGAATTTATTTGCTCTTCAAATTGGGCGTTCTCGAAACCTTCCTCGAGCAGCAGGACGTTCTCTAGTCAAGGCAATGAGACAACTTCCATCACAAGCAGAATCTATCATTAATTCTCCCGCTCCATATGGGGATGCGGTTCAAGCAATTAAGGACGCTAAATCAGTATTATTTCTTGGAAGAGGTTTTTCCGCTCCAGTAGCTCGAGAGGGGGCTCTAAAATTAATGGAAATAGCATATATCCCTTGTTTAGCATATCCTGCTGGTGAGATGAAGCATGGGCCGATTGCTCTGCTTGAAGAAGGAAGTCCAGTTGTAGTANTTGCNCCNGATGATATTCAGAGAGATAAAACGATTTCAAATATTCAAGAATGCAAAGCAAGAGGTGCCAAAATAATCCTTATTCATACCGAAGGAGATGATATCGCTGAGCATGGTGATATTTGTTTCACTATACCTTCAACAGAAGAATCATTGAGCCCAATGCTTAGTGTAATTCCATTACAATTAATTGCATACCATACCGCACTTGAACTAGATAGAAACGTAGACAGACCTAGAAATTTAGCTAAATCGGTCACTGTTGAATGATTAACTGATAGAAAACTTTTGTTCAGTAGGATTCCATACCCACTGGTGATAACCAAGAACATGATCTGTATGCCTCATTTTGACTATCGCTAGTTTTCTAGCGACATGATCTCCAGTTCTTTCCATAGTTAGATGAATAACTCCATCAGAAAGATAATCTTCCACACCGAATTCTCCGAATTGCTTCTTTTCTTCTCCTGTCATCTCACAGATGAAGAATGCTGTAAGGCCTAGGCGTCTAACGGCTTCAAACAACTTGAAAATAGCATCTCTTGGATTTTGCATTTTTGTTAATGTAAAGAAAGCACCCAGTGAATCGAATACAAGAACATCGAAACCAATTGATTCTCTATAATTAGTTAGTTGTCTGATTAATTGACCCATCCAATCAACTTCTGAATCAAGCATTTTCTTCTTATCAAGTTGAACCCGTAAATCAGCCAAATCTATAATGGCGATAGACGATCTAACTTTAGGGTCCTCAATATCCATTCCCATGTTAGCCATGTGCCCCTGTAGAGAAGATTTCCCTTGTTCCATTGTCACATAGATTCCACTTGCTTGCCCCTCTCTTACCGCATTATATAGCATTGAAAAACCAAGACTTGATTTCATTGAACCACTGACGCCGGCTAGTAGCACGATATGGCCTTGAGGAATCCCTCCTTGCATTCTTTGATCAAGCCCATTTACAAATGTCGGGATTCGTTTATTGGCGTCGCTCATAGGTTCACCACTTGTCAGGAGGCACGGGGAGGACATAAACGCCTCCATGGTGTGAGTGTAAATATGGCTCGAAGAATCCGCTTAGCTTCTGCGTCGTCTAGACGAATGTCATGGTTGACAGAAAACCTTCCAAATTCGGTCGAGATTAATGCAAAACCACTTGCAGGGGAAGAGAAAACATCTGAGGGTGAGGTTTCATCTCAGGTTGCATTTGTACTAGAAGATAAAATTTCAAGAGCAAAAATACAATATTTTCTTGAAAAACAAAATGCTTTGGATAATAACTCAATTATTCCTCCAGATATTTGGATTGTAGGGGATACTCTTGTTGAGGATCCAAATGATGTTTACACTGCTTTAGGGCAACCTGTGGATGAAATTTCTGCTCTGAGGATGCTACTAGATATTTCTGGATGTAGACATTTGGTGTGGTCTGCAACAGCGATAATTGATTTTAGATTAGAACAACCTAGAATAGATAGATTTCTTGAGTCCTCAGTTGTAGAATTTGAAACATTAGATGAGCAAGTATTGGGGAATCTCATTTCTTCTGATTCATGGAGAGGAAAAGCAGGCGGATATGATATGGCAGGTCCTGCAAAGAGTTTTTCAAAATTGATTGAGGGAGAATTGGTAACAGTTCTTGGATTTTCAAATGAAGCTATGACTCATCTACGCCAAATTATTCTTCAGATTTGAATTCATATGGATCTAATGGGTGATTAATTTCATTCCAAAACATTGGTATTCTTTCCCATGACCCATTTTCTGGAATTAATTCTTCTTTCCACCATGAAGCCATTCTAAACAATGCTAATATGAATGGAAATGCGACAACTAATGATCTGAGTTTTATTGGTAGATTTTCAAAAATTTGTTCTCGAAGAAAAGGAGCAGAGATAGAAATTGCTGCGATAATTACAATGATACTCGTAGGCCAACCATTTTTTCGATACTCCTCTCTTCGGTGTAAATGATCCTCGTGAAGTGTTGAGATATAACCTGTAGTTATACCTACAGAAATAGGAATGATCATCAAGAATCCATTACCCAAATAAACAAATAATCTTGGTGAGTTTTCATCTATTATCCAATAAAATATAGAACAAAATCCAATTAACGGAATTAATAGACAAGAGACAACAATTAGGGCATTATAATGTCCTCCTGCTAACGATCGTTGGATTATACGATGAGGATTTATCATTAATCCAAGTGTTAGAATCAGACTTCCTCTTAAGAGATAAGGAATTGAATTTTCTATTTGCTCAAAATACAAAATTATCTCACTGAATGAATGTATGAGAATCATAATTCCTAGGATTATACTCCTCCAAGAGAGTTGATCTGTAGAGATTATTTCCCAACTCATTCTCCGATTGAAATAACTTAGAATTAATGCCCAACAAATCGGAGTCCAAATTAGACCTATCGTCAACCACATTGTTAGATACAAAGCATCTATGTCATCTGAGAATAGACCGGAAAAAATGCAAATGAATGAACCTAAACTGATTGTTATTGCAGGTATAATTCCTGAGAAACCTACAGGGTCAGAATTTTTTAATTTTTTATTTCTAAATAATGTCATTATTGGATTCCAAAGATGAATATATTGGAATGCAAAAGCAGACATTCCAACCAATAAAAATTGATAGAAAATTTCGATATCCCCAATGATAATACCCAAGAAAATGATTGACGTGCCTGCAAGATTCAGGTTTTGAACTGACTTTAGAGACGCTTCTTGATAAGGGATGAATTGATGCACAAAAGGAAGTACATCAAAACCGGCACCAAGAGCGAAAGACATGATCCAACCATGTGATGCTATGATAATCCCAATGATAGCAAATTGAATAGGCGATAATTCTCCGGCATTAACCAGACCATTTGGAGAAACAAAAGTCCAGATTCCACCTATTATGAAAATAATGGAAGTCAAAATTGCTCCCTGAGTTAGTTCGACATAAGTTCCCGAGATAGATCCTACCTCATTATTTTGAGAAACTAGATCTATACTAGAACTCATAATTCCCGCCGCCTAATTGAGATTAATATTGTAAGGAGTATTATTGTTCCAATCGTTTGATCAAATTTTCGATTCTTCTAACTGTAGACTCAGATAAGTGATGTTCAATCCCTTCAGTTTCGTGATGAGATGTTGTTTCTTCTACACCTAGAAGTCGAAGGAATGAGAAAAGAATACTGTGTCTTTCTCTCATCCATTCTGCATGCTGTCTTCCTTTAGGACATAGTTTTACAGGTCTATATGGAATTTTTTCTATCCAACCTTCCTTTGCCATTCTTCCTAGCATTCGAACTACTGTAGGTCTAGAAATTGCAAGATTAGAAGCAATATCAGAGACTCTAGCTTCTCCATGAATATCTTCTAATTCAACAATTATTTCTAAGAAATCTTCGATTCTAGCACTGACTCTAACATTTCTATTTTGCATTTCTCTAATATGTGCTGATTTCAAGCCTTCTAATCGTTCTTGTTCTTCCATTTCAGCACCTATTATCATAATTATTTATTTTTCATCCAAGCCCATGTTCTTTCTATTCCTTCATTTAGGGATACTTCTGCATTCCAACCCAATGCTTGTTGAGATTCAGAGATATCTGGTAATCTCCTTGATGTATCACCAGGATGCGATGTTGTCTTGATTGGTTCTATGGTCGATCCACTTACTTCAATACACATGTCGACTAATTCTAAGATTGAAGTCTCAATAATTGTGCCGAGATTAAATGCTCTCCCCGTTAATTCAGTTCCATCTACACCAACATCTAATTCTCCTACCAGTTTGATCCCTTTAACAACATCTTCAACCCATGTAAAGCATCTAGTTTGTTTTCCATTTCCATGAATTTCCATTGGTTCATCTAATAGACATTTTTCAAGAAGCATAGATACGACCTGTCCATGGCTATCACCTGGTAATCTGGGTCCATATGAATTGAAAGGCCTCACAATTCTTGCATCAATTGAATGTGTTCGGATCGCATGTTGAACTAGTAATTCTCCGATATATTTTGACGCTCCATATGAATGACGTTGATGCATGTGGGACGGAGAAAAAATACTGTCGGTATATTTCTCTAAAGGCATTGTTGTTTGTTCACCCCANACTTCAGGGCTACTTGTGAAAATAAACCTTGCACCTTGAGAGGTAGCGAAATTCAAAGCACTCTCCAAAGTATCATGATTTATTCTAACGACTAAATCCGGTCTTTCATGAAACCATCTAGTTCCGTTAATTGCAGCCAGATGATAAACAACATCTACACTACCTCCCAAACGACGAAGTGCAATTTCAAAACTTTCGGGATTACTAGCGTCCTTCATTACAATGTGAAACGGAATGCCCATTTCTGCTGCTGATGCTTTACAATTTTCCAGATTTTTTTGTTTTCCTCTAAACATATCGTCGATTACACAGACTTCGTTAAAATCAAGCAAAAGAGCCTCGCANAGATGGCTTCCAAGGAANCCTGCCCCTCCTGTAACGACGACTCTCATGGCTATCAGAGGGGGTTNCCTCGTAAGGCTTAACCCCTNCAAGCNTCANATCTTTGAGTTACTTCTAATTGTACAGTTCCATCTTCTAATTTCATTATAATTTCATCTCCAGAATTGATTTCTAAACATGGGTCATCATCAAATTTTGTTGCATAAGGTACTCCTAATAATGAAGCGGCAGGCATTGAGAGTGGACAAACATCACGATTAACAATACCTTTCGGACCTTTACCAGTGTAGATTAATCCCATTAANACATAAGGTGCGACGGTCGATCCTGAACCTTTNGGATAAATCAAGATGGTATCTTCAATTGCCACTCCATCTAATGGATGTCCTGGATCTTCTATGACTCCTGAGTCACGATTAACATATCCTAGATACGTGATTGGGACATCTGTCACCAATGCTTTTCCATAGATTTNCCATCTATTTTGGCTAGGTAGACTTTCTCCTTGAAGAGTGATTTTACCTGTCTGATGTGTTTTTGCTGATTGAACAATTGCATGACTTTTTTCTTCAAGAGTGGGTCTCTCTCCTTGAATTCTAAGAGGATCGAATGCAATGGCAACACATTCTTCGATTGTTGCCACACTAGTTGGCATATTATTCAGACCACTTGTCAAATAGTGCTCAGCTTTCAATGAGTTAGTAAGAAGATGNTTATACTTTGTACGATTGTAAGGAGTCACTTCTGGACATGTATCTTTCAGAACTAGAGCGCCTGCCTCTTCTAATAAGTTCACAGTGCCATCAATTTCTAGGGTTTTGTAGTTGTGACTAGATGTGAAAACCCACAGTCGATGGTTCTGAATTTTTTTACCTAACTCCATATGTGTTCTAACTGCAGCAGCAGTAGCACGAACTTCTCCTATGCTTGCTTGCGGGCATCCTATTACGACTAAATCGACTTCTCCCTTTGGAGCCAGTTCGTTGTATCTATTTGTTAATTCATTTTCNTTAAAAATTAGTTTAGATTGAATTTCCGAAGTATCCAATTCATTATTTTCAATCCATAACATNGGACAACCATAGTTTGCAGCNGCTGCTGTTAGGGATTTCAACATTTCAAAAGTNGGATTTTTTGGGAGNCCNTCAATCAAAGGCATAGGTCCCCATGGCATCTGCCAATCTGATGATCGTTGAGCACCAATCCAGTCTCCAAGAATACTCCAATCAGTAGGATCATCCATTTTACATTCAACATTTACTATTAGGTTTGGGACTCTATTTTCAGGAAGATGGAGCCCCCATCTTGGAGCCCATCCCGTAAGAGCAGTGGCAAGGGCAGACAATCCTGATTCCCTATTTGTGATTAAAGATGTATATGAATTNGAAAAACATACTGCATTTGATTCTGCCCAAGATCCAATGCCTTCCTCTTCTATTCCTCTATCATAAGGAGTACAGGAAAGGGTTGCTTTTATTCCAAGTTTCATGTATGCATGTATAATCTCAAATTGTTGTTTAAGGAAGTCAGGATATTCTATATCCATTTCTTCCATTTTTTCATGATCACATCCAGCGCTGTTTAGTGTTGTGGGAATAGCGACTTGGCCATCTGGATCACTGGATAAATCTGATAGAAATGTGCGTAGTCCATGGCCCCCTGTTAGNACACTAACCCCACTTACGTGTGAATTATTACATCTGATGAATTCTTTTGCTCCTGAGACAGATGCTAAGTCGACTACTAGTCTTGCCGCTTTTTGTTTTGTTTCTCCCTGTTCTCCAGATATCATTGAAATAAGTTCAGAAGGTATNTCCATAGTCTCACTTCCTAATTCTTTTTTGCAGCGAGGGGCTGTCTCCATCCTTGCCCAAATGCTCTTTTAGAGACTCGTGGAGAGGGNGACATCTGCCATCTTTTATGTTCGTTATTTGCAAAACGAAGAAGAAGATCAGAAATTAGTGTAATATTCAGCCCAGTGAATCCAGAAATTGCANCTGCATCTAANCCTTCCTCCATATGTAATTGCAATATTGAGTCCAATACTTCGTAAGGTGGGAGGCTATCTTGATCTGTCTGCTCTGGTGCNAATTCAGCTGATGGAGGTTTTGTCATCGTNGATTCGTTAATTGGCCCCTCAAGACCTGACGATTTTGCTTCATTATTTATTGCTCTAGCCAATTCATAGACCTCGGTTTTCCATACGTCTCCCAATGGTGAGTATCCTCCAGCCATATCGCCATATAATGTACAATATCCCATCGCAAGTTCTGATTTATTTCCTGTAGCAATCGCCATTGCTCCTCTTGCATTTGCAACTCCCATTACCAGCATTCCTCTTAGTCGTGATTGAATATTCTCTGCGGCAACAGCATGNCCTTTTTCTAATTCTTGAATTAATGTGGATTCAGCAGAATGATGAATTTCCTCTATTGGCATNGATAGTAATTCCATTCCTAGTTTTTCTGCTGTGAATTCCGCATCAGTGATAGAGTGATNACTAGAATGCCTACTAGGCATTGAAATTCCGATTACATTTTTTGAGCCTAACGCCCTAACACAAACAGCCGCAGAAACAGCAGAGTCTATACCCCCACTCATTCCCAAGACTACTGATTCTAGTCCNGATTTTCTACAATAATCTCTAACCCCTATAGTAATTGCATCTAGTAATTCTGTGTAACGAGAAATTATTGCGGGTTCTCCATCAAACATTTCACAATGNATTACATCTTCTTCATTTAGCAACAGAAATTTTCCAGTTCGTTTTTCTGTATCTATTAGTAGGATTCCTTCTTTCCATGCAGGGGCTTGAATAATACATCCATCTGGCCATGCAATCAGACTTCTTCCATCAAAAATTAGATCATCATTTGCCCCTACTTGATTACAAAGCAAGAAAGGGTGCTCGAGAGTTTTTGCAGCACATCTAGCTACTTCTGCCCGTGTGTCTTGCTTCTCTATATGATATGGAGAAGAAGATAAGTTCAATGACATTTTCAGAGTTTCTCCATCGATAGAAAAAGAGGACAATTGTTCAATTGGATCTACAGAGTAATCTGAGGGGACCAATCCAGCATGCTGCCACGCATCTTCACAAATTGTAACACCTATATTTTGACCATCTAGGAGCCTTAATATTCCAGGTTTAGAATCAGGATGAAAATACCTTTCTTCATCGAACACATCGTATGTTGGAAGTAATTGCTTCTGAGTAACTACTCTAGTAGGACGACCAGGAATGATTCTAACCGCTCCATTTCCCGGTTTNGTTCGTTCTGCTTCGGGAGGAATTGGTGTTCCNACAATAGTAGGAATAGATACTTGAATGGATTTTGTCGCTTCAATACATTGACGAACAAATCCATGTTTCTCAAGNAAGTCTCTTGGAGGATATCCCGATATGGCTAATTCAGAACTAACTGCCAGTTCTGCTCCATTTTCTTGAGCAATTCCAACAGCATTTTCTATTGATTTGACATTCGCATCTATATCTCCCACTGTGTGATCTAATTGGAGAAGAGCAACTACTGTCATTGTTCCTTCACCCCNCCCTTCTAATCTCGGTTCATTGAACGTTCCGATTTACTGGATATGAAAATTATTCTTTGATTTTTTTTAAATCGAGGCTTAATGACATGAAATTCCATANTTTTTGAGTCGCCAGTAGTTGTATGGCCATGGAGTAAGAAAACCAGCGATTAACATTGGAATGATTACTCCTGGTGTNAGCATAGCACCTCCNGTTAGTAGTANGTCGGTTATGTTCATCGCTGCTTCCATTCCTATCATTGAAATTAGAGACATTCCGATAGCTACTCTGAATGCTTCCTTAATTCCCCCCATTTGTTTAATGAGAATGAATGTCTCCAATGCAATTGAAGTCATGATTCCGTTAAACATTGCAAGCGCCATAATCATCATAGTACTCCAACCCGAATCTGTGAAGATAAACTGGAATGCTGCAATTGTACCAAAATCACCTATGCTGCAACCCACTAAACACCATTTTGTATTATGTGCAGATTGTTTCCAAACACTTCCATCTCGCCAATTGAAATCGTTTTTGATATTACTTATCACTACTCCAGGGATTCCAATACTATATCCAAGAGAAACAATTGCTTGTTCAGCCTTTTCGAGAGAGACTCCCTGAAAACTAACATTTCCTGACTCTAATTCTATATCGATATTGTAAGCACCATTCAATGAATTAAGTGCTTCTTCCACTCTTCCCACACATGACATACACGTCATGCCTGAGACTGTAGTTGAGACAACATCATCCATACTCNCAGACAATAACGGTGGTATTTCAACCTCCGTTATGATTTGAATCCTTTCTCCCATCAGTTTGAAGACATCTTCCAAAGTCCGTCGGTTCATGCCTGCGCCTGAACCTGTGGAGGATCTAGACCCTGTATCACTTGAAGAGAGTGTTATGCGTTTATGGTCTGATGAAGAAACATTTCAGCAAAGTATTGAGTCTAGACGTGGCAATACNCCTTTCATATTTTTAGAAGGACCTCCAACAGCTAANGGACGTCCAGGGATACATCANGTAGTTGCTAGAACCTACAAAGATTTAGTNTGTCGATGGAAGGCTATGGAAGGCCATTTTGTTGAGAGAAAGGGTGGTTGGGATACTCATGGATTACCAGTGGAAATTGAGGTTCAGAAACGTCTTGATTTGATGAGTAACGAAGCCATAGAAGAATTTGGAATCGCCGAATTTAATGAAGAGTGTAGAAAATCCGTTTGGACATATGAAGAAGCATGGAGAGAAATGACCGAAAGAATGGCTTTTTGGGTTGATTTAGATCAACCTTACGTTACCCTAGACAATGATTTCGTAGAATCTTGCTGGTGGGCTTTGAAACAAATGTTCGACAAAGGTCTACTCTACAGAGGCCACAAAGTACTTCCTTACTGCCCCCAAACTGGGACCTCTTATTCAAGCCACGAGGTAGCATTAGGATACAAAGAAGTAGAGGAGCCTTCAGTTTATGTGAAATTTAGATTGGAAAATTCTAATGCCTCTATCTTAGCGTGGACAACAACTCCTTGGACCCTTCCAGGGAATGTTGGTTTAGCAGTAGGTCCAGATGTAAGTTATGTCAAAGTTCGAGTCCTTGAAGAACCTTCATCATGGGAAGGTTTTGGAGGAGCCTTAATTGGAGAAGAGTTGATTTTAGCTAAAGATCTAATGAAGGAAGTACTCCGCCATCATGTAGAGATCATCGAAGAATTTCCAGGTTCTGAATTGATTGGTCTTTCTTATGCCCCTCTATTCCCTGAAGCAGTAGATGGTGGTGAATCCTCTTCTGCTTGGACTGTTTTGAGCGCTGATTGGGTAACTACAACCGATGGGACTGGAGTTGTCCATACTGCAGTAATGTACGGTGAAGATGACTATAACTTAGGAATGGAAGTTGGTCTTCCAGCTCAACATACAGTGGACATGGATGGGCGTTTCGTCAAAGGTACTCACCCACGCCTAGACAGCAGATATGTCAAGGATTGTGATGAAGAAATAATGGAAATTTTATCTGAATCTAACCTTCTATATCGTGAAAAGTCATATTCTCACGATTATCCTCATTGTTGGAGGACTGATCATCCCTTGTTATACTATGCAATGGATTCTTGGTTTGTTAGAATGACTGCTGTCAAGGATCGTTTATTGGAATTCAACGATCAGGTTGAATGGGCACCAGATTGGGTTGGAGAAGGTCGCTTCGGAGAATGGTTGAGAAATGTCAAGGATTGGGCAATTAGTAGAGAACGCTATTGGGGTACTCCATTACCTGTATGGCGTTCAGCATCTGGAGAAATGAAATGTGTTGGTTCTATTTCAGAACTTCAAGCAGAGGTAGACAAGGCAAGAGCTGCTGGTATAGACAATCCCGAATGTCCTGATGATGTTGATCTTCATCGTCCAATTGTTGATCAGTTTGTTCTTATTAGTGAAACTGGAGAACCGATGAATCGGGAACCGTTTGTAATGGATTGTTGGTTCGATTCAGGATGCGCTTCGTTTGCCCAATGGCATCATCCATTTGATAATCCTGAAACTTTTGAGAATAACTTTCCAATTGACTATATTTGCGAAGGAGTAGACCAGACTAGAGGTTGGTTTTACACGCTCTTGGCAGTTTCAACAACTGTGTTTGATTCACTTTGCTACAAGCGCTGTCTAAGTTTAGGATTAATCCTTGATGCTGAAGGAAAGAAAATGTCCAAATCTAGAGGGAATATTGTTGACCCCTGGGATCATTTTAATCGAGAGGGAGCAGATGCTACGAGATGGTATATGGTTACTGCAGGTGCTCCATGGAATCCATTGAAATTTGATCCTAATGGGGTTAGAGAAACGTATGGAAAAATGTTCTTGACATTATGGAATTGTTATCGTTTCCACGCAGATTATGCTGCTTTAGATGGATTTGATCCTGATGATTCAACCAAATCGATTCCAATTGAAGACAGAACTCCTTTGGATAGATGGATTTTAAGCCGTCTTTCAAATATGAGTCATTCCTATCATCAACAATTTGAGGATTGGGATTTCCATAAGGCCTGTAGAGATTTGGAGGAATTTGTTGTAAATGATTTATCAAATTGGTACGTTCGTAGATCACGAAGACGCCTTTGGGATGAAAATGAATCATCAGATAAGAGAGCCTGTCAATTAACACTTCATGAGGTATTAACAGTATTATGTCGGTTGATGGCACCTGTAGCACCATATATTTCAGATGTAATTCACAGAAATTTGTGCAGCGGTGAAAGTGTTCATCTTGCAGATTGGCCAATATTGAGTGCAGAATCTAATGTCGGTGAAGATATACTTCCACCTATCGATATGATGGTTGAAGCAAAGATGGAGATGGTTCGAACTCTTGCTGAAGCCGGTAGAAGAATTAGAATTGAAGCTGGGCGACGTCAACGACTCCCATGTCAGTCTGGATGGATTGTTGGTGGGCCAGATATTTCAGAATTCCATGAAATTTTAGCTGATGAATTAAATGTAGAAATATTGGAAACTGAAAAAGATCTTGATCGTTTTCAAAGAATAGAACTAGCACCTAACCGTAAGGCATTAGGGAAAAAGTGTCGACAAGATCTTCCTTCGGTTCTAAAGGAATTAGATTCAGTAGATCCTGAATCATTCCTTTTGGAGATTGAAGCTGGATTAGGTGCTTTATCTGGATATGAGATTATTTCAGAAGATATTGAAATTCGAAGAGTGGAAAAGGAAGGGTTCGCAGCATCTACGGTATCTATCGATGGCCCTGAAGGTCCAATGGATGTTAGCCTAGTTCTAGATCTTGCTTTAACTGAAAATCTACTTTCTAAGGGTCTTGCTAGAGATATAATTCGACGAATTCAAGCTAAAAGAAAAGATCTAGACTTAGAAGTGGACACTACAATTTCTCTTGAAGTTTGGTTGCCTGACAATGCTCCCGAATTATCTGAAGAAGATGGCAAACATGTTAGTTCAGAGGTACGCGCATCATCTTCCAAATTCCATCGATTAAAAACTGGAGTTTCTGCGGAATTAGATAGTTCCTCAGTAGATGTTTTCTCCCTAGATGGAGAATTTGATATTTCCTTTAAAATTACTCAATCTTAACCGATGTTCTCAATAACTCCCGAACTTCGATGTTTGCCGATGATGGGCCTAACTGAGATACCTGGAGTAGGAGAATCCCTTTCTCAAAGAATGATTGAAGCATTGGGTTCTGAGGAAGAAGTTTTCAAAACTTTATCGCAAGGTGACGTTACTAGCCTATCTTCTGTAGAAGGTGTCACCTCTGTACGTGCAGTTCGATTAATTCAGAATTTTCGAGGCGAAGATGCAGATGTTTGCCAAAGTGTTGAAGCAACGAAATTACATGATAGGATACTCGAATCCATCAGTAGTTTCGCCAGCAGTCCGGCAGCTAAAGATAGGATTGGACTCTTACGACCTTTATCTAAACATCATATTGATTCTATTGAAATATGTAGAAACAGATCTAAGTTAGCATTAGAATTTGGTTTATCTTTTCCTGATTCATTGGAAACATGGACTAAGTTTTCTTCTTCATTATCAAATCCTAAAAGAGGCACAAGTAGAGTAAATAGAGTAATTGTTGTACCTGATTCAGAAACTGCGGATAGATGTAATTCTTTGTCAACTCGTTGCAGAATTGTGATTAGAGATCCAAATGAGAAGTGGACTGATTATACTGTCTTTCCTAATGTGACATGGGTAGGTAAATCCGCTCCTACTTCTCCTCCCAATGGATGGATTTGTTTTTCATCGATTAACCAAATTGCTAGTTTAGTTCCTGAATTAAGTGTTGAATGGTTTGAATTAAACTCAGAAATATTACATGCGATTCAAAAAATTAAGGAAAATGAATGGCCTGTAAACCCTTTTTCAGAAAAAATCGAAGAATTAGTTGAACCAATTTCCAATTTAGATAAAATTCTCGATTCACTAAATGTAGAAGACGGCAATCTACAAACTTTAGAGAAAATAAAGGATGCTTTGTGGTCTGAAATTAAAGCAATTGAAGGAGGTATTAATGATGCAATTGTAGCCGGAACTTCTGATGCACATCTTTCTATTGAAGGCGATGAAGTTCTATCTTTTTACGCAGATACTGAAAGTTTGAATCGGCGAATACAAGCTACTGTTGCAGATACTATTGAGGATGCCAAACAAGCCGGAAGAAAAAGATTAGAATTATTTCTCCAAAATACCCCGGTAAGAATTCCATTTGATTGGATTGAATCTGATTATCCGTGCGCCGTAAGTCGTAAAGCAGTAGAAGATATAGAAGCAGAATTAGAGAATGCTATTGAATCTGCAAAGAACAATGATCTCTTACAAAATGCTAAGATCGCACAAGAATTGATAGAGCCATGTAAAACTGCAATTTCTGGTTTAATAGAAATTGAGTGGATAGATGACTATGCAAGATCGTCTTTTAAAAGGGGATATATAAAAGTTTTAGATAAAGAAGGAAATGAAGTTTTA
>PAOK01000024.1 GCA_002708015.1 Methanobacteriota archaeon
GTTGTTCACAGGTTTAGCCGATAATCCGATAGCAGTACTAACTTATGCGGCTCTTCAAGGATTATTCTTAGGAGGAACTTCTCTTATTTTTGAATCAATATATCCTGGTATCGCAATTCAAGCATTCTTAGGAACTACAGCAGTATTTGGAGGCATGTTAATTATCTATAGAACAGGAGTCATCCCCGTTACAGAAAACTTTAGAATTGCATTATTTAGTGCGATGTCAGCGATTTTCATGATTTACATGTTAACACTGATACTCGGCATATTTGGTATCGAAATTCCATACATACATTCGAATGGCCTAATCGGGATTGGATTTTCAGTATTAGTGATAGGAATAGGAGCATTTTGTCTGGCATCTGATTTTGATTTTGTCGAAAGAGGCGTAGAAAATGGGGCTCCAAAATCTATGGAATGGAGAGCAGTTTTCGGATTAATGGTCACACTAATTTGGATATACTTAGAGATGCTTAGACTACTAGCCAAATTAAATTCCCGTAGATAATCTCCCGGGGATAGAAGCAACGCTTCAAGCATTATGACATATCCGTCGATAATATGGGTAACCACGTTGTAGCGATTACTGGAGCCTCCGGAGCCAAGTACGGGGTACGCTTAATCGAAATACTGCATAGTATCGGAGACGATATTAGATTGATTATTAGTCGAGAAGGAGCGATTAATCTGAAATTAGAATGCGATATTACTCCTGAAGAGCTCGCTGAAAGATATGAATGTACAATTGAGAATAATCATAATCTTGCAGCTAAATCAGCAAGTGGTTCTGCTAAGATTGATTCTGTGATAGTATGTCCTGCTTCAGGAACTACAATTTCTAAGATCGCAGCAGGTATTTCAGATAATCTAGCCACAAGAAGTGCGATTGTAGCATTGAAAGAAAGAAGAACACTCATTTTGGTACCGAGAGAAGCCCCATATGCTACTGTTCACCTAGAAAATATGACTAAAATCTCTCAGTGGGGAGGGGTCATCCTTCCAGCAAGTCCCGGGTTCTACAATAATCCATCTACAATTGAAGACTTAGTTGACTTTGTTGTAGCTCGAATTCTTGACCAAATAGGAATTGATAATGACCTGACTGCTCGATGGACGGGTGAAGAAGTAAAATCTGAATAATTCTACTCATTTGCAGAATGGATTCAAATCAAACCATCGTTACAGAGGACCAATGGACGACATTAACAAGTGGACTGTCGCTCAGCTCAAAAGTGAGTTGAAACTTAGGGGATATCCAGTTAGTGGAAATAAAGAAGAACTTTTTGAACGTCTCCATAATCCTCCTGACGATCAAGAAAAGGCTAAACCAGGAAATGATGGATATCTAACAATTATTGGTTACGCATTCGCAAACACTCCATTTATGCCATATCTAGTAGTATCAATATTATTTATGGCTGGAGGAGGAGTGATTTCTTACTTAACCTCGGAACCGATACCAGATTACGAACTAATTGAATTTGATACCGATCGAACTCGTTCATTTGCCCAAGATTTAGTCGATTTGGGGCATCCTGAATGGGGTGGAAGAATGAGCGGGACAATTGAAGAAGCTGCTGCTGCTCAATCAAACAAACAAAACTTCACAGATGCTGGAATGGGCGCAACTATTGAAACATTCAATGTTCCAATGTTTGAAATTCTTGCAAATCCAATTCTAAGAATGTGCCAAACTGGCGGAATAGTCCCTCCATTTGATCCATGTGGACCATCTGACTTAGGATCTACTATCACAGAATTTACCCACCTTGAACAATTTGTAATCCAAGGATATAGCGGTACCCAACAGATTAATTTCGCTCAGAATATTGAAGTTATTGACTTAGCAAATGGTAGTGAAAATGAGGATTGGGATTCTGCTTCTGGAAATGTAGGAATGGTTTGGGCAAGAGGAGATGTTTCTGGTAATACAGATTTATTCCTCAGAGCGCAAGAAAGTGATTTGTTCGCACTTATACTAGTAAATGAAAAACAAAATTGTGACGAACTAATTAGTGGAGATTGTGTTCCTTACTTCAAAACAGTTGATGTAACTAGATTCGAAACTATGCCTGCAGGAATTGCTTTCCTAATGGTATCTAAGACTGTAGGTCAAACAATTTCTAATGAAATAATCAACGGGACTCAAAGACTTGGGTTAGATGTTAGAGTAGATAATGAGGGAACTAGAGACATTTCAGTAACATGTGGAGTTATTCCAGGTTTATCTGATGATATGATTATTTTTGGAGCACATCACGATACAGTATACAATAGTCCAGGGGCCGTAGATGATTCGTCTGGAACTGCTACTGTGTTGGAATTAGCAACTCAATTCGGAGCACTGTATAACGAGTTGGGAACTCCCGAATATACAATAAAATTCTGTACATGGGGAGGAGAAGAACAAGGATTGTTTGGATCTAGTGCTTGGGTTAATGCCCATCAAGAGGAACTAAGAGATCATCTCAGATTTTATGTAAACTTAGACATGAATCACGTTGATAAAGAAAGAAACAATGGAGTAGTTCTATTTGGAAATAATCTTGATGACATGGAACATATTTACAATATTCATTCAAAATTTGTCGAAGAATATCCTAGTCTTGGATCGTCTTACAGTGCGGAAGTAAGAATTGTAGAATCTAGTGATATGCCTACCAATAGTGACCATGCTCCTTTTGTTTATGATATCAATCCAACTGGATATGGAAATGCGATAGTGTGCTATGGTTCTGGAAGTCTGGAATACCACACGTATCTTGACACCATGGAACGTTTCAACGAGGAATCACTTGCAGTTAGTGGAATTATACTTGGTTCATACGCTAGATGGTTGGCATGGGGATAACATGATTAGCGCAGAAGCAAGTCATATCCTAGTTGCTTCCAAAGGAGAAGCAACCACAATACGAAATCATATTATTAATGCAAAAAAGCAGTTGAAAGAATTTGAAAAAAGAGCTCGAAGACACTCCACTTGTCCATCAGCAAGAAGAGGAGGAGATTTAGGTAAATTTGGAAGAGGTCAGATGGCAGCCGGTTTTGAAATAGCAATTAAAAAAATGGAAGTTGGAACAGTTAGCGAACCAGTAAAAACTCGATATGGTTATCATCTAATATGGCTTCATTCCAGAATTGATTAATCAGCGCCCCCAAAGATGTAATTCATTTTCTTTGATAGCATACCGTACAATTTTTGTCCTCTTTCCAGTTAGAGGCCAAGGAACTTGACTTAACAGTTCATTCAACTCATCAGGAGTTAATTTAGCTAGACGCTGCCCAGAACGTTTGAGATGTTTTTCGCAAACAACTGACCAAGGAAAAACCAATATTTCGTCAACCTTCAAAAATGGTAACAAAGTAGACAGAAAGGACTTCTCTGAAATAAGATGAAATCTCTTTTCGTCAATTACCTCATGAAAAACTAATTCCAATGATGTAGAAGAATCAGTGTTTTTTTCACGATTTGAATTACGTTTTTGTCTTCCTTTCCTTTGATTCTTTTTGTTAACCTTGGTACCAAATTTGACTATTGGAGGAGACTCATTTCGATCTACTTCAATTTCAGGACCCATTCTAGAAAAAATATCTATCCAGGCATTATTTCCAAATCCTGCCTCATCTCTCAATTCTCTCTTTGAGACTTTTCTGCCAGTGGATTTTGCAATCAAGTTAGGAATATATGTACCTAACTTGGAAACAGGCATCGGAAGTTTAGCGTGTTGAATTATTGCAGATTTAACTGTACGTTTAGTGATTTTATGAAGATTAGTCTTTTCTTTTTTAGGTCTAGATTTCTTTTCACGTTCTACTGGTTTAGAGTCATTTTCTTCATCAGAAATTTTAATTGCATGTTCTGGGGCAGTAGTTTTCTCTTCAGCAGGCATTACAAAATTTGGATCCGGAATGAAAAGCTCTCCCGCTATTGAAAACATCATTCTGTGTGTCGCTTTAGATCCTCCACAATATCTTGATGCTTGTTTACCTAGTCTGTCTTTATGATTTCTGAATAAATCGTTACTAACAATGACTCCTTTGAGTTGAATTGCTAAATCAAGAATGAATGAATCATCGTCAGTTCCCGACGGTGCTTGAACAAAATTAACTCTTTCATGTGCTTCGTATGCTGAAACCCATTCCATATTAGGAAATGCACGTTTTCCTGTCATTCTAAATTGAGCAAGTACTGGATACAAAGTATGACCATCGGGCAATAGTTTGTCAATTGCTGCCCTCAATTGATTTCCATCTCCTGATGAATCAACACCTTGTCGAGCAATATTTGCCCCATCTAATATCAAATTCATCTGGGATACCCCCAGAAAATTTCCAATATGCCTAGCATAGACTGAATGTATTGTCTTCCATAAATCAGGGAATCACCCCTCTGGACCTCAGGAGTTGATCGCAGTACACCAAAAGGGCTCTGCAAGCAAACATCACTGGCAACTAGTGCTATGGTCATTACTTCGTCTCTATCATTCCATTTGAATGCATGGGAGTTAATTTCCGCCACTAATATGTGCAAATAAAGCAGAATAATCAGGTTCAATTCCAGGATTATCAGCGTACCAAGCATATCCTATTGTTCCATCTGCTTCAACACAAAATACTGAACGTTGAGCCACAGTATATCCATCTATAGCAAAATTATCGAATGTAACTCCATATGCAGATATTACTTCTCTATGGACATCAGAAAGTAAAGGATAGTTGATTTGATTAGCCTCTCTAAATGCATTATTAGAAAATGGAGCATCTACAGATATCCCTAACACTTGAACGTCAGTTGACCCAAGAGCGCTATGCTGATCATTGATTGAACATGCCTGATTCTTGCATACTCCAGTGAAAGCAGCAGGATAGAATGAAAGAATCACTCGTTTACCTGCAAATGATGAAAGAGTTACTTCATTCTTGTCTTGGTCTTTCAATGTAAAGTCAGGTGCAACGTCGCCAATCTCAACCATATCCATGAGGAGGGGAATTAGGCTCATGAAGAATACGTTCAGAGATAAACAGTAAATTTGTGTGATTTNTAGCGTTGCATTGATTCAGTATGAATACTTAAGAGCNTTAATGGCAGATATAGGGGACCTTGTTTTTACAGCGATAGGGATTTCAAGANATCAAGAAGAAGATACCCTTGGCATCATGCCTTCAAGAGACAGCATAGATGAAACTGTNAGNGGATTTATGACNAATGCAGAAGATACAGAAATAGTAGAGATTCGAATAGAATCTTGGACAATTGGTCAAATAGGATCTGATGCAAAAAATGTNGTAACTAATCATTTTAGAGACGCTTGTCCAATTTGNACAAGAACCACTTTTTGGGTTGAAGGTGACGAAATACGTGCNTCTTGCCACCATAGACTTTGTAGGGCTTGGATTGAACCGAATAGTATTGATAAAAATAGAATAGATTGCGGATGGCCTGCATCCCAAAGAACAGAGGCTTGCGAAGACTTTGAAGAAGCAAAAATTGTCTTAACCAGAATGAGAGCTGAAGCAGAAGCAGAGATTCCATCTGAATCTAGTGTNACAGATGGAAGTGAATTCTAGTCACATTCGATTAGGTGCATCAATACCTAGTAATTCTAACCCAGTAGATAAAATTCTAGCAGTTGTATCACAAAGAACAAGACGACTATTTTTTATTGATATTTCTTCAGAATTCAAAACGGGACAATTTTCATAAAATGAACCAAATGAAGACGCCATTTCATGAAGATGTATACAAATTCGATTAGGCATTAAATCGGTTGCAGCAGATTCAACAGCATCGGAAAATGAAACTATTGAACGAGCAAGTCGACTCTCATATTCATTTGTTATCATAATAGGTGAAGATTTCCAATCATCACTATCTACCCTCTCAAAAATACTCTTTATTCTTGCATGAGCATATTGTANGTATGGAGCAGTGTCTCCCTCAAATGATAACATACGAGTCCAATCAAACATGTAATCCCTAGTACGATCGGTACTAAGATCTGCATATTTTACAGCACCAATACCTATCGCTTTTGCTATATCTTCTCTCTCAATACCAGTAAGGTTTGGATTTTTATCTCCAATCACATCATTAGCCCTAGATACTGATTCTTTGAGTAAATCTACCAGTTTTACAGCAGAACCTGAGCGAGATTTGAGAACTTTCCCATCTTTACCAAGAACTGAACCAAAATTAACATGTACAGTAGTATTTGATTCATTNAGTAAACCNGCTTGATATGCAACAGAGAAAACCATCTCAAAATGACGTGATTGAGGGGTGCCGACTACATACAAAAGATCGTCAACTTCCAATCGTTCAACTCTATCAATTATGCAAGCTAAGTCAGTAGTTGCGTAATTGTATCCACCATCTCCTTTTCTAACAATGAGAGGTAATGGTTCACCATCACGATTCAAATGACCTCCCGGAAATACAACATCTGCGCCATCACTATTTTTCAAAAGTCCCTGTTCATTTANCCTAGAAACAACATCAGGCAATAGATGATGATAAGCGGACTCACCCATTATATCATCATCAATTAATAATACTCCAAGTAACTGATAAACTTCATTGAAGTAACGTGTTGACTCATCAACTAATACTTGCCATAATCTGATTGTTTCTTCATCTCCACCTTGCAAAAGAACTACTCTTGCTCTTGATCTATCTGCAAAGGATTCATCACTATCGAATTTATTTCTTGCAGTTTTGTAAAATCCATCTAAATCCCCCACACTCAGTTCATTTTCATTACTATCTTCCCCCATATCTAACAAATGCTCTATTAGCATTCCAAANGGAGTTCCCCAATCGCCAATATGATTTTCACGAATTACAGTATTTCCTAGAAACTCTAAGATTCGAGTAAGAGAATCACCGATTACTGTAGATCTAAGATGCCCCACATGCATTTCTTTTGCAACGTTAGGAGATGAATAGTCAATAGCCACAGTCCTTGGATTTGATGAATAAGGTATACCTAATCTTATATCATTACATATNNCGATACATTTCTCTTCCAACCATGAATCTGTGGCTTTCAAATTAACAAATCCATTAACTGAAGAAATGTTAGTTATTCCTTCAAGTAAAGGAATTAATATTGAAGATAATTCATCNNCAATTTCTGCAGGTGATTTCTTCAAAGTACGAGAAAGAGAATGNCAGGCTATAGCTAAATCNCCATGGTCNGNTACGGTTGCTTTACCAAGTAAATTCTCTCCTTCANCAANAGGAACACCTAATTCAAGCATAGCCTGAGTAATCGAGGGCAAAACAGAATGATACAATATCCTCATTATNTCAACTCCAAGAATACCTCAAAATTGCTCCCAGACCACCAAATGCAGTCAACAAGGTTTGACCCTCTTCACTATCTGCTGAAATTAAGGTCACCTTAGCAGAAGTATGGGCAGCGAGTAAAGTCAACTCATCAATAAGAGAGATAGTNTCATCTTTTTTCAAAGATATTCTATCACTAGAGGCATCACACGAAGGGCATGAACTGGGAGATTCCCCNGGATTTTCTGTCTTCTTCCACTCATGTTTACAGAGGTTACACGTGTATGTATTCCTCAATTTCTTCAGATCTTCGCTTAGTAATAGCGTATCTACTGCCCCTGCATCTAACGCCTGTCGAATCAAAACTTCTCCATAAGTTGCCTTAGGNGCNATTCCATTTAATTCCATCAGAAATCTATCTACTATCTCTCTCTCCCCATCTAAAGCAATTCGATCCATCAAAGAACCGGCTCTTTGAACCAATTCTCTAAGTCCACTTTCGTTTGAATATCCTACATCGAAATATGGTTCTCGGATTTTCTTTGCAATCTCATGGTGAAAATATCCATGCTTTACAACGTAATCNTTTGTAGCACCTGGTCCACCTATGATGATTCCTTGAATGTCATCAAGATATTGAAGCCAATAATCACAGGCTAATTCAGTAGATTTTTTGAAGAATTTATGCGCCGCTTCTTCAATCAACCTCTCAAATCTTTGAGCAGATTGCCCACCTTGACGATGTTTTCCCATTATGTTCGAACGCATTTCTTCTTGACAATGTATTCTTCTACCACTTGCAATGCCGTATGCACATTCTCCTCTATCAATTACAAATAATCCATAAGAGGTCTTATCGATTAACATCTCCTCTAATTGAGAGATTTCAAAAGTAGANTCACATCGATATCTNAAGGATTGGATTTGTTCAGGTGGGCTATCTACAACGATATTCATCAATCTAGTCTTATTGTTCCCTACGATCACATGGCCTACGAAAAGAGCAANTCCATTCTCTCCTGCATTTCCGTAACGATTTAGNGTGGAAATAGCAGATTCAATAGCGTCAGTTACATGTTTTTTTGTAGACTTCGACTTGATATTTTGAGCCTGCCCAAGCTCTTGACTTAATTGGCCTCTAACATCTGAAATCTGTTTATCTGGAGGAATAATTACAGTAACTAATTCGGTNCCCATCCCCCTCATACCTTGTAAATCTGTAATGGCATTCTTNAGACGTAAACGCCGTTGTTGCATTTCAATATCATCAGACAACGGCTCGCCTCCAACTAACGGTCCCGAAACCCGCATTTGAACCCTGTTCATTAGAAACAAAGTCAGAAGAGCCAACGAATTCAAGGGCTTTACTCCTAATTGAGGGAGGATGAGGACACGAGTCGCCACGCTAGGAGGGAGTCTGCTGAGACCAGAAGTGGAAGATCGACATGAGTGGTTAATCGAGTTATGTAAAGCAGTGAATGATGTGATTTCATCNGGATATAAACTTGCTTTNGTGATAGGAGGAGGNGCCCCTGCAAGAGAAGGGATTGAACTAGCAAAACCTATTCTTAATNCTAATACTGAAGCATTAGATCGTATNGGTATTGCAGCTACTAGACTTAATGCTACAATTGTGGCTGAAGCACTANTTGAAGCAGGAAATGATGTTGCNCCTCTAATCCCAATTAATATTCAAGATGCTGTAGAATATTCTGAAAATCATNCTATAGTTGTAATGGGAGGGACTGAACCAGGACATACTACTGATACAGTTGCTATTCTACTAGCAAAAGAATTAGGAGCAGAATGTTGCATTATTGCAACAAATGTTGGACACGTGTATTCGTCAGATCCTAGAAAAAATGAACATGCAAAGAAATTCAGAAAAATGACTCATCAAGAATTATTAGAAATTGTTGGCCCAGCAGAACATCGAAATGCAGGTAGATCAGCAGTAATCGACCCAATCGGAGCAAGTATAGCAAAAGAAGCTCAAATGAATCTGGCTGTTTTAGATGGAAGAGACATAGAACGGCTTAGAGCAGCATTAAACGGCGAATCGTTTGAAGGTACGAACGTGGAGGGATGAACATGGCAAAGGGCTCTAAGATGGCTGACCGGATTCGGTCAAACGTCGATAAGGTTCGAAGAAATTCGAAATCTGAATTGAAATCTATTCCCCCTCATAGGCACTGTGTTGTTTGCAGAGCTGTAATCAAGATAGATGCTGATCCTCCAGTATGTAGCAAGGAAGAATGCATCGAGAAACATCGTAAAAATGAAAGATCAAGGAAGCAACTTTCAATTCTAATGTATATTTTCCCAGCTATTGCAATATTGTTAGTAATCCTAAACGTAACTCAAGGTGGAGCAGCATGACTTCTATTATAATGAGAATTCTATCCTTACTCCCCATTATCACGGCAGGTCTTTGTGCACTCCTATTGTTGATTAGCATTATAGGAATACAGGTGCCGGAGCAAGAGCAAAAAGTCCCTTTAATTCCATGTGGAATTCCAGGTTTTGAAACTTGTCCAGTAGGCATGGCAGAAGACAACTTAAGCATCCCATGGGGAATGGTATTTCTGGATTTAGATGCAAATGTGCAGTGGGACCGTGGAGACGTAGCATGGGTAGGAATTGTTGAAGCAAAGTGGGCTAATGAAGAAAATTGCCCACCAGACGATAATGGATTAACAGATTGCGAAAGTACAGACTTTGAATATTTATCGGGAGGACCTGATTCAGATGGATCTTTTATTCACACTCTCAGCCCAGGGGATACCCGATTTGTAACTGGCGGGAAGGAAGGAAGTTTAGATCTTTCAACTCAAACTGTTGTTGTAGATATCTCTGTTTCCCTATCATTTTGGGTAGAAATTTTGCTACTTCTAGCCATTCTTGGCTTAGGTGCAAGTGCCTTCGACATGACTTTGCCAATTTTGAGTGATCTTTTCTCCAAAGAAGAATAGACTTTTCGATTCCAACGCGTTAAGAACCCAATAGGTGTGAGGCATTCATGGATGAGGTGAGATGCGAGGGGTGTGGAAAAAAAATCGATGTCTCTGCATTAAGACCTAGTTATGGTGGATTCGACGTTTACTGCACAATTTGTGGACACGTTACCCACATAGATCCTTGATTACTCAGGAACATGTTTTCGATGCCATCCTTCAGGCAATGATAAAGGATCATCAATAACATCTGCTCCAATTAGTTCGATAAGGTAAGAACGAAGAGAATCTAATCCCCATCCTTCAGTAGCACTAATAGCAAAATTTCCAGACTTTGGATTTCGTAAGTCGCTTTCATTCAAACCTAAGAGGTCCATTTTACCATCAACTAATACAACTGGAGTATCATCCAACAGATATCTTACTTCTTCTAGAAGATTGAGTTGAGATTCCATAGAGGTACCTCCCTCTTCTGACGGATCTAAGAGGAATACTGCAACTGAGCCCACATTCTCTAGAGCGGCAATGGCTTGCATTTCAATTTCATTCCTTTCAATCATTGGTCTATCTAACAATCCAGGAGTATCTACCATCTGATATTTTCTTCTCCTATGTTCAAAGTGTCCAACGTGTAATGTCTTTGTTGTAAAGGGATAAGAGTTAATCTCCGGCTCACCTGTTGACAATGAAGAAATAAGTGCAGATTTGCCTACATTTGGAGAACCAGCAACAACAATACATGGATCTGTCGCATCAATAGTAGGAAATTCACGCATGATATTTCTCGCATCATTCAACCATGCAAGTTGAGGACCAATTTGTCTAAGAATCGATGCACATCGACCATAAATATGCTTCCTTCTGTCATGGAATTCTTCGATACTACGATGTTTTGCCATTCTACTCTGGCCCTCTCGATTTAATTCATTGATTTTATCTGCAGCCCATTGAATACCACCTAAATTTTGCTTGAATTCATCTCTTCCGACTGCAGCATCTACCAAAGCAGCATCAAACGAACTTAGACGATCGAGGCTAGGCCATTTCGAGACCCATTTTCTCAAAGTACTTTCTAGAATATCGCAAGAAGATTGTATCATAGCAAGCATCTGCTTTCTCACTCGATGATATTTATCAGGATCGTCAACAAGATTGGCTTTTTTTGTAGCTGCAGAGAAGGCCTTATCCATTAATTCATCAGGTTGGAGAACTGTTGGAATTTTACGCCAATTTACCGCGACCATGCCTCCACCTCGGATTAACGGGGAAGTCCGGCATTCTTGAAGACCAATCCTCCAAAACACGGATAGAAGGTAATGCGACGGTTCATAGAGGGTCCCAAGACTCGGCGTTTATGGCGCGTGAACTGCCTCAATGGGCTCAGCAAGAATTGGGAAAGATGGGAATTGACGACACATCCGCATTTAACGATGAACTATACGGCCCTATTGCCGATAGAAAATCGGGATTACGTAGAGACGATCTTGTAGAAATTTTACTCGATGCCAGATCTCTTGCTGGAGAAATTGATCCATGGATTAGAGGAAGACTGGTTTCATCACACAAATCGTCTATTGAAATCCTTGATGACGAAGGACGATTTCGAGCAATTGCTAGAGAAGTAGTGGTAGAAGTTCGATTAATCGTCCATACGCGTCCATTATACATCGATGATGAAGAATTAATGACATACGAACGTTCAGAAGCAAGAAGAAGAAGTGAGATTCAAGAGCAAGTTGAAAAATTAGCATCAAATAGTCATGAAAGCCATCAATGGGGATAATATGAATCTACACGAAAAAAAATGTAAAGCCTGTGAAGGCGGAGTTCCGCCTTTATCTCAAGATGAAATTGAACCATTATACTCCTCTTTAAATCCGGAATGGGAGGTAATAGATGCACATCATCTACGGCGAGTTTGGACGTTTGATGATTTCGCTACTGCATTGATATTTCTTAATTCAGCAGCAAAAATATGTGAAGAAGAATTTCACCATGCTGATTTTGAAATTGGATGGGGGAAAGTAAGAGCACTGATTTTTACTCACAAGATAGATGGATTAACAGAATCTGATTTTATCCTAGCAGCTAAATTCGATACTCTGGAATAGGATCTGCATGAGTATTTTACAGAATCTTCTGAACAACAGGAGAACTATCTACCATTTTACTAATCAGGAAATTAAGGATACAGATTTAGAAATTGCTTTTGAGGCAGCAAGTAATGCTCCTTGCCATAAACAAACTCATCCTTGGAATTACTATATCTTGGGAGAAAAAACAAGAGAATCTCTTGTACCAACTGTAGTATTACTTGCAGAAGATAAACACAAGAAAAAAAAAGATTCGGAAAGAAAGTATGTTTCAAGAGCAGTATCGAAAATTATTGATGTCCCGGTAATCATTGCTGCAACAACAAAACTCTCTCCAGATGACTCTTTTCGGGAAGAAGAAGACTATGCTGCTACCGTTTGCTCTCTGCACAATCTTGTCCTCTCATTATGGGATTTAGGAATAGGATCACAGTGGAGTACTGGTGGAATAACGAGACATAAATCTACATACGAAATTTTGGGAATTAACCAACAAAAAGAGAGAATAATCGGATTTCTAAAAATTGGTTATCCAAAAGATATTCCTGTAAAAGAAAAGAAAAAAGTATCAGAAATAAGGAAATATCTGCCATAGAGATGATAGAATAATACTTCTTGGACAGGGTATGAGTAGATGGGCATATCTAGGACTAGCTATCATTTCTGAAGTAATTGCAACGACTTCTCTAAAATCAACTGAAGGATTCACTAAATTTCTCCCATCTACAATTGTTGTAATTGGATACTGTGTAGCATTCTATTTTTTATCACTCACTTTAGATTCGATACCAGTTGGAGTAGTATATGCTGTATGGTCAGGAGCGGGAATAGTAGGAATTGCGATTTTATCCTGGATTATTTATGGACAGAATTTAGATTTAGGAACTGGAATTGGTATGGCACTAATTATCGCAGGAATTATTGTGATGCGTTTGTATAGTAATGTGGACTTTGCGTGATTTAATGACACAACGAAAGCGAGCAGTTTACTCTCGAAAGGGAGGACCGAATGTCATTGAGATAATTGAAGAAGAAATGTCTTCTCTAAAGCCTGATCAGATACGTATTGATGTATATTATGCCGGAATTAATTTTGCAGATTTAATGATGAGAGTTGGACTTTATGGAGCAGCACCTCCATTTCCATTCACCCCTGGATACGAAGTCAGTGGAATAATCTCCGATATTGGAAATTCTGTAAAAGATCTAAAAGTTGGAGA
Source organism: Methanobacteriota archaeon (assembly GCA_002708015.1). GTDB lineage: Archaea > Thermoplasmatota > Poseidoniia > Poseidoniales > Thalassarchaeaceae > MGIIb-N2. The sequence continues at coordinate 13,559 of PAOK01000024.1, forward strand.
CGCAGTAGTAGCGATGACTCGTTTTGGAGGATATTCTTCCTTTGTTGATGTAAATCCAGAACAATGTTTCATCCTTGATGGAGTAGATGATCTCGTTTCAACGGCTGCAATTCCAGTAACTTATGCTACAGCTCATCACATGCTTGTTCATTTAGGAAAAATCAGGCAAGGTGATTCTGTATTAATTCACCATGCAGCAGGAGGTGTAGGTTCAGCTGCTGCTCAAATAGCAAAGGCAAAACGTGCAGGGATTTTAATTGGAACTGCATCCTCAAAAAAGAAAGAATTTGTAGAACAACAAGGAATGATTCATGTTTCTAGAAATGATGATTTTGTTAAGATTTCTAGATCTTTGACCAATGGTAAGGGAGTAGATCATGCATTAGATCCTGTTGGAGGGAAACATCTCATGCAATCATATCGAGCATTATCTAAAGGTGGTAAATTATACTCCTTCGGGGCGTCTTCTGCGATTCCAGGAAAGAAGAGAAACATGATTGCTGCTTTGAAAATGTGGTGGCAAATGCCAAAATTTGATCCTCTTAGAATGATGAATTCAAACAAAGCAGTATTTGGAGTTCATCTTGGAACATGGGAAAATGATGAAATTATGAGGGAACAAATGGAAGATATTGTTGAAATGTACAGAAATGGAAATCTTACACCTGTAGTTGATTCAATTTTCAAATTAGATGAAGCATCTAAAGCACATTCTTACATGCATGAAAGAAGAAACAAGGGGAAAATACTTCTTGATTGTCGAAATTAGATGAAGAGTGTATTTTATGCAAGTACTAAATCAATCTAAAACCCGAAAAATACTCATTGGAGTGGTAATCACAATTCTTCTGATCTCAAGCGGACCTAGGATAGATTCTGATTTGGGTCATGAATGGATGGTGGGTGATGAAAGACCACTAATAATTGCTCATAGAGGAGGTAGCATAATTTTCCCTGAAAATACTATGGTTGCTTTCGAAGGTGCTGCAAAATTAGGAGTAGATGTAATTGAAATGGACTTTCAACTTACTTCTGATGATAAATTAGTAACAATGCACGATGATTCAGTTGATAGGACAACAAACGGAACCGGTTTGGTGAGAGAAATGAATTTAGAACAAATTCAAAATCTAGATGCATCTACGAATTTCCTAGACATTAACGGTGACAACCCTTGGAATAATACCCATTTACCTCCATTAACTATAGAGCAAGTATTGGATAGATTCCTAGATTCCCCTCATAGATTAAGTTTCGAAATAAAGAATGAAGGAATAGAAGGAGAAATTGCTGCTGAAGTAATGTATGAAGAAATACAAATACGTCAAATGCAAAAACGTATAGAAATTGGCTCGTTCCATATTGAATCCCTACATGCTATCAGGAATTTTAGTGAAGGGAGCATAGCAACATCTGGTGCCGAATCTGAGATACAAAAATGCATTCTTTTACCAATGATACAATTGGATAGATGGTGGCTTGATCCTGGGCCTGCTTCTGTTCTTCAAATACCCATGGAATGGAGTGGAATTAATTTAGCAACTAAAGGAATNGTTGANCGAGCACATCAACATGGNCAAGCNGTTCANTNCTGGACNATTAACGANAGAGAATCCATGGACCATCTNATCGAAATCGGAGCAGATGGNATNATGACTGATGACCCNATNCTTCTGCGAGANGCAGTTNTAGATGCTGGTTTTGAATTACCNGAATCTTGGGAATATAACNAATCATANACGAATTGGNCTAGNAGCNCCNCATGCTTGNCACTTCATTAGAGTAGTTCGNTCTTCTTTTACGAAATGTGTATCTGGAGCATTGCATTGATTACACAAAATATATGACTTNACATAGTTGACAATCTTTCCTCTGATTCTTTTNGGNGGNATTCTNCCNTTNAACATCACACGTGNNGATTCTCTAGTNCCNGATGTNCCCAACTCATTNAGNAAAAATTGNTANACATGATTNGGATCTCTNTCCATTTTGGAAATTAATTCAGAAAANTTNCGAATTATNGTTTGNTTNCCTTCAATTAGAATTTCAGGGTCAGGGAGAGTCCANCGAGCACGCTCACTAATTTCAGTCGGGATTTTGTCTCTAGCACGATCCAACAGAGACTCATACTCAAAATCACTCATGGCTAGCCGAAACCCAACTCCCATTTCAATATCACCACACATTTAGCCGCTGTATTCATGCACCTGGCCCAGATGCATTATTTCATGAGTGACGAACTNGTAGTACTTTTTACAAGATTACATCCTGANGCTCAACCTCCCATTCAGGGTAGTGCATTAGCTGCAGGATGGGATCTTAGAACTGTGGAAACTTGTGAAATAAAAAAGGGAATTTCTACCAAGGTCCCTACTGGATTAGCGGTATCAATTCCCCCAGGATATGAAGGACAAATTCGTGCAAGATCATCCTTAGGAGCTAAGGGAATTATCTTGCCAAATGGAATTGGCACTATCGATGCAGACTATAGAGGCCAAATTCATGTCTTGATGACTTGGATTGGAGAAGGTGATTCAACTATTATCGAAGCAGGTGAAAGAATTGCACAAATGGTTATTTCAAAAGTCCCTAAGGTAAGTTTTCTTGAAGTAGAATCTGATGAGTTAGGAAATACCGAAAGGGGCAGTGGCGGATTCGGAAGTACTGGCAGATACTAATTAAATGGACAATTCAGTCGGTGGTTTGAAATCAAGTGGATTAAACCACATGCTGGTCAATATGGCGCTGAGCATAGATGAACTCAGAACAAAAGCAAACGATTTGCGGGGAAACGGACTCAATACTCAACAGATTGCTGATGAATTATCAATCTCTCAAACAACTGTAAAATGGTTGATTGGCGAAGGAATAGTTGAGAAACCTCCCGATGATATCCGAATTGGTTGGAGAACTATTGGTGCTAGAGCAACCAGAATAGAAGCAATAGGGCTAATACTTGCAGATGTTACTGATGAAGAGGGAGGAGATATTGATACAATAGTAGGAATCAGTATCAATGGTATTGCCTTTGCTCAATCATTAGCTGGACATATTGATGCTGATTTTGCAATTTTCAGATCAGTAGATGGAGAGGGGTCTGGACATCTTTCCAATAAATATGGAAATGTTGCTGGAAGAAATGTTGCNATAATAGATGATGTTTTGTCTACAGGTTCAACCATGAGTAAGACAATACAATCTCTTCGTTCACANGGTGCCAATGTTTCCCTATGTATGGTTTTAGTTAACAAGACAGAAAGAAATGAAATCGATGGAGTGCCACTTAGAGGCATTATTAGAGCAGTAAAAGTCTGAGGTACCTAGATGCACTGGGCTGAACGAACTGCTGCTAACCTCTCCCACAGAGGTGATACTCATCTCATTGCAGCGGGCATCACTCCTTCAGGTGAATTTCATATTGGACATATTCGTGAAATTTTAACATGTGACATGATAGTTAGAGCATGCAATAATTCTGGACTGAATGCAGAANTACTCTTTATCGTAGACTCAATGGACCCTTTGAGAAAGGTATACTCTTTCCTGTCTGAGGAATATGAACAATTCATTGGACATCCACTTTATCNTATCCCTCCTCCTGATAAGGAGGGTAAGCCAATTATTGGTTCAGATACAAGTTATGCTGAACATTTCCTTGAACCATTTTTACATGCTCTTTCCGAATTAGGAGTAAAACTTAGGATTTCATGGAACCATGAAGAATATAATAATGGAAAATTCGAACAAGCCACTCGTCTCTTTCTAGAAAACCGNGAAGANGTGGCTAGAATNTTGACAGAAGTATCNGGTAGACCATTAGGNGANGAATGGTGGCCNTATTCTCCTATTGGCCATGATGGAAGCTTCGATGGAATTACAATAACTGGATGGGAAGANCCATTCGTAACCTGGATTGATTCCGATGGTANAAATGGTAAATCGAATATTGGAACCGACCAAGGAAAATTACCCTGGAGACTAGATTGGCCTGCGAAATGGAATTTCCACGGAGTATCTTGCGAACCTTTTGGAAAAGATCATGCCGCATCGGGAGGAAGTTATTCTACAGGTAGACAATTAGTTGAAATTCTAGGATCAAAAGCCCCTCATCCTGTACCATATGAATGGATACAACTCAGAGGGATGGGTCCAATGTCAAGTAGTGCAAATATTACAGTAGGACCCCTAGAAGCACTGGAAATTGTTCCTCCGGAAATATTACGATATCTAATTGCAAGAAACAAGCCTAATCGACATATTGAGTTTGATACTGGAGGAGGTTTGTTGGAGATGGCAGATCAATACGAACGATTACTAGCAACTTGGAAAGAAGATCAACCCCCTGATGAAAATGCTACTGATAGAGTAAAAACCGCTTGGAATGTAGATAGAGCAAAGATCTCGCTTAGTCAAATAAACTCCAAAATCGAAAAATTCGAACAACTTGAATCTAATATCTCGTTTCGTCATCTTTCAATGTTAGCACAGATAAGATCCCAAGATGAGGATGTATGGGAATCTCTAAAAAATTCAGGACTATTGCAGAGTCAACCAAGTAAATCATTGAAAGATAAATTACGAAGAATGAGAAATTGGATATCATCAGAACACTTTCCTGAAGAATATAAGATTGAAATCCAAAGTGAACTCACACAAGAGGCAAAAGAGTCATTCAATACAGGCGATTTGGAATATCTATCTCAACTTAGGGATGCATATCAAAACTGTGAGTGGGTAAATTCAGACATTAATGATAAGATCTGTAATCTAGCGAGAGAACATGGAATGCAAATCAGAAGTGCGTTTGTAATTTTGTACCAAATTCATCTCGGCCGCCCTCACGGTCCTCGATTAGCAGCAGTATTAGCAGAAATTCCTAGAGAAACTGCAATTGATGCTCTGAATAGAGCAATTAAATCTCTTGATTAGCCTGTTGAACCCACACCTATCGGCATCCTTCATATGTAGAGGGTGTATACTCGCTTCATGCCCGTACACTGCCCCACATGTGAGGCACCGGTCGAAGCCACTGCTAAGTTCTGTTTACAGTGTGGGCATGACCTACTAGTCATCGGTCCAATTACTTCTACCGGGCATGATGTTAGACAACTAAAGGAACTCATTAGATCTAGAAATGATTTAGCAATGGCTGAAAAATTTGATCTTATTGCCAAAATTGAAGACGGTGCAAACCCGATTGAACTAGGACTTGCAGCTGCTAGTGAAGAAGATGCAGCAATAGCATTAGCAGCAGAATCAGCACAAGCCCCTCGAGAAACAAGTCCGAATGAGGCAGTATCGAGTGCTGTGAATTCTGCACTTAGTGGAGGTATTACTCGTAACCCTGCTGCTGCTGCTGCGGCAGCAGCTATATCCCATGAAACCACTGCTTGGTCACTAGTTAGTGGAGGAAAAGTCGATCTAAATAGTGCAGCATTTCTGCAAGCCATGGAATTAGGAATGGAAGCCAGCCACCATATTCATGATATTGCAGCTGGAGGAATTGAAGCATTGAGCAGTGAAGATTTGAAGGCAATTCCAGTACTAAAGCCTCCTAAGAAATCATTTTGTCCAAAATGTGGTTCTGATATCCATTCACATACTATGCTTCAATGGAGAAAATGGAGAGATCACTCAGGAGAAGTTGTTCAACTTCAAACTCAAGCAGGTATGGAAACTGCAATAATCCAGACTGCTGGCCACTATCTTGCATCAATAGATGCCCTTGAATCACAAGTGCAAGAATTACAAGCNGCATTAGATGCTGCAGATCCTGAATCAGTAAAAGAAGCGATGGCTGCAGAATTCGATAATGAAATAAGAGCAGAAATTTCTGCCGAACTGGAGGCTGCTCTAAGAGATCAGATCGAAGAAGAGATTCGTGCTGAATTAGTAGCATCTAGAACGATTTCCAGTAGAGCAGGGACCGTAGGTCGCCCAATGGGCACTACGTTTCGCCCTAAGTCAACCCCCACCCCTAAACCCGCAGTAAAAAAGACGGAAGAAAAACCTGAACCTAAAGAAGAAGTTAAGGAAGAAAAACCTGAACCTAAAGAAGAAGTTAAGGAAGAAAAACCTGAACCTAAGCAAGAGAAGAAATCTGCAGCACAAATGATGTTTGGGGGAGGGCGAAAGAAAATTTCCTTTGAAGGAGAAGAAGCAGATAAACCTCAATGGTTCCTAGACAATGCTCTTCACACAATCTATGACCCACATGGTACTGGAAAAGAACTCAAACCACGAACAATTCTTGCTAGATCTTCAGATGGAAATGTCAGAGTTCAAGACGTTGTTAGGATTTACGGAGATCAAGGAGTAGAGGGACTATCAGAACTTGCTTGGACAAGTCCACTTACTCAGTATATTATCGAAGCATATGATGGATGTTAGTTCACGGAAAAACTATTCGACATAGTGCCCTCCCGACACCATGACTCATGTCGGCGACATAATTCCTTACTACCTTAGACATATTGGGAATATAGACTTTGAAACAGGGCAAACTGTTGGACTTAGTCTAATTCATGCAATACTTTCTCTAGTGACTTGTCTAGTTCTGTTAGCTCTTGCTTCGTTGACCATTCGGGCAAGACCGAAAAGTCCAGACAATCGGTTCATGTTTGTACTTCTAGTAGCTGAAGCATACCGAGTAATGGTTACATGGTACAATATCTTCCCTTTCCATGGAAGTCCTGAACTTCTAGAAATTATGCAGAGTTTTCGTGTTGGTTGGTACATTTGCGGATTGACATGTATTATGATGTACATTTCAACGGTCTCTTTCTATCCAATAAGAAGATTAGAATTCATGACAAATCCAAAAATAAAAAATAATCTTTGGTGGGCCATTCCTTCAATAGCTATTCTAATTATTACATCATTGATTTTTCTATCTCCGGGCGGAGCAGTGGATATCATTGGAGGTGCATACCACGTATACTGTGCAGACGGATCAGCACTACAACCTGCAGAAATTATTAGTTCGAAAGGTGCTCCATACTTAGTAGGTGTTTGTGGAGAGAACGCTCCTTATGTATACATGGTTCCAGGAAATTCTACAGTTGGACAACTTCTATTGATATTACCAGTATTTTCAGCCATTATAGCGATGGTTTTCATGCGTATATCATGGAAATCATTGGCCCAAAGTCCAGATACAGAGAATCAATCAATTGAGGCAAGATCTCTTTTCATTGGATTTGCAGGAAAAGCCATTATCAAAGGAGCAATGGTGTTTGGAATAATTTCTATGGTAATTATTTTCGGAGATTGGAATCTAGCCGATGTTGCAACTGTATCTGAAGAATATGGTGAACAAGCTCTCACTCTTTATCTTTTTATTCTTTATGGATTTCTATTTAGTATTCTTTTCACAGGTATGTTGGAAGGTTTCATGTTTACATATGGTATATTGAAGAATGAAATTTTGGGAATTGATGAAACATTGCGAAAAACTTTCAGTACTGCAATATTTGCCACCTTGGGAGGGTTTTCTCTACTTTTAGCTTCGGAAATGATGGAAGATCTTCTTGGAGGTGGGGGATTGATTGGAGGAGTAATTGTAGGTGTTCCACTAATTGTTTTAAGAAAACCAATTTTCACAGCAATAAATAATTTCTCAACAATCCTGATGCCTGAAGCATTCACTAAAGCAGAATTATCCTACATTGAGGCTTATGAGATAGCTATGGAAGACAGGATTATCACTGAGGAAGAACGTAAGTTCCTCAAGCTGCAAGCTAAGACATTGGAGTTAGATGAAGATAGAATTGATTATATTGAATCATGGTATAATTCTAACCTTGAAAATGAAGAAGAGTAAATTCACTTTCTCTCATATATTCTCGACGCAATAATAGTCGTTAGTTCGCGGAATAACTATTCAACATAGTACTCTCCCATCAACATGACTCACGTAGGCGAGATAGTTCCTTACTACATCAGACAAATTGGAAATATCGACTTTTCTTCCGGCAATGTTCTCGGTGTAAATTACATCTATGGATTTCTATCTATCATCACGTGTGTTGTTTTGATATTTCTCGCGTTTCTTATAATCAGAGCAAGACCGAAGAATCCTGAAAATCGTTTCATGTTCGTGCTTTTATTGGCGGAAGCTTACAGAGTAATTGCAAACTGGTACAATGCATATCCATTTCAAGGCTCAGAAGAATTTCTTGGATGGATTTCTTACTATAGGGTTGGATGGTATTTTTGTTCAATTATGTGTATCATGATGTATATGTCTACTGTTTCTTTTTACCCACCTAAAAAATTAGAATTTATGTCCCTTCCTCGAATAAAGAACAATCTTTGGTGGTTTCTTCCCATGATTGCTGGTATCATTATCACTGCTCTCGTATCTACCAATGGTATCGTAGGTACAGTAGGAGGAGCATATTATGTGGAATGTGAAGTAGGTTCAGAAGGTGGACCTGCGACTGTAATATCATACGCAAATTCGCCACCTATTCCTGGCTCGTGTGGCGATATTGATGATACCAAATATGTCCCAAACTCATTTTTTATTCCAGGGACTTCAGATATCGGAAAGTTACTATTGATTACACCTGTCTTTTCCGCGACTATAGCGATGCTATTCATGAGAGCGGGATGGAAACGATTGAGAGAGGATCCAACGCGCGAGAATGATGCTATTGAAGCACGTTCGTTGTTCCTAGGTTTTGCAGGTAAAGCAATCATCAAGGGAACTATGGTGTTTTGTATCGTCTTTATGGTTATTCGATTCGGTGATTTCAATCTCGCTGATGTGACAACAATAATAACTACAGAAGGAGAAACTGTTGTATTCACCTATCTACTACTATTCTACGGTTTCTTGTTTAGTATTCTACTGACAGGTATGCTTGAGGGGTTCATGTTCACTTATGCAATCCTGAAGAATGAAATTCTAGGAATTGACGAACAACTTAGAAGGACTTTTAGCGCTGCTATTTTTGCTACTTTAGGAGGAATAATTTTGGTTATGACTTCCGAAATCATTGAGGGTTTCATTCCAGGTGGTGGATTGATGGCGGGGTTTGTTGTTGGAATACCATTGGTAGTTCTTCGTAAACCAATCTTTGGTGCGATTCAGAATTTTTCATCAGTCTTAATGCCTGAGGCATTCACTAAAGCAGAATTATCTTACATCGAAGCTTATGAAATAGCTATGGAAGATAGGATTATCACCGAGGAAGAACGTAAGTTTCTCAAGCTACAAGCTAAGACATTAGAGTTAGATCAAGATAGAACCGATTACATCGAATCATGGTACAATTCTAATCTTGAAAATGAAGAAGAGTAAATTCACGTCCCTATTAGGCGTCTTGGCTCAGGAAGACCTTCTCGAGCTACAGCAATTGCTTCTACTTCCATTCGAGCCCCATTTAGAGTAGTGACAAATGGGATATTCAATTCAACCGCCAACCTACGCATCATATTCCCATCAAGAACTGCACCTCCTGATTTTGAAGGTGTATTCAAAATTAGTTGAATATCTCCTTGACGCATCAAGTCAAGAGCATCCGGGCTTCTTCCTTCAGCAATTCTGTAAGCAGTCTCAACTTCCAAACCACCTTCATCTCTGAGAACCTGAGCAGTACCTGGTGTAGCATGAAGTTGGAACCCTAAGTCTTGTAGTCTAGAAGCATGTTGAATGACTTCATTTTTATCAGAATCTCGGACTGTAATATACACTCCACCAGAGGTAGGGACAGGTAATTCAGTGGCTAACCTTGCCTTAAGATAAGCAGCAGCAGGATCTTCATGAGAACCCATGACTTCTCCAGTTGATTTCATTTCAGGACCGGGAGCAGGGTCTAGACCGCGTAATTTCAAGAAGGGAAATACAGGGGCTTTGACACAGACAAGGTTTGTCTCTAAACTAGGATATTCTATCTCAGAAAGTTTTGCACCAAGGGCTAATTTTGCTGCGATGCGAGCTAATGGAATACCAGTTGATTTGGCTACAAATGGGAATGTACGACTTCCTCGAGGGTTCACCTCAAGAACATATAGAATATCATCTTTAATCGCATACTGGATATTGAAACATCCTCTAATTCCTAATCCTACTCCTATACGTTCGGTCCAATCCTCTACCTGTTGAATGATTTCTTGAGAAACATTCTGAGGAGGAATGAAACAAGTCGAATCACCAGAATGTATACCCGCTTCTTCGAGATGTTCCATTATGGCACCAATAAGAACGTCCTCGCCATCACAAACTGAGTCTACATCTAGTTCCATAGCACCTCCTAGATATTCATCTACCAGTAACGGCTTATCAGGAGCGATATAAGCTTCAGACATGTAAGCATCTAGTTGATTATCATCAGTTAGTATCTCCATCCCTCTACCTCCTAAGACATAAGATGGTCGAATGAGAACAGGGAACCCAATTTCTGCAACAGCAGATCTAACATCCGCAGGAGTTGCTCCAGTTAGACCAGTAGGCATTCTGAGGCCTTGTTTCTTAGCAAAAGATTCGAAACGTTCACGATCACTTGCTTCGTCTACTGCATCAGGACTTGTACCAATTAATTCTGTTTCAATTCCCATTGAACGGAGATGGCTAACTCTTTCCTGCATAGGTAATGCAAGATTTATGGCAGTTTGACCTCCGAATTGTAATAGAAGACCGTCTGCATTTTCTCTTAGAAGAACTTCAATTACACTTTCTAAATTAAGAGGATCGAAGTAAAGACGGTCACTGGTATCAAAATCGGTAGAAACTGTCTCAGGATTATTATTGATCAATATTGCCTCATGACCTTCATCTCGAATTGCCTGAACAGCATGAACACAGCCATAATCAAACTCAATACCCTGCCCAATCCTAATAGGTCCAGAACCGATTACCACATGTCGATTTGCTACTCCCCCATCCTCATTATGTCTTCTTTCTTGAGGGACAGAATCAATTCCTGAAGGTACAGAACCCCCTTCGTAAGTTGAATAATAATAAGGAGTAATAGCTGCAAATTCTGCAGCACAAGAATCTACCATCCGATAAACCGGATGGATTCCCAATGAATGACGTCGTTCCATAATTGCTAACGGACCATGAGCATGATCTAAACTTTTTACACCTAAAGGAGGGAAACCTGCCAAGGCATCAGAAATATGTGCATCACTCATTCCTGCACCTTTCCATCTTCGTAGGTCCTCTTCCGAAACATCTGAAGGAGAACCGCCGTGAGACATAATTTCCATCTCATTAGAAGCCAAAGATTGGAAACGATGAAGGAACCAACGAGTAATTCCTCCTGTAACTTCGTGAACCCGTTCAATATCCCAATTTCTTCTGAATGCTTCGATTAATGCTAACATCCTTCTATCTGTTGGGATTCTAAGCCACTCTTCTAATTTAGAATCGGAAAGAGGTTCTGCGGCTCTCTCAATCTGTCCTTCTCCCTCTGATTCATCAGCCAATGTAAGTGGGCGAGGATGAGGACTTCCTACCTCCAAAGAAGCAACCGCTTTCAGAAACGCTTCCTCAAATGTCCGACCAATAGCCATTACTTCACCCGTACTCTTCATAGATGTACCAAGTGTTCGATTAGCCGTACGAAACTTATCGAATGGCCATCTCGGAATCTTTACTACACAATAATCCAAAGTAGGTTCAAATGCTGCTGTTGTTCCTTTTCCAGTGATTGGATTAGGTAGTTCATCTAGTGTATATCCAACAGCAATTAATGCTGCCATTCTGGCAATTGGATAGCCTGTAGCCTTAGATGCAAGTGCAGAAGATCTACTAACTCGTGGATTTACTTCAATAGTCCTGTATTCCCCTGTTTTCTGATTAAATGCAAATTGTACATTGCATCCTCCCTTGATATCTAAACGACGAATTAGTCTAAGAGCAGCGTCACGTAACATCTGATGATCTCTGTCAGACAATGTCTGCTGTGGTGCTACAACAGTAGATTCTCCAGTATGAACTCCCATCGGGTCTATATTTTCCATAGTACAAACGATGATGCAGTTATCAGATGCGTCCCGCATTACTTCGTACTCATGCTCCTGCCAACCTAAGATACTCTCTTCTATCAAAACTTGGTCTATCCTACTATGCAGAATTCCTTGACTAGCAATTTCAACGAGTTGTCCTTTATTCCAAGCAGTTCCACCACCTAAACCACCTAACGTGAATGCAGGTCTAATCAATAAAGGAAAACCACCTAACTCTGATGCTGCCTCTAATACTTCATCAATAGAATCGCAAGCAATTGCTTTAGGAACAGGTAGATCAATTTCTTCACATACTTTCTTGAAACGATCTCTATCTTCTGCATCATCGATTGCCTGAAGATCGCAACCAATTAGTTCTACATTTAATGCATCTAAAGTACCATCATGAGCCAAAGAACTAGCAATATTCAATGCTGTCTGTCCACCCATTCCTGCAAGAAGAGCATCAGGCCTCTCAATTTCTAAGATACGTTTCACTACATCCGGAAGAAGAGGTTCAATGTAAATTCTATCAGCCATAGAAGGATCATTCTGTATAGTTGCAGGGTTACTATTGACTAAAATTACTTCATAGCCTTCTGCACGAAGAGCACGGCAAGCTTGAGAGCCTGAAAAATCGAACTCGGCTGCCTGTCCGATTCGAATAGGTCCGCTACCCAGTAGTAGAATCCGATGAATATCTGTTCTCTTAGGCATCAATTCTCACCTCCTATAAGACTCGGGGTAGCAACTGGTTCTAATGGAAGAGGAACTGAGGTACCCAAATGCTCTGCAACGATAGCTGAAAAACGATCAAACAATGGATTTGCATCATGAGGCCCAGGGCATGCTTCAGGATGATATTGAATCGAAAATGCAGGACGTCCCACTACATCTAATCCTTCAACAGTTCTATCGTTTGCATTTACATATCGAACTGTTACATCTGAATCAATCGCATTAGGTTCAACATCAGAAGATGCACCAGAAGGATGTGCCGCTAACATTCCTTTCTTTGGGTCTGCAATTGCAAAACCATGATTTTGAGAAGTGATGCTGACTGTATTATCCATCAAATCAACAACTGGCTGATTCGCTCCTCTGTGTCCATAGAGTAATTTGTAAGTACGTAACCCTGAAGCAAGACCAAGTAACTGATGGCCTAGACAAATACCCATGGTAGGAAAACCAGAAGATACTGCTCTTGCAAGTACTCTTCGTGCAGATGTTGCTGCTCCTGAATGAGCAGGATCACCCGGCCCATTAGAACAGAAAAATGCATCTGGTTCCCACTTTGATACCAACGTATCAAACTCAGAGTTTGCAGGGACCCAGATTACCTCGAAACGCCGACATAATTCTCTCAGAATATTGAATTTGACGCCGCAATCAATTGCAATCAACCTAGGAAGAGATTCACCATTAGCATCTGTTGCTCCCGGATTCAAAATAACATCATCATCCCTTGATACAAGGTCGACTAAATCTTCGAGATCGGGGCTAGTAGCTTTGGCTAATCTTGCAGAAAGAGCATCTTCCTGATCTATTGGTCCAAAGACACACAGAAGAGTCCCATATTCTCTTACTCTTCTAGTAATAGATCTCGTATCTACACCCTGAATTCCAGGGACACCATGAGAATGAAGTAAATCATGAAGAGAGCCAACTGCATCTCTATGGTCTGGAATATCAATTGCTTGCTTACAGACAACACCACGAGGCCAAACCTTACTTGATTCTGAAATTCCAGGAATTACACCGTAATTACCCAATAATGGCCAAGTAAATGTTAGAACTTGCCCCGCGAACGATGGATCTGTTAAGGACTCTTGAAAACCGGTCATTCCTGTTGTAAATACTAATTCTCCTTCAGCTACAACTGAGGCTCCGAATAGTGTCCCCTCATATCGGCCACCATCTGCTAAAAGTAGAACTCCTTTACCGTATGCTTCGTCGAATTCTATTTCTCGCCCGTCGACCAAGCGATCGGCTGCATCTTCTGCAGAAAATGGATTAGAAACACCTNGAATACCTGCGCCGGGGGTGAAACCTGTACCCTTTGGGTTCTCCGACATCGTCTTGGTTCGCTAAGAACGCTCCTTAATCATTGGCGGTGAGAAGGGGGTAAAATTACATTCAAGAATAAAAATCAACAATTATTCTGTAATTTCTTCAGAAGACAAAATTTGCTTACCTGATTCCATGGGAACAACTGTTAGTCCACCACTAAAATTCGACGCATGAGTTCCATTCGGTTTCCAAGTTTGAAGGAATACTGCTAAGGCTGCAACTTCTGAATGTGGTTGGTTACCNATGGAAATATTGTATTGACATATTCCAAATACTTCTCCTGGTACTTTAGCACCTCCTACAACTATCGCAATAGGCCGATCAGTAGGAATTTCTGGAATGGTTTCATTCCACGGTAAACCGTACATTGTCAGATGGATTGCAATCCCAGGAGAACCATCTCCAGCATCATTTTGAACAAAATTACGTAACCAACCCATCGGCTTCTTCTCATAGTGTGCTTCGAAATTTCCTCCGAACCTTTCAGAAACTGATTCTAAGGTTTCGAGCACATTTGGATCTTCTTCACCGCTTAGGACGAATTTATCTGCACCAAAAGCACGTGCTGTAAGACCTAGATGTGAAGTGATTCGTTTATCTCTTTCGCGTCGATGCCCGAGTCGAAGGACATGAACGGGAGGATCACTACTCATGTTAATCGAGCGAGGGGGGGAGGATATGAGTGATTCCTAATCTCATTCGTCTTTCATTGGCGCCAATGCCACATCAAAGTTGGAGATTACCCCTCTAACCCAAGCAACAAGCATTGCATCTAAGAAATAACGAGCACTGAAATGAACTAAAATTCCCAATGCAGTTAGCCTAAGAGTTTGAAGAATAGATGTCATCAGGTCCGTACTAGCGTCTGAAGAAAACATTGCATGACCTACTGGTTCAATAGCAAGATACACGACTAAAACGAAGAAACCTCCACCCAAGGTGGCAGTAAGAGCACCTCCTCTTTCACGAGATAGAGATACCAACAATGTTGCAAAAAAGACGAGGATGGGGACGACCCATGAAACCTCTGCAAATGAAAGATCAAAGAATATTGAACTAGGCCCATGGTTTCCTCCCCATTCATTGCCTGCAACATGAATTGCAAGCCACCAAAATAAAACAACTATCATCATTAACATACCAGAAACTAATCCAAATCGAGTTGTCATTTGTCGAAGTTCATGAGCATCAGTTGGATTTAATCTGGCAAGAACTGCATCTGCAAGTTCTATTTGTTCTCTATCAGGAATCATAGCATCATTGCTCAGAGATAGCCTAGATGGAACATCATCAGAAGATTCGGAAGCAAGGGAATCTTCGGGGCCCATGCCTACCCACTCAAGCGCAGCACCTCATAAAGCATACCTCACCTAGCCGCTCAGGATGCACGACTCGTCAAACCTCTTGAGTCGCCACGATGATGGAAGACCACGAATCATGGGAGTGATTAACTGCACCCCTGATTCTTTCTATGAAGGGTCAAGATCTGAACAACTCGAACACTCTATGGAAATTGTAGAAAAAATGATCAATGAAGGAGCTGATTGGATTGATATCGGAGGAGAATCTACTCGCCCAGGAGCTACAGAAGTTAGTGTAGATGAAGAGATAAGAAGAACCGCTCCCTTAATCCTAGAAATTCGTAAAAGATTTCCTGATCAAGCAATTTCAATTGATACTAGAAGACATCAAGTTGCTAAAGAAGCGATTATTGCTGGTGCTAATATGATTAATGATGTATCTGGATTAAGAGATCCAGAAATGAGGGAATTAGTCCTATCTACAGAAGCACATGTGTGCATTATGCATATGCAAGGAGAGCCAAGTAGTATGCAAAAATCACCCCAGTATACCGATGTAGTTCAAGAGGTTAGTTCAAATCTTTTGACAAAAGCAAGAGAACTGGTAGGACAAGGACACTCTGTTAATCGAATTTGTTTAGATCCTGGAATTGGTTTTGGAAAAACATTAGAGCATAACATCTCTTTACTAAGAAACTCAGAATCTTTGAGAGGTGACGAAGGATTCTCTATTTTATGGGGAGTAAGTAGAAAATCGATGTTTAGAGATTTATTAGGCCGTGAAGATACGAATGATCGACTTGCAGGAACCTTAGGAGTTGCAGCATATGCTCAATCGAAGGGCATAGATATTCTAAGGGTCCACGATGTAGCAGAACACGCTGATATCGGGCAAACAATATCTAAATTGGAGTTGAATTAATGGAAAGCGAATCATCGGCTGTTGTCAATATAGACGACAATATTCGTTTAGTTGGAACTGCACACATCAGTCGTTCATCTGCAGATTTGGTAAAGGAACAAATAGCGGATTTTGAACCTGATATAGTTGCTGTAGAATTAGATATTGATCGACTTCAGGCTTTACAAAATCCTCAAGCCTTCGATGAAGAAACATTAGGCTCAGCAATTAAAGCAGGAAAAGCACCTCTATTGCTATTCCAATCTTTATTGGCGACTCAACAAAGAAAAATGGGTTTGGAAACTGGAGAAAAACCTGGAGTAGACTTGTTAACTGCCGTAGAAGAAGCAGAAGAGAATAATCTTTCTTTAGCGCTCATTGACAGAGATGTCAAGATCACTCTTCGAAGAGTTTGGTCAAAGATGGGGTTCTTCCAAAAAATCAAGGTATTAAACGCACTTTTAGCCCCAGAAGAAGATGAAGAAATCGATGTTGATGCAATTGCAGAGGATTCTGATTTGATTAGTGAAATGATGGATGAACTAAGGAAAATGGTACCTGCAGCAGGAGAGGTCCTAATCGATGAAAGAGACGAATATCTGGCATCAAGAATCAGAAATGAGGCCACAAAGGGTAAGGTTCTGGCAGTTATGGGAGCAGGGCATTTGAAAGGCGTAGAAGAAAAATTACTGAATGAACCACCCACAGATGAAAGAGTAGAACAATTGTTAGCAATTCCTAAGAAAGGTGTGGTAAAGAAATTACTTCCTTTTTCCTTACCTGTTGTAATGATAGGAGTCTTGGCATATCTAGCAAGCCAAGGAGACATAGAAGCTCTGAAGGAGAGTACTCTTACTTGGTTATCTATCAATGCTGCTTTTGCTGCATTTTTTGTGCTCATAGTCGGAGGACATCCACTATCAATTTTGAGTGCTGCAATTGCATCTCCAATTACATCATTGAATCCAACATTAGCAGCAGGATGGTTTGCTGGCGCAGCACAACTAAAATTTAGTGCACCGAGAACAAAGGATCTTCAAGAATTCCTTATGATGGATAAATTACGTCTTCTTTTTACTAACAGAACTGGTAAGGTGCTAATGGTTACTGTGATGGGAAATCTTGGATCTTCAATTGGAGCATGGATAGCAGGACCATTGATTCTAGGATCTCTCTTCTAATAATCAAAATATTTGAGTAAGAATATCAAAAAAATATCTGATGAAAATTATACCAAGAATGGAAATAAAACCTCTGAGAATAATTTGTTCAGGGAGTAGCAACCCTACTTTTGCGCCTAAAATAGCACCAGAGAGTACAGCAAAGGGGAGCAAAAAAATATTCCAGAACGAAGGCCAATCTCCCGAATATAGTAATACATGAACTGTTACACCTACTGGTACAACCATCATCATTAAACCATAACTAGTTCCAATCGCTTGNCGTGATTCTAAACCACCAAATTGGTTCAAAACAGGGACATATATCGCTCCAGCACCAATAGCGAGGACAGAACTAGCCATTCCTCCAAATCCGGTACCTACTCTAAACTCTAAGTCTTTAATTTCCGAAAGAGAATTACTGCTGTCAATGATTTCTCTGATTTCAGATTTTTGNGANGAAAAATCAATTTTTTTCCAGGTTTTTATTATCGCCCAGAATACAATCACCATAGCTAGTGTTTTGAAAACAGGATCTAATCCATCTTTCAAAAAATATACAATGAAAGATCCAATTATTGCACCTAGTAAAGCAGAAGGAGCACCTTTACGAACATGATTAATTTGCAATAATCCTTTTCGATGATGAATAAATCCAGAGCCATAGGAAACACAACAGGTGAGAAGTAATGAAACAACTAGAGTAGATGTATTCACTGGCCATCCTGCGATATAATGCAGAATCGGAACAAAAAGCATACCTCCGCCTAATCCTAGAGGTGCAAACAAGAATCCTGTTATAAATACCAGAAGTAATACCAACAGAAATTCCAAGAAAAGACCACCTACAGGGACTCAATTACCAAAGCAATTCCTTGACCGCCGCCGATACAAGCCGTAGCTACTCCATATTTACCGCCAGATCTCTTTAGTTCTAGAGCCAAGGTAAGTATCAGACGAGTGCCAGTTGCAGCTAATGGGTGACCAAGTCCGACTGCTCCTCCATTTACATTGACTTTCTCGATGTCTAAACCAAGTTCTTGGATACAAGCAACTGCTTGACCTGAAAACGCTTCATTGATTTCCCATCGATCAATATCATCAACTGATAGGTTGGCTTTTTTCAAGGCCTTGAGACTTGATGGAACTGGGCCATATGCCATAATAGCAGGTTCAATTCCTACAATACCCCAAGAAATAATCTTGGCTAAGGGAGAATCCCCATCGTTTTCTGCTTGAGTTGCAGATTTTATGACCAATGCGGCAGCACCATCAACTACACCAGATGCGTTTCCAGCAGTAACTAATGAATCAGGTCCAAAAGCAGCCCTCAATCCTGAAAGTGATTCTTCATTTGTACCTCTAACTACATGATCTTCGTCTTTAGGTCCTACAATACCATCTGGAGTTTCTACTGAAACTATTTCTTCATCGAATAAACCCGAATCGATACTGGATGCTGTTCGAGTATGGCTAATTACTGCAAATGCATCTGCATCTTCTCTTTTTACTCCCTTTCGAGAACATAACTCATCCGAAGTTTGTGCCATGAATGAGCCACACTGCATATCCAATAAATTAGTGAAAAGATAATCCTCCATATCTTTGGATAACTCATGACCTTCTTTAGGGGGTCTTCCCAATCTGAATGTGTCACGCATTCCTCTCAATACATGAGGTGCCTGAGATAGGTTCTCCATGCCACCTGCAACAACAGTTTGAGCTTCTCCAAGCATTATCATCTGTGCCCCAGTAATTACTGATTGTGCACCACTCCCACAAATTCTGGATAGAGTGAGCATTGGGACCTCTTGAGGAATCCCTGCCTTTAGACCTGCATGGCGACTTCCAAAAATTGCTTGACCAGATGTTTGCAATGCATATCCCATTACAACATGGTCAACTGAATCTGGTGAAGTTGAAGTTTTCTCCAAGGCTCCCTTGATTGCAATTGCTCCCANATCTTCGGCTGAAACATCCTTCAGAAGGCCTCCGGGTTGCCCATCTCCTCGCTTACCACCTTGCCATTCACAGAAAGGNGTTCGAGCGCCTCCAACAATCACAACGTCATCCATCATACCCTACGGATAGTAAGGAGATTCATGAGTATGACTGTCCCAGACTAGTTAACAGAATCAAGAGAGATTACTCATTCTGTATCTTCAGTGTCTACAGTTCCCAAATATGCGGGTAGATCGACGCCTGCCATCTTGGCNACATCATGAATCGGTGGCAATGATTTGACTAAACTACTAACGAAATTGGATGTAGCACTCCCGTCACCATTTCCGCCACCATCCCAAACTGTGACCTTGTCAATCTTCATATTTCTAATAGCTTCAACCTGAGCTGCGACCATAGATTCAATCTTCTCAACCATCAATAGAGTGGATGCGTCACCTGCACGTCCNCCGGCAGCAGCAATGAGTCTCTCATACCCTGCAGCCTTAGCATCTAGAACAGCCTGAACACCTTCCGCTTCTGCTTTATATCGAGCAAGTATTGCATCTGCTTCACCCTGAGCGATTCGGCGTTGACGTTCTGCTTCTGCTTCTGCAGCAATCTCAATCTGTTGTTTTGTGATTTGTTCNCGAACAATTTCTTCAGCCCTNAGTCTCTCTTCTTCTTCTATGAATTTAGCCTTCTGAATTTCTGCTTCTGCGAGATTTCTAGCAACCATGGCACGTCGGTTTGCTTCTGCTTCTTGTTCTGCAAGATCTGCATCTGAACGAGCGATGTCTGCTTTAGCAAGATTTTCTCCACCAATTGCAAGTGCTTCTTTCTCAGCAACGTCTACACGTCTTTGTTGCTCTGCAGTCTTAACACCCATGGCAGCATTCTCACGGTTACTAGCAACTTGGATATCCTTCTCACGGTCTGCTTCTGCCTTACCGATTGCACCGAACTTCTCTTGCTCTGCAACATCAGCACGAGCCTTCTCGACTGCAGTTGCTGCAGCTTTCTTACCAATGCTCTCGATATAATCGGATTCATCAGTAATATCTACAATATTTACGTTAAGCAGACTCAATCCAACCTTGCGAAGTTCCTGCTCAACATTTGTTCTAATCAAGTCCATGAATGAATCACGATCTTTGTTGATTTGCTCAATGTTTAGAATCGCTACAGTAAGACGGAGCTGACCTAGAATAATATCCGAAGCCATTTCAGAAATTGCTGGGATTGTAAGGCCTAGAAGACGTTCTGCAGCATTAGACATTATTGCTTCTTCAGTACTTACTGCAATAGTGAATGTACTAGGAACGTTGATTCTAATGTTCTGCTGGGAAAGTGCATTTTTCAAATCAATGTTAATCGTAATCGGCTTCAAATCCAAGTAGTCGTAATCTTGAATCAATGGCCATACCAATACACCACCACCGTGAATCGGCTTAGATGAACGTTCAGCACCTGTTCTACCATAAACTACCAGGACCTTATCAGGAGGACATCTGCGATATCGAGATGCTGCGAATAATAAAATTGCTAAGAAGAAAATTACAATTGCAAAAATAGCTAATACAAGAATTGCGGCTGCACCGCCATCACCATCAGATGTTACTTCTTGTGCAGTTGCTAACGGTATAGCGATTAGTGCTAATATTGCGGCTAATGTTCTAACGGCAAGCGTACGTGTCATGATTAGACGACTACGATGATGATAATCAACCCTTTCCCGACATAAAATTCAGAAAAACTATTCAGACTCGTCAGTGTTCCTTGCTTTCATTCCAGTTAATGGTTCAACAACTAGCACAGACCCCATTCGATCTACTACTGTAATGAATGTCCCCGTAGAAATCTCTACTTCTCCATTAGACATTGCATCAAGTGTTCTTTCTGATCCTTGAAAAGTCACTTGAACTTGGCCAGTTCCAGAACTTGGAATACGTAAGTATACAGTTCCTCTGGCTCCAATTGCTGCATCAATTCTCATTGTACCTTCACTTTCTAGCGCTTTGAATCCTTGGAACAATTTAGCAGTTGAATACATGGAAAGACCTCCTGCTACACTACCTCCTAAAACAGCCAGCATAACGTCATAATCTGCTCTCATTATAGCCAAGCCAATCAATCCAAACATCATCGTAAATGCACTAATTCCTTGAAAGGTTAAGGCCTTAAACGAAAGATCTGCATCAAAACCAACATCTGCTCCAAATATATCTCCGGCCACATCTCCTGCAACTCCTCCAATCATTGCTAAAAGGAACCATGCAAGGAAGAGTAGNCCTCCTAAAAGTGCACTACCTGCGAATAGTAATTCCATGCCAGACAGAACGTCTAGACCAAAGAAGGCGAGTATATCCATAGTTGACGACTCGCCATTAAGGATATGACCACTTCGCTTAAAAAAAACATTTATGACATGTTTTCATTCTCTTTTTGTTTCAACAAATAAATTATCATTACACGCTCTAATAGTAAAACAGGTCCTAATAAAAAACCAGTAAAAATAGATGATATTAAGGCACTCCCATTTGATAAATCATATACAAAAATGAAAATCATGATTAAAACAAAAGGTATTACCAGTCGACGTAAAAAGGGATAATATCCACCGAATAAATCATTGGCAGGATCGACCATCATTTTGTCGACGATTTCACCGACCAAAGTAATCACAACTAAAGGAAAGTCCAACCGCCAAGCATCATTACGAACCAAATAATGTTCAACACTAAAGTGAATTTAGAGTCTTTTGTTGCGATTGGAACCTCATGAACCAGACCATCTTCACCTCGAATCAATGTTGTTCGCTCTGACTTGCGAGAAGTAGGATTGAGTTTGTCGAGTTTATCGCGCTTGAAAAGGAAATATATAGCGATTAGGAGAAAACCTCCACCATTAGCATTGAGAATCATGCCAAGAATTTCCAGTTCTGGTGAAACCTTTGAACCAAGAAGCAATTGAGTTGCTCCGAACATGAACCACAGCCATGATGCCTGTCCCTTCATGATGTGACGAATACATTGACCATCATGAATCCTTTCACTGATTGACCATTCGGCAGACTCTTGAACAAGAGCCAAGTGGTAGTTTTGTGTTACAAAGACGAGGAGTAGATGCAGTCATTGCAGCTATTAATTCAGAAGAGGCTACTCTTGTTCTTATAGAGAGAGATAATCCGGAACCTCGACTACTAGAAATTCGTAATCTGTGTGATGAAAAAGACATCAAAGTCGAAGAAGGAAGTAGAACCGATGTTTGGAGGATGGCACTTCCTGCGAAGGAAGGAGAACCAGAACATCCTCTAGCATTGGCCCTGGTTGGAAGAAAACCAAATCTTTCCCTAGAGGAAGTATTCCAGAATGGAGGAATCATTTGGTTATTGGATGGAGTTCAGTATGCAACGAACATGGGTTTCTGCATTAGAACTGCCGAAGTTAGCGGAGGTGATGCTATGATTATCAGTAACAAAATGAGTCATTCTGAAAGAAGTGCAGTCAAAGGATCTAGTATGAGAGCAACACGATTCATCCCTATTCACTACACTGAAACAGAAAATGCTCTGAAACTAGCCAAAGAAAACAACATTCGAGTGATAGTAGCTGAAGATGTAGGAACAATTCCCCCTTGGGAATCCGATCTTACTGGAAATATATTGATTGTTATCGGAGCAGAAAGAGAGGGAGTATCTCAAGAATCTCTGGATGCTGCTGACCAGATTATTCGACTACCTATGGAGGGATTCATACCCAGCTATAACTTACAAGTAGCAATTTCAACGTTGGCTATTGAAGCGATTAGACAAAGAAAATAAATAATCAAGATTAGATAGTTCCACGACTAAATAATCGTCCAAAGGAACCTGCAAATCCTCTCACTATACCTGAAAGTAATATCGCAGTTAGAGCAACTAACCCTGTCCAACCCCAGATATTAGTAATTGCAACTGTATCAGAAC
>PAOK01000025.1 GCA_002708015.1 Methanobacteriota archaeon
ATAGGGGAAGTATTGGTAGCTTCAAGTGTTGCAGGAATAGAAAGAGGATTAGTCGTAATTAACCCTGAAGAAGGAGGATGGGTAGATCCAGATCAGGTTAAAACAATTTTAGATCAAGCAGGATTGAAATCATGGAAAATCAATGAGCAATTTGATCCTCATCATGTAAAAGAAATCGCTTGGAGTTTTCTTGACGACCTCGATGAAGTTCGTAGTCAAAGATCAGCAAAAACATCATGTGTTCCAGTCGATCAACATTTCAATGTCAAAGGTGTTGGTTTAGTAGCCATAGGAACTGTTCAGAGTGGTTCAATCAAAAAACACGACAATGTAATTGTGACTCCCGGAGGATATTCAGGAGTAATTCGTTCTCTCCAAGTAATGGATGTAGATGTAGATATTGCAAATTCAGGGGATAGAGTTGGAGTTGCGATAAGAAATATGAAAGAAGGTGCTCTTGAGAGAGGAGTTCTCATATCAATAAGTGGTGATGAAGAAATGTTTGAAACTCATAACTCAAGTTCTCTAACCTTTATCAGAGCACCATTCCAAAAAAGAAATATCGAAGTTGGGATGGTTATTCATGCATCTACAGATTTACAATTTGTAGTAGGCCGAGTAAAGAGTTTTGACATTGATCAAATATTTATTGAATGGGATTCCCCTATCACAATCAGAAAAAATTCCGATAGAAGAGTAGTTCTTAGCCAATTAGACTCTGCTCCTATGAGAATATTAGGGAACGCCACAAATATGAAAAAAGAATAATCGGCAAATTAGAATGATTTGAGAAACTAACCAATTTTTCAGTGAAAATGATAAAATGTTTAAGTCAAAAGTGAACATCTTCGCTCTGGATGCACTCTGAAGACGGACCCATAGGGGTCCGACCAGAAGAGGATGATGCCGAATCTTTCGGCTCTCTTCGGCTGGTCGGAAACGAAGGGCGATTTCGCACTACAATTTCAGATGAGGGATTGAAGTTATATCGTTCAGATGGAAGAGGAATTAGACTGAGTCTAAGTGCATTAGAATCTATCAGAATAACGTCCAAAGCAGCTATTCCATGGGGGTGGGCTGTTTTCTCAATGTTATTACTGATTTATGGAATCAGACTTGCTCCCCCAGGTTTCAATATTTATCCAATAGCAATTTCAATCGCTATAATCTTAATTTGGCTTGTTTTCAGAAAAGATCAACTTATCATTGATACAAAAAATGGAGATAGATATCGTGTACTTGGACGTACAGAGAATTTAATTCGTCTTAATCAATTCTTAGAAATGATGCTAGATGGATTATCTCTTTCAGAAACAAGAGCAGAGATAAGAGTTAATTCAACATTAGAACCGTCACTACATGATGAATTCGTGTCTAGGATGAATAATGAAATGGATCTTGCAAAGGCATTAGCAACTCATACAGGAATAGGGGGATTTAGAGAAAATGATAATCCAAGTTCAGAAGTTCAGACATTTGAGAAAAATGAATTCTCTTTCGATGCAACATTATTTGATTTACCTAATCCTACATTTTCGACTCAAGGATCTACTGAGAAGATGCCTGAATCAGGGATTTTTGGTTCAGCACACAGAGAAAGATCGAATGTAGCATTAGCTAGTACAAATGAAGAATTTAGAAATGCTTCAAATGCCTTTGATGCTCCAAATTATAATGAACAAAGTACAATTTCTGATGGAGGTATTTTTGGGGATTTATTTGGTTCAATAGAAGAAAAAGAAAGTACTCCAATAACATCTAATTATGGACGACCATCTATCCAAGAAGATCTAGAATTAGCACAAAAAACGTATGCTGAAGTAACATCGTTAAATCAACAAGAAGAAAGACATCTTCCAGTTCCTACCAGACCGCTGAGCAGTATGCAACTTATTCGACAAGCACAAGATCAATTTGCCCCGTCATCATCGATTCTTCCGCCCCCAACCTCTGAAGCAGTAAGAGAAGAGTGCAGATCCGTAGGATTAGTTGCAGATGCAAAAAAGAATGAAATTATAGAAGCAGAATTAATCTCTCAAGATTCTAAAGATGAAATGCCAAATGAATTGAAAGAATATCCTAGTTTTTCTAGAATGTTAAGACGACCTGACCATCAATCTAGATTAGTAATTAAACGCCCAACTAGAAATAGATCGAGTACAGTAATCAATTTACTAAGGTCGTTCAATCCTCAGAGAGCATCTCGAAGAGCTATGGGGCTACTACGTCTTAGAAGTGATCAAGATCATCAAGCACAAAGATCCTCACTTGCAATAGAGGCATCATCAAGAAATTCTGGAGGAGAAAAGAGAGGTGATGGATATTCTGCAGCAATGGAATCAATTACAGCAACAATCTCAGAACGAGATACTTCAATTGACACTAATTTGTTAAAATTAGAAGACTTGAATCCAACAAAAAATTCGGAGGACAATAGTCAATATCCAGGTATGAGAAGACTTGGATAACGAATTATTCTTCAAGTATACTCGGATGATTCTCTAAATAACGAATTGTCACCCTTCGATCCAAAAAATCTCTCTCATCTAGTATTGCACGATGTAAGGGAATTACAGTATCTACTCCAATGATTACTGTCTCAGTCAATGCCGCTCTACTTCGAGCAATGGCTTCGTTTCTATCCTTCCCCCATACAATCATCTTAGCAAGTAATGAATCAAAGCATCCAGGCATATCATAGCCAACATGAGCATGTGTATCTACCCTAACTCCCACACCTCCAGGAAAATGACATTCCCAGAGTTTTCCAGGTGAGGGAACAAAATTTCTAGGGTCTTCGGCATTTATTCTGAATTGAATCGCATGACCGTTAAATTTCACATCCTCTTGAGCCAAAGGAAGAGATTCTCCCGCTGCGACACGAATCCCAAGTTGAACCATGTCTTCTCCTGTAATCATCTCTGTCACTGTATGCTCAACTTGTACTCTAGGATTTACTTCTAAGAAATAGAAATCGCCATTTGAATCTCTAAGAAATTCAAACGTGGCTAAGCCACGATATCCAACTGCTTCAGCCCCAGCACATACTTTTGATCCAATTTCTGAACGAACTTCATCAGAAAGCCAAGGCCCTTCTTCCAACAATTTCTGATGTCTTCTCTGAATACTACAGAATCTTTCTCCAAAATGAATGGCATTCTTGCCATCAGCAAGAACTTGAAATTCAATATGTTGTGCACCTTCAATGTACTTCTCAACAAAAACTCGGTCATCACCAAATGCACTTCTTGCCCTAGATTGGCACAAATTCAATGCAGATGAAAATTCAGAAGATTCGTGCACAATTTGCATTCCAATTCCTCCCCCTCCCGCTGCTGCTTTGATTATCACAGGATAACCTATTTCTGAGGCAAGTGTTACGGCTTCATCTGCGGATGAAACCGGTTCACTACTTCCCTTAGCTACAGGGAGTCCTGCTGCTTCCATAGCCTTTCGAGCTTCAATTTTATCTCCAAGTAATCGAATAACATCAGAAGAAGGACCAATAAACGTAATTTCTTCTTCTTCTAATCTACGAACAAAATCTGCATTTTCTGCTAAAAAACCATACCCTGGGTGTACTGCATCAACGCCCATTGACTTAGCAGCATCGATTACTGCCTCAATATCCAAATATGAATCAAGGGGATTTGAACGTAAAATTGGTCGAGAGTCATCTGAAAAACGTACTGGAGTAGATAGCCGATCTTCTCGGCCATGAATCATGCAAACTTCTACTCCCAAAGAACGCAACGCACGACCTATTCGGAGGGCGATTTCACCTCTGTTCGCAATCAACACCCGGTTGAACATGATGTTACCAGGACAAACAGGTTGATGATGAAATCGGGTCAATACACATCTCGAAGGTATCTCTTTTCATCTTTCATCATTCGTTGTTCAACATAATGCGACGCTTCTTCCAAAGTCATATCCCCATGTTCAGAGCAGATCTGAATTAGCATTTTATGAACATCTTTAGCCATGTAGTTCTTATCTCCACAAACATAAAAATAACCTCCAGCATCGATTCGAGACCAAATTTCTTGTCCATTCTTTTCCATTAAATGTTGGACATATACTTTTTCCTCTCCTTGCCTAGACCAAGCCAAGTCTATTCGTTCCAAATTGCCTGAAGAGAGCCAAGATTCAATTTCATCGCGATAGTAGTATTCTCCTTCTTCTGTCCAATCACCGAAAAATAACCAATTATTACCGGATGAGCCATCGATTTCCCTTTGTTGAAGGAATGCACGGAATGGGGCTATTCCGGTCCCTGGACCTACCATAATAATATCATGAGAACCATCTTTTGGTAAAATGAAGCTTCTAGTTGGAGACATGAATACGGGAACTAATGTGTCATTGGCTTTGCAACGATCTGCTAAGAAACCTGTAGTCAAACCAGTTCTGTCTCTTTCATGATGTGAATATCTCACAATTCCAACTGTCAAATGTACCGTACCTGGTTCAAAATCTGGAGATGAAGCAATAGAATACAAACGTGGTTTAAGAGTATCCACTGCATCTACAAACTCTTGAGCATCTAAACGAATGTTGGGGAAATCCGTGAAGAAATCTAAATAATCTCTAGACCAAATATAATCTTCCATCATTTTAGCATCATTGACTAAAGATGTCCAAAGTGATTTCTCAGGGTCGTCAATGGGCCCAAGAGGAGTATAGTGTTCTGGTAGGTCGTCGTCTGAGGATGATTGCCAATCCTCAACAATTAATCCTGAGGAATTAGTTCTAGATCTACTTACTATTCTCATTTGTATTCCAGAAGAAGATGAAGAAAAGTGAGGAGCTAAACCTTCGATGAAGCGTTTAGATAGACGATGGATCTCGGACTTGGTCAGTAACGCTTCCCTAAGTGTCATCTCTTCGCCTTTAACAACTACGATTTCTTCAGGAGGACATCCTAATCTTGCCAAAATTGACTCAACTAGGTCAGGAGGGCAGGTTGGAAATACCCCCAACGCATCTCCTGCCTTGTATTCTAATCCTGAATCCCCTAAGTCGAAAACAATATGTCTAGTCTCTTTCCTTGATCCTTCACCGTTCAAAACATAATTTACTGAGATATTAGAGAGATAAGGATTTTTCATCGTATACTCTGGACTACCATCTACTTCAACATCGTTAACAACTTCCTCTACCTCTTCAGAAGATTCTACTGAAACTGTTTCCGTTTCTGTATTATCTTCAATAGAGGCCATTATTTTGAGTACAGAATTAGTCCATGATTGGGCAGGTTCATCGAAATCAACGTCACAATCAACCCGTTGGTGGACTCTTGTTGCACCTTTAGATTCAAACCAAGAATCCCATTCTTTTCCAGATTCACAAAATAAATCATAAGAAGAATCTCCTAAGGCTAAGACAGAAAAATTCAATCCTTCAAGAGAGGATATTGAGTCCCCGTTAGCAGCTTCCCATAATTCTTCGGCGTTATCGGGTTGTTCTCCATCACCCCAAGTACTACAACAAATCAGAACACGTTGTTGACCGATTAAATCGGTGATCTTAATCTCATCCATAGAAGAAACTGTGGGGTTTAGACCGAGTTCTTTAGAAGCTTTTCCAGCCTGTACGGCTATGTCTTCAGAGTTTCCAGATTGGGAGCCGTATAAAATTAGAAGTGAACGTGGTTGCGACATACGAACCATCCTTTGAATGTGCGAAGATATATTCCTATTTCAATGAAGGCTTTTGTCCACCTAAAGGGGGTAGATTGAATGAATAGTATTTGTTGCAAGAGTTATATGTCTTCGAGGTTGAGAGTGTTGGGGTCAGGTAATGCATTCTGCCCACCTGGCCGTTTACATTCATGTATGCTTTTGGATGATAGAATCTTGATTGATGCCCCCCCGACTATCCTCCTTCAGCTTCAAAAAAATGGAATTTCTTCATCCCAGATTAGTGACTTACTAATCACTCACTGGCATGGAGATCATGTTTTTGGACTCCCTTTCCTTCTTCTTGATCGAAGATTTATTTCCGATAGGAAAGGAGATTCAAAACTCAGGATTCATCTGCATCCAAATGGAATCGAAAGAATGAGGGAAATTTGCTCTTTGGCCTTTCCGAATACACTTGAGCAAATTATCGAAGAGAGAGTAGAATGGATAGTTGAAGATACTGGACATGCCAATGGATGGGATTACGAACGATTTCCAGTAAAACACACCCCTGAAACAGATCCTCATGGTTATTTGCTTCGTGATTCAAGAGGATTTGTTCTACTGCATACTGGGGATTCTGGCCCCTGTGAAACAATAAACCAAAGAATTCCAATTTCCAATGCTGTTTTGTTAGAAATGGGAGTTCCTAACGGAGACAATTTTCCATATCATCATACTCCTAGAGACATTATCGAAGTTGCCGAAAAACAAAATGAAAAACAATTTTTGATCACTCATTCTTTTGCATCTGGAAAAGAAGAAGAAAATGGATTTGATATGCCCTCTTTGCCTCAAAATACGATACAAATAGAAGATCGGGAGTTATACAATTTAGAATTATCAGGAATTACAATTCTTCAATCACCCTCGGAAAGGAGATATTAAATCTTCAAAAAAACCATGATAATCGATTTTTCATAAACAGGATTAAGTCATTGACGCGAGTGTGCACCAAGTCCCGTTCGCTCAGACGGTTAGTCCGAACCTGAGTGTGTGTGAAGGAAGATGAATGACATGGCCAATATTTTCGATTCTACCAGTCGAAAAAATTCGGTATTTATCGATAGGCGCATTTTCGATCCTCATCATTCTCCATCTACCTTCAATCACAGAGAATCTCAAATTAGAACTATGGTCATGAATCTCGCAGATGCATTAGAAGGACATATTCCAGGAAATATGATTCTGTATGGACCATCTGGAACTGGAAAGACTGGGGCAACTAGATTCGTTGCTCAACAACTTGAAGAACGGGCCCAAATAATTGGAAGTAGAGTTTTTACTCATGAAATTAATTGTCAACATATCAACACACGTTATCGTGTTCTCCACAGAATTGCTGAAGAATTAAGACAATCCGAAGACCCAATTATTCCATTTACAGGATGGCCTGCAGATAGAGTTCTTTCTGAGACAATCCGCAGAATGGATCGTCATGGTGGAGTACATATCCTAATTCTAGATGAAATGGATCAACTTGCCACTAGATCAGAAGATCAATTACTATATGATTTGACCAACCTTAATGTTCTGTTAAAAGAAAGTAGAGCCTCAATTATTGGAATTAGTAATGATATAGGATTTACAGAAAAAATTCCAGACCCTATTCGTTCAAGAATGTCTGCAGAAGACATCATCTTCTCCCCCTACAGTTCAAGTGAGTTAGCTCAAATTTTAGTAGATAGAGCCAAAGTAGGACTACGAAAAGGATCTTGGCAAGAAATGACTCTACGTTTCTGTGCCGATCTTTCTGCAAAAGAACATGGTGATGCTAGAAGAGCGATAGATCTACTAAGAGTTTCAACTCTACGTGCTGAGATGTCTCAGAGTAATTGTATAGAAATTGAGCATATTCAATCTGCCCATAAGCAAGTAGAACATGAAAGAGTAATTGGACTTCTTCAAGGACTTCCACTTCATCAAAAACTCACATTAACGTCAATTATCATTAACGAAAGAAATGGTATTATGACTCAAACAACTGGAACAATCTGGGAGACGTATGTTCAAGCATGTAACATAGCAGGGATGAAACCCCTCACCTCTAGGTCAGTATCATCCATAATCAATGGCTTCCATTCTGTGAGTTTAGCTCATGTAAAAAATGTCAGTCTTGGAAGAAGAGGACGTACTAAACATGTATCTAGCCTGATACCTCGAGGAATAGATGCAATAGGTATAATGCGTGAGAACAATGATGCTGTAAATTTAGCAGTTAATGGCACTTACAAACTACAACGACGGTTGTAATTCTAAACACCATCTATCCGGCAACGGTTAAGACGGTCTCAACGGTCGGCAAATCATGGCCGAAGACGAAAGTCCTGAACCATCTCAAGAATTTGATTGGATTCCTGAGACTCCTATACTGGGTAAAATAGCAGTCTTGGTCGGCATTTGGGCATTAATTGTTAATGTAGTAAATATCTTAATTGGCGCTTATGCTACAGGACAAAAGGTTGTTTGGGCAGGATTTGTCACTTACGGTACCTTTGCAGAAAACACATTTACGGCCCACAATGGGATTGAAGTTAGCCCAGGAGACGTAGTTTTCACGATTATTGCAGCGCTAATTCTAGGATTTGGAACTCTGGTGCTAAATAAAACAGAAGANGGAGGAATTNCNTCATGGATTTCTTCNCTANTTNCTCCNNAAAGATGGNCTCCNTTATTCGATTTCTCNAANGGNNTNAATGCNNCNTTAGGATCNTGGTTACTNGTTACAGGAGTANTANTNTACTTCNGTTGGTCAATAGCNAACAACACTTGGGTNGATCCNGGAATTTANGCAGTATGTATACCTCTTATTGGATTTGGTTCAGTTCTCCCNTTGCTTGANAATGNTGANGAAGNNTCNGAAAATTAGGTCAATGNCCTNTTTTTNTAAATANTGAATCAAATATNCCNANNGANACTCCNACCCATANANAAATACTCCANAGAATNCGTAATCTNGACTCAGGATGGATTANAACAATCATAATTGGNANNANNGCNAANATAATTCCTANATTTTGNGANGATTGTGAAATAANTCCTANAATAANCAACGATAAAAGAAGNAANGGAAAATATTTTGATGCNCTNACNGCATCNTCNGTAAAGTCNTGNTTAACAGANGTNCCATTTGGNAANCNTCCNCCNTATGAGCCCATATTTTCTAANTATTCTNACATGAGCACGNGCATCTCNAATTCGTTTCTTTAANAAAANAGATNATTGNTCTTCAGCAACATGNTTTACAAGNGCNTCAGGNNAATAAATNATNGTNCCNCCTTTCTCAATTAATNTTAGACTNACTTCCATATCTTCTGCATGNTACCANGANGGATTGAAACCACCGATAGAAATCAAAGCATCTCNNCTAAACATNGAACAAGGACCATTNGCNAGNGTNGTCACCCTNGATCTACCNATATANTTTCTANGAATNTCCTNTGATCTAAGTCGNGAAACTCTAGTATTTCCTTNATTGAATACTGTTCTTCCNGTTACNGCCATAACATCCTCACTTGGATATCCNTNACATACTGAAATCATTGATGAAATCCAATTAGATTCTGGACAACAATCTATGTCTGTAATTGCAACCCACTGACCTTTCGAACAATCTAAACCAATCTGCCTACCTGCTGAAAGTCCCTTAGCATCACTATCAATGATTGTTAGATTGATATCAGGAGTCTCATTTTTTTCTTTGAATGTCTTCATTCTTTCAAATGTTGAATCTGTAGAACCATCATTTACTGCAATTATCTCTAGAGGGCGATGGTCTTGAGAAAATAAGGAGGAGAGACACTGATCTACCCAATTTTCAGCATTTCTGGCACATACAGTTATACTCACCAAAGTCAAGAGGAATCCCTCACAACAAAAGAGTCTAGAAAACGGCGTGCACGACGCTTAGCAGAAATATCAATTTCTCTAACTATGAGTCCTTCATTTGGTTGGCCATACAACAATATTGTACCCAATGGAGCCATTAAAATCAACGGAATAGGGACTAAGTCTTCTTCACCATCAACAAAAATAGTAACATTTTCCGATTGAGAAATGGCCTTAGAACAAGCTTCAAAAATACTATTTGTCAACATTCCAGGTGGATTTTTCGCATTAATCAATAATTTCTCATCCATGTCTATATGCTCAAATTTATCCCATTTCTTTCGATGAGTCATCCCATCTATCACAGAAATCCAAGCTCCTCTATTCGCAATTTGTAGAGAGTATACAGTAACATCACCTACTGCAATTATTTTTAATTCATCAGAAATTGATTCCAAAGCCAAATTCATAGCGATACTAGGATCCTCACTAGGTCCTGAAAATAATTTACCCATCGGTTTCTTCAATTCTTCATCTAAAATTTTAGGCATCGAATAATCAAAAGTAGTTTCAGAATTACTAAGCCAAAATTTACCATTTTGATCAACTATCCCTGAACGAATTCTTGAAGAAGATAATATATGACCTCCTTCATCTAANATATGACCTATTTTNACTATACGTAATGGAGAAAGACCGCCCTCAATTCTTATTTTATTTATTTCTTCACAAGATGATAATGTTTCTTCAGTACAACCAATAACTGAACTTTTCTCTAAAGAAACTGCAGGCCCATATCTATCATGTAAAACATGAAGACTAGCATTGATTGATTCTTGAACCAACATTTCTTGAAGTTGTTTCAATCTTGTATCAATATCTTGGATAAACGGACCTTTGTTGGTAATCATCGCATCTGATGTTACATGTATTTGCAAATGATCGCATTCTAATGAAGTGCCTAAAATGAGGGCACGATGGCCATCATGTAATCTATCGAATGTTCCGCCTAACAGCCCGATAGAACCCTCCATGGTTAGCGATACGGCTGNCACGAATTAATCATGCGATGAAGAATGTGTCCCGGGGCGTAACTTCCCGTATCATTGCCGTAGCTCATGGGCCTGACCCTGCCCCAGGACGTCTGTTGAACGGTGTGGTTGTCCCATGAATCATTCCATTTGGTCAACTGGGGACCCATATACCGTCCAGCCGCCGTTTGCATCACGGATCATTCCAAATGGTCCCCGCGAACTTCGATCGGCGGCATAATCCCCGAACGTGGTGCCGGGCGTCATCCTTCCTTCCGGCGAGGGAGGTCGTCAGCTCGGTGTTGCCGTCGGGGCAAAATATCCTAAACAGTATCAAATATGAACTCATCGAGTAAGAATTAGGAAAATTCACCCAATCTNTCACCAATTGCCAAGGTTATCGATATATCTCCTGATTCTTCTCCTAATCTATGGAATGGGGGCCATTCATCTACTGGACGGGTTAGCCATCCAACATATCTATGTGTTTTTCCATTCCTGGGTGAATTCCCATCACGGAGATCATCCAACGAATCAATAATGTCAATAATTGAATTGAAAGATTTCGTTTCTGGTGTTTCCATCGATACAAATCGTCTCAGTCTGTCTGCTAAAGAAAGTCTCATTTTCGGATGGACTCCATCGAATCCAAATGGAAGAGGGGCTTTTTCACCTTCNGGACGTAAAACAATTGCAGGCCAGGGTAATGGATTTTCTAGTATGGTTCTTCTAGCATCTGAATGTTCGGTCATCATCGTTAACATATCAGCTGAATGAGATCTCCACCACCTCCAAGGCAGATATTTTACAAATAAAATTTGTTTCACTATCGTTGGTAAAGTTCCTCTTTCATTCCATTCAGAAAGAAGAATCCAAAGATGCAAATCATGATTCTCTGGTAAAGACCAAGCTAAACGACGTAANCGTTCAGAAATGTCATCAATATTTCCTTGTCTAATATCAGGATGTTTTTGCAATAAATACAAAACTCCCTCTAA
Organism: Methanobacteriota archaeon; assembly: GCA_002708015.1. GTDB lineage: Archaea > Thermoplasmatota > Poseidoniia > Poseidoniales > Thalassarchaeaceae > MGIIb-N2. Next base: position 11,542 of record PAOK01000025.1, read on the forward strand.
TGAATCGGCACACCTCAAAGGAGGATTTTCAATCCAACTGTTTATTGCCCATCTGACTAATTCTNTGGTCTCATTGGAATTCAACCAATGGGCAATTGAAAGCAATCTTCCTGCAGCCCAACCTCTAATTTCAGGATTATTTGCATACATTGTTAATTTCTTCAAGTTTGAACGTAAATTCTCATCAGAAATAATACGATTAGAGACACTTTGGTTGAAATTATCCATCCATGAAGTNGGTACTTTGTCCCAAANATCTACAATTCGNTCCAAAGNTGCCTCATTTGGATCAATTAGTTTAGACCATNTTGATGGAAGAAGATCCCAAATTCTAATCCATCTATCAATTCTCGAATCATTTGATGATGAAATCCAAGAAATAAGTGGATTAATTGATTCTATTCTATTAGAAAAAGCTTCATCTCCTTCTGGGAAAACTGAACAAGCATATAGGAATAATTCGTTTTCATTAGATTCTTTATTAGGTAAATCCATTAGATGAAATTTCTGAGAAATNGTCTTCAATTCGTCTGGACTTGTGGGTATTTTCCAATCTTTAGGTAGTACTGTCTTTCTCTTTCTTGTATCTCCNATATATACTGGAAGAGTACGACCATTTGACTCTGTAAACCTAAGAAAGGGTAAATCATGAATTTCGTCAGTCTGAAGAATTGAAAGTCCAATATCATTAGTTGAAGACCATGGGGCAATTAACAAACGTATTCGTTCAAATCGAAAAAGGCGTCTAGATAATGACTCATCAATTGGTTCTGGTAAGTCTATTGAAACCCATTCAATAAATTGATGATTCATTATGCTCAATATTAGAGCTTTAATTGCCATTGGACCGAGACCATCAGTAACTATCGTTGCAGGAAAAGGAGAATTAGNCTGAAGAAATTGTCGATTTCCCCAATCTTCTCTAAATCGTCTAATAGTGATATCAGGTAATCTAGAGGGACGGCCAATCCTACCTGTATCAATCCAAGAAAGAAGTAATTGAAGTCTAGAACGGCGAGTTACTTGACGAAGTCGAGGATGGATGATTTGAATCCATTCTTCCAATACAATTCTTGGAATGGGGCCCGGTTGTGTAGCTATTATCGATTCTCGACCGATTAAAATTGATCCTTGATCTGAATTCTGCATTAATTGTCCAGCAATTTCATTTGAATTAGAAGTACAAATTACAGGACCTGAAGCAAAAACTTCAGTACCACCTCTACCAATTGAACCAATTTGCCAAGATTCAGATCCAAACTCATCTGATTGANCTATATTTTCTGAATCAGGAATGGAATGGAACCAACGACCAATAGAAAGACGATCAGCCGAATCACCATCTACCAATCTAGAACGTATCAATCCAAATCCAGATCTGTCCCAAGATTCAATATTTCCAGGATCTGACTGTACAGGTATCGATATCCGTTCAAATGAATCTAAATCATAGTATCTAGGATTTCTTTCTCTTGTTTCAGCTAGAACTCTTCTACCATCAATTGTTGGAAGATAAATCAATGGAGAAGTTGGTTTCCGCGTTATCATCAATAAAACATAGTTTCCCAGAATATCCAATATCTGAAACTGTTCATCAACAATGTGGTTAAAAAGTCCTAAAGGGATCCTGGATAATTCATCCATTTCAAGCATTTTGAAGCCCTTTGAAGTCAGACTAATCACTCCACCTCTTGTTCCAGAAATACTTGTCGAGATAACTAACNCATCTTCACGCATTCTTTTCAATTCAACAGAAACATGTGGGACACGTAGACCTGATTTCAAAGCGATTGATGATACTGTACCGGAACCTTCCGATANTGTAAGAAGCAAAATTCTTCTGTGGCGTCCTCGAACCTTTCTTCGAATTATGGGTGAAGAATTTGTCAATTTTTCCTCTCCCCTTGAAATTACTATAATATCACTAGTTATTTCAATATTGATATTNTTAAATTAAAATTANTATATTTGTTACATTTTGTTACATAGTTGATAGAATATCCTGTGAAAAATAACCAATTTACAATTTTCTTCTCAAAAAAATGGTAATTTATTAACAGATTGTGTAACGAAATTTGTGAAAGAACGGCGGTCATTTGATAACCCCCCCGACTCTCCCCCCAACATCGGNCGCCGATGCAACAGCAAAGGAAAGAAAGGAGAATAGGAGGTGAAAATGATGAGCGAAAATTTGCGACATCTCATCAGATCTTACCTCCAGTCACGCCCGCGTAATACCGCAGAAATCGTAGAACATGCCAGAGCTAACATGGATGGAACTAGTATCGAGCAAATCGAAAAACTACTGAAATCAGATGCTCATGTTGTTCGAGTAGATTTAGTANGACGTAGTGGTGTGCTTTCTTCAGGATACAAAATTTGTGAGTGGGCAACAGTCGATTGGATGAAAAATAGGAGAGGAGAACAATGAGAACAACAAGATTAAGAGAACGAATAAAGAGATTTTTAGCTGAAAAGGGAGAAGCAAATACTACTGAAATTCTAGAACATGTAAATACAACCACTAGGCATGGGACTACACCTCAGCAACTAGGAAATGTATTATCCAAAGATAAGGATATTGAGAAGGTATCTACCACAAAGAGAGGAGGAGCCCTATCAGGCCGATACGATATATGTGTGTGGAGACTTCGAGACCAAGGTACTGGCGAACTCCACTAAGTCAAACTTCTAGCATTCTGTTTAGAGCCTTTATCGCATCGTAAGATGTTTGTTTATCGATAGCAATGATATTTCTCTCATCTCCATTAATTATCGATTCAAGTTGTTCTGCTAAGAATCTTGGATGAATCATGTACATTGTTGAACAAGGACAAACTGAATCATCTAAACAAAGAATTTCCTTATCTGGATATTTTGAATTCAGTCGTTGAACAAGATTAATTTCAGTGCCTACTCCGATAATGGATCCTGAAGGTGCTTCCTCACAATAACGTCGAATAAAATCTGTAGAACCATCTGCATCNGCTGCTTGTACGACTTTACGATCACACTCTGGATGAACTACAATCATAGCATCGGGATATAATTCTCTCAAATTTTCAATTTGGGAGACAGTAAATCGTTGATGGACAGAGCAATAACCATGCCATAGAACAAACCTAGCAGTAGAAACTTCACTAGTGTCAGGGATTTCCCTNGGATCCCAAACGACCATATCTTCTGATTTGAACCCCATCTTGAATGCTGTATTTCTTCCTAGATGTTGATCCGGGAAGAATAGCACTTTACCTAATCCTCCTGCTCTCGATAGAGCCCATTCCAAAACTCCCTTTGCATTGGTAGATGTACAAACAATTCCCCCATGTCTTCCAACAAATGCTTTGAGTGCTGCAGAACTATTCATATAAGTCACAGGAACAAGAAAATTATCTTCTTGGTTTGCAATTTCATCAGGATTCTCTCTTAGTAACGGATCTTGTAAATCAAGCTCTTCAAGTAAAATGTGCCAACATTCCTCAACATCGGGCACATTGGCCATATCTGCCATTGAACAACCTGCTCTTGTTGTTGGCATTGAAACAATCTGTNGATCATTAGTAAGAATATCTGCACTCTCTGCCATAAAATGAACACCGCAGAAAACTATGTGTTCTGCGGTACTATCTGCAGCCATCCTAGATAATCTGAAAGANTCACCAGTTGCATCAGCATGTTCTACAATAGAGTCACGTTGGTAATGATGGCCTAAAATCATCACCCTATCTCCTAATTCTTGCTTCGCTTTTTGAATCCTCTCTCTATACTCATTATCGCTAACAGCATCATCGATCGAACATGAGGCGAGTGGTAGTCCAAGAGACATGGGCAAACAGCCCTTACGCCCGGTGCATTTGAATCCATCTTCCTCTCCGTGCAAACATGGATGGCACCTCTCCATGGGTTGAGGAAGTCGTACTTCATGATGGTGCAGAAGCTAGAACAATTAGCGGAAGGTGGTTTGGAACTNATGCTGTAATGAAAATTCGTCGTCCAAAGGGATATAGACATCCAAGCCTAGATCAATCGTTAACAAAACGACGATTATTCGCGGAAGCAAGAATTCTAATTCATCTNTCTAATTCTGAACTACCCATTCCTAATTTACTAGATTTTGATGAAAAAAATGCCACTATTGTAATGACTAGATTACCTGGAGTACCATTATTTGAGATTCTTAGAAGTTCAAATGATCCTGAGTTGGTCTCGTCGATAATGTATTCAAGTGGAAAATTAATCCGTAAAATACATTCTTTTGGGGTATCTCATGGAGATCTTACTACACACAATTTGCTCTTTGATAATTCTAATTTTATACAAATTATTGACTTTGGATTAGGCAGGTTATCTCCTGAAATCGAATCTCTGGGACAAGATCTTCAAGTCTTATCGGAATGTTTGTCAGCAAGTCATCCTAAACATTCTGATGCTATGAGATTCGTACTTAATGGCTACACAGATGGAGAAAAAAATGGAGTAAGAATTGAGGATGTTATTTCAAGATATCAAGAAATCCAAGGGAGAGTTAGATATCATGGATGAAAAAACTACCATTCTTTTTGTTACATCAAACTCAGGCAAGTTAAATGAGGCTAAATTAGCATTAAATCCATTTGGATTGAATATAGAATCATTTCATTTTAACGAAGAATTTCCAGAAATTGAAGAAATACAATCATCTGAACTTCGACATGTTGCTAAGGATAAATTAAGAAAGGCAGTTACAATTGTAAAAAATTCATCGAATAAATTGGGAGTAATGGTAGAAGATGCTGGTTTTTTTATCGAAGAATTCGACGGTTTTCCAGGAGTATATTCATCATATATTCACAAGACATTAGGAATAGAGGGAATAATAAAAACCTTAACAGGCATAAAAAATCGTGATGCTTGTTTCAAATGTGTGATAGGAATTCATCTTGATGGGGAAGAATTTTTCTTTGAAGGTGAATGTAAGGGACGAGTTTCAGAAATAGCTCTAGGAACAAACGGATTTGGATATGATCCTATTTTTATTCCAAATGAAGGAAACGGTAGAACGTTTGCTGAAATGAATAGCAAAGAAAAACAAAAATTTTCACATCGTGGAAAGGCCATAGAATCTCTAAGAGCATATTTACATGAGAGAAATCAATCGCCAACCTCAAACCAATGCAGCGGGTCGTAGGTAAAGGAGGAGACACAGTGGCGGGTTTCTCTAGACTAATGCTCTGGATGGTGCTCTTCATTGGCGGAGCAGGTTTCTTGACACTTAGAGGGAGCTTGTCAGAGAATGGAGAATTCGGAGCAGCAGGCGGACTTTTGATTCTCCTAGCATATCTAATGTTTACAGGAGGTGAACCAGCCCCTCCAGTAAAAAAGAAGAAAAAAACAACTTCAATTAACGCAGAAGAAGAAATTGAGGAAGAAGAAATTATTATTCCGGTAAGTAGAAAACGAGGAGTAGATGTAGTTACGCCAGTAGTTGAAGCTGTAGATAACGANGATATTATCGAAGTTGAAGCCTTGGATGATGATATTGTCGAAGCAAAAGAATACGTTGTTGANGTAGATGCTCAATCGATGTTAGAAACCGAGATAGATAGTGTGGTTTTAAGTCGAAGAGAATCTCAAAAAGAAATCCGTGAAGGAATTGAAAAGCGTAGAAGGAAGCAATTGGCCAAAATTAGAGGAGATTCATTGAGATCTAGATATGATGCAGATTCTAGAGAAGAACTTCAGAAAATTCTTCAACAATCTAATGAAATTCAAGTTTTTGATGAACCTGAAAATCCAACCCCTGGGCATCCATATGGAAGAGTATTGATTCGAATTGATGAAAATAAGATTCTACGACTTCGGGTACCATTAGATGTAGGATTAAGAGCTGCTGAAAGCGAGTCAGAACCTCTTCCTGATCTTGCAGGATTGCCTCCTCCTCCTTTACCCGGAGTAATTGGTGACCTTCCACCTCCACCTTTACCNGGAGAAATTGGTGGACTTCCCCCCCCTCCAAATTCAGACCAATAAATTCTGAATTTNCATCAATGATGCTATGTATNGAACTCATGTCGAAGGCACATGGCCGAACGTCCTGATGTGGAAGAACTTACTATCGAAGAATGCNCAACTGAAAATGGAGTTATTATCACTGCAACAATAAACAGACCTGAGAAATTAAACGCATTAAACATAGATGTGAAAGAGGCAATCAAATCACTTTGTGCTTGGGCACAAGAATCTGACGAAGTTTTGGTAGTAATTTTCCGTGGTGCATCTCCATTACCTCCTCCAGAAGGAAAACGACAGAAACCTCATGCTTTTGTTGCTGGGGCTGATGTAAGTGAATTTGTTGGGAAAGATAGTATCGCCATTCGNCCAGAATTTGAAGAAAATGTTTGGGAAGCCGTTTGGAAATTAAGAAAGCCAACAATTGCTCTAATTGATGGATATGCATTAGGCGGTGGTAGTGAACTAGCTTTGTCATGCGATATTAGAATTGCAACAAACCGATCAATGTTTGGGACTCCAGAAATCAATCTAGGGCTAATACCTGGAGGTGGTGGAACTCAACGATTAACTTGGCTTGTGGGATATGGAAAAGCAATGGAAATGGTGATGGGTGGAGAGATGATAGATGGAAAAGAAGCTTATCGAATTGGGCTAGTAAATCACCTGGTTGAGCCAGAGGAATTGATGAACAAAGGGATGGAAATTGCGAATAATCTTTCATCNAAATCCCCTTTAACAATTCAAATAGCCAAACAGGCAGTTCGTGGCGCATTAGATAATTCAATTTCAGATGGAATTCTATTAGAACACAANATGTTTGTCGATTTATTTGATACTAAAGATAAGGAAATAGGGGTAAATGCTTTCATGGAAAGAGGTAAACCAGAGTGGACAGGTGAGTAANTTTTTGGTAGAAAATCTAGTTGAAGCCAATGGATTAGCTAAGCGATTTGGTGACTTTGTAGCACTCCAGCCCCTTGATGTGAAAGTTCAACCTGGAGAATTCTTCGGAGTTTTTGGCCCAAATGGTGCNGGAAAATCGACCTTTATTCGTCTGTTAACGGGGCAATTAAGACCCAGTGCAGGATCTGCTAAAGTGTTAGGAATTAATGTAGAGAATCAACCAAGACTAGTTAAGGCAAATATCGGGATTGTTCCTGAATCTGAATCTCCACCTTCTTATCTGACTGCAGCAGAATTTCTAGAATTTGTAGCTCGTCTAAGAAAAATAGATGAAATCCATGAAAAAGTCAATTATTGGCTTGATTGGTTTGGAATGACAGACAAGAGTGGGACTTTGTGTAAAGATCTGTCTAAAGGTCAGCGGCAAAAAGTAATGCTTGCTTCTGCGTTTATCCATGAACCAAGATTATTATTTCTCGACGAACCATTTGTAAATTTAGATCCAATCTATCAACGAAAATGTCGTGAATTATTGCTAGATCATATTTCAAATGGTGGAACTATTTTTCTCTGTTCTCATATCCTTGAGATNGCGGAAAGGTTGTGCACCAGAGTAGCTGTAATTGATCATGGAAGAGTTCTTGCAGCAGGTAAATTAGATGATTTGAGAAATTCAAAAAATGAAACNTTAGAAGATATTTTCATTCGATTAGTTGGGAAATCTATCAATGAAATTGAAGCAGAAAACATTACTGAAGAGGAATGAGTTAGATGTCTGTGAAAAGAAATGAACCAAATTTTGGTTCATCTTTCCCTATTACATTCAAAATGATGTTCAAAGAGGAATGGCGTCAAAATGTTGATTTTGCAAAAAGTAGACGAATTTTGATGTTTCCAGCATTATTAGCCGTTGTTTCTATGGCATTAACAATAGGACTAAGATTTCTTACTGGCGATGGAGTAATTGGGGCAAATGCTGAAGAAATTTCTCGAGAAACCTTTACTTTCGATGAATTACGAACAGGAATACATCTAATGGTTTTTCTTTTCTCTATGGGAATGGGGACCTTTGCATTCTTGGGTCGCTCAATTGTTTCTCAAAGAAGTGGTGGTAAAAATTTTCTTTTAGCATCCCCAGCAATGCAACCTATCGATTTACAAACAACATATCTTGCTTACTACCTCAAAGAAGTGAGTTTTTACATTGTATTAATTCTCACTCCAGTAACTATCGGAATGGCATTGGGAATTGCTTCACAATCACTTTTTGAAATCACAACACCTTTGTTATGGAAATCTCTACTACCATTTCTAATTTGTATTTCATTAACTTTAGCTCAAGGAATAGCAATTTCATTCTTCGGTTCAACATTGATGAGTAGAGGTGGACAATGGAATATTCTAGTGCCAGTTCTAGGAGCAGTAATCGGAGCGCTAATTTATGTTAGGTTTATTCCTATGGAAAATGCAATTGTTGGATTGTGGGCACACTCTGATGGATCAATTACTGCACTCATGTTGACGCCTTTTGCTTTTCTCTCATGTACTATTTTGGCTTGGATTTCAGCAGGACTTCTTCCAGAAGATTTTGAAGTTAGAATCACTGGAAGAGATGATCTATTTATCCCAGTATACGAGAAATTAGGNAAAATCGGATTAAAATCAGATAGTAGAATGAGAATCCTGATAGCAAAGGAAATCGTAGATGTATTGCGATCTGGCACTCTTCTGAAAATGCTAGGATCTTTTGCAGTACCTCTTCTTTTCTTANTACTTCTAGCATGGGGAGCAGATTTTGCTTCCTTTCCAATTCCTTTCAATTTACTTTCATATGCTCCATTCATAGGATTTTTTGGATTCAATTTCTATTCATGGTTGAATGCAATTGATGCACCCGATCATCTAAACACCATGCCAGTATCTGTTCCTGAATTGCCCAAAGCAAAAATTTGGACTTATTTTTTGCTGACTAGTTGGATTGGTGTTATCTTCATTTTACTTATGGCTTGGATGTTAGATCAATGGGATGATGCGATTTCTGCAATGGTAGTGATGCTTGCAAATTCAATTTACATTGTTTCCCTATCTGCTTGGCTCATGGGATTAAGACCCAACAAAGCAATCTTCGACAGTGGAATTATGGCTCGTTTCTGGATTGCAACATCTTTACCATTGATTGGACTATTCGTTCTATCCTTCACCAAAGGAGACACTACATTACTGGAAAATTGGAGTATGCAAGTTTCGAGTGGAGGTTTGAATGCTGAGGCTCAGGCAATAGAACTTGAACAAATGCAATCTACGAGTCTGACCGGGATCTTGGGAATCTGTGCTATTCTTGTTTCTCTTTCTTTTCTATATCTTCGATTACTAAAACGTAAATGGGGAAGTTCACCATTTGAAAACTAACATCGGTTAATTCATGAGCAACAAAGGAACGCAGGAAACTATGTCGAAGGTACTGGTACTTACCGGACTACCAGGATCTGGTAAAAGTGTAGCTTCCGAAATTGCAAAAACGATGAATATTCCAATAATAATTATGGGAAATGTGATTCGAAGAGAAACTGCCGAAAGGGGATTAGAACCTAATTCTAGAAACATAGGGATGGTAGCCATGGATCTAAGAGAAAAGTTCGGAGATGATGTGGTACTTCAAAGAATATGGCCAATAATTTCTGAAGAATTAAAACAAAATAATCTTGTTATTATCGATGGAATGAGGAGTATTGCAGAAAAAAATGCATTAGTACAATTGATGGGATTTGAACCAGAAATCTTAGCAATACTGGCTAGTGAAAAAATTCGTAACTCTAGGCTCATTGAAAGAAAACGTTCGGATGATGTCGATATCATAATAACAAAAGATGATAAAATAACCAAAATAGAAATCAAAGAAGAAAAAAACCAAGCAATTTCAGAGCGAGATGCAAGAGAAAAAGGATGGGGAGTTGAGTCGTTATTAGATCAGGCGAATTATCAAATGGTAAATGAAGATAGTTTGGATTTATTCCGAATAAGTGTCAAAGCACTCTTAGAACGCCTAAACAACCCTGAATGAAGGCCAAAGGTTATCCCAATCCTCGTTCCTTTGGAACACGTACTGAGGTGGCACCATGGCACGACGAGGGCGGAAGAACCAAGGCCAAGGCCGAAAGAAGCAGCAACAAGCCCAATTCGAAGAAATGGACAAGTATCCCGTTTCTCCCCCTCATTCATTCGCTAGAATTGTTCGAGATTTGAGAACTTTGAACATCATTTACCAAGTAATTGAACCTCCTCTAAACAAGAAAGAAACTGATCAAAAAGATCAGATAATGGATATCTTTGTTCAGGCACTGAATGCTGACATAGAAGAAATAGATGCAGATCCTGTCGCCTATCTTCGTGCAGCTATGGATCAGATAATCAAGTCATATAGATTGAAAATTAGTAAAAAATCTAGATCTAAAATATTCTACTACATCCGTAGAGATCTGATTGGATATGGCCGGATGGATGTGCTCATGAACGATTCAAATGTAGAAGATATTTCCCTTGATGGAACCAATGTTCCAATCTTTGCATATCATCGAAAGTTTGAATCTATTGAAACTACCATTGCTTGGCCTACAGATGATGAATTAGAAGCTTATGTGATCAAACTAGCGCAACGATGTGGAAAACATATTTCAGTAGCAGAGCCACTTCTAGATGCTACACTAATGGATGGGTCTAGAATTGTGATGAAATTGGGCAGAGAAGTTTCTACACGTGGTTCAGCATTTTGTATTAGAAGATTCAGAGAAGATCCGTTCAGTCCGTGCGATATTGTTGCATTCCGAACTATGACTAGTCTAATGGTTGCTTACCTTTGGATCGCATTTCAACAAGGCGTTTCCATGCTATTCGTAGGAGGTACTGCTTCAGGAAAAACAACCACTTTGAATGCTATGTGTCTGTTTATTCCTTGGCAAATGAAAATTGTAAGTATCGAATCTACTCGAGAAGTCAATATCCCTCAACCAAATTGGATTCCGGGATTAACACGGCAAGGATTTGGAGGTGAATCTTCAGAAGGTGAAATCACTGAGTTCGAATTACTGAAGGCAGCTCTCAGAGAACGACCAGAATATATTATTGTAGGAGAAATTAGAGGATCAGAAGCATACGTGCTATTCCAAGCGATGGCTACTGGGCATTGTTCATATTCGACTGTTCACGCAGATTCAGTCGCATCATTAGTACATCGTCTTGAAAATAAGCCAATTGATATTCCTCGAGTTCTTCTTCCTGCTCTTGAAGCAGTAGCAATCCAGATTCAGACTAGGATTAACGGACGCCGAGTACGAAGGACAAAACAGATTGTTGAAATTGTGGGTGTAGATCCACACAGTCAAGAAGTAATCACAAATGAGGTGTTTAAGTGGGATCCTTCCCGTGACGATTTCGATTTCAGCGGTAAATCCTATGTCTTAGAAAAAGTAATGGTGAAGATTAATTATTCTCAAGAAAAGATGCGAAATGAGTTACGAACAAGAAAGAGAATCTTAGATTGGATGGTTCTGAATGATATCCGAAAATCGGATCAAGTGGCTCAAATAATTACTGAGTATTATGTTCGACCTGACGAAATTCTTGCTCGCGTGGACGGCCTACGCTGACCTTTAGGAGGCAGAATATTGGCAAAGAAAAGAGATTTGAAGTCAAAGAAGCAGTATGACTTCGAAGGTATGATTCTAACTCCATGGCAGAAGATATCCAATACCCTTTTTGGAGGTATTTTTCGTGAACGTGCGCGTAAGGACTTAGACCTAAAAAAACTTCTAGTTCAAGCAGATATTAGAGTAATGCCTGAAGTATACAAATCTACACAATTGATGAGTACTATAGCAGTAATTATTGGATGTGGTGCACTTATGGCACTCGTTTTCTTACCTGGAGCAGGACTAATTGCAATCTATGAATCAATTCAAGATCCTGCTACTGTAATGCCTTGTATGGATTGGGAGTTTTGGCATAAAGCAGATATCAATCCATCCCAACCTGGAAATGGATGCCCTCACTACACTACCCAAGTTTTCCCATTCTTATGGAAAGCTATTGTAGTCATTTTACTTGGTCTAATAGTTCCATATTCAGCAAACAAATATTTTGGCAATGAAGCAGAAAGAAAAAGATCTGCTCGAGCAGAAAGACTAGAGAAATATTTGCCTTATGCTTCATCTTATACAGCGGCAATGTCAGCTGCTAATGCTACACCAGTAAAGATTTTCAGATCTTTAGCCAAGAATGGAGAAATTTATGGAGATATTGCATATGATTCTTCTATGGTATATCGTGATATGACTCTGTTTGGTTATGATATTATTACAGCAGTGAAACTTGCTGTCGATAGAGCTGCTTCTGTATGGGTTACTGAATTCTTCCAAGGAATGGTCGGGACTCTTTCGTCTGGAGGTAATCTGAAGTTGTACTTCCTGAATAGGGCTGAACACTACATGAGAGAAAATAGAATCAGACTTACTGTATTCTTGGAAACACTCGCGATGTTTGCTGAAACATATATTGTAGTTGCAGTAGCAATGCCTCTGTTCCTTATTGTAATGTTAGTAATTATGTTCTGGGTATCAGGAGCTGGATCTCAAATTTCTGAAAATATGGTTTACGGAATTGTGATGGGATTGCTTCCAATGATTCATGTTGCATATTCTCTGTTTGTTTGGCTAATGTCTCAAGAAAACGAAATGTAAGGAGGTGGATATATGGCTAGAAAAAAGGGTAAGAAGAAAATCAAAGTTAGATTAGAACTACCTAAAGACGATAGTACAGAAACTAACTTCACAATAATTCTAGTTCTAGGAATGATGCTTGGAATGAGTTGTATGGGTTTCTGGATTACCAATGCGGATTTAGTTTTCAAACCAATGAATCAGATGCCCATGTTTCTAAATTTAGCATGTCCTGATTCATTTGATCCAAATGTTCCAGTTCCTCCAACATATGCAGATAATCAATCATGCTTTCTTACTCAAGAAAGTCCAACTATAGAAACATGGAGCGATGAATGGGATAAAGTAAGTTCACCTGGTGCTGCTGCTTTTTTTATAGTGCCGGGAATTGAGCAACAGAGGCTTGGAAATCAAAATCATCCGCCACAAACTGCCGATATTAGTTGTGCAGCAGAAGCAGATAATAGTGGGACTTTTACACTTTCAATTATCGAAAGAGCATTTGATTTGTCAACTACTACTATAGCAACTCAAGGTATGGTTTCTAACAGTGAAGAATGTGGTCTAAACAATGTTCCTGTACAAGCCAACAAACAGTACGAAATATGGGTCGAAATCCCGTCAGACCAACCTGCAATTAGAAATTTTGAATTCACAGTAAGTGTAGAATCATACGATGGGATTCCAGAAAATATGAACAATAAATCATTGTGGATTGGACCAAAAGTAGATGGTACGTCAACAAAAATGTTCTGCAGTACTTCCATAATGTACTCAGAATTTTGCATCTTTTCATACTATACAGCGGATAAATTGCCTGCTGGATTTGGCCGAAATGAACCCAATGCGAACCCGAAATTGCCGAAGCCCACGGGTCGTTTGAAATTTTCTCTGAACCCGTTTGTGATGGGAGCTGAC
>PAOK01000026.1 GCA_002708015.1 Methanobacteriota archaeon
AAATTCAAGGCATATCGAGGTTCAAGTTTTATCTGATAATTTTGGAAATACTGTACATCTTTTCGAAAGAGAGTGCAGTATTCAACGTCGTCATCAGAAGGTAGTTGAAGAAGCACCATCGCCAGTTTTGAATGAAGAAACTAGATCTGCAATGGGTAAAGCGGCTGTTTCAGCAGCTCAAGAGGTCTCTTATTCTGGAGCAGGAACAGTAGAATTTCTTTTATCATCTGATGGTTCCTTTTATTTTCTTGAAATGAATACAAGATTACAAGTTGAACATCCAGTTACTGAATGTATTTCTGGAGTTGATTTAGTTGAACAACAAATCAGAGTCGCATCAGGATTACCTTTGCCATTTTCTCAAAATGACTTGTCAATCAGAGGCCATGCTATAGAAGTTAGAATATATGCAGAAGATCCCTCTCGAGGGTTTCTTCCAGCAACTGGTCCCCTTGTTGTTTTTGTTCCCCCCGAAGGTCCAGGTATTAGACTAGATACCGGGGTTCGTCAAGGAGATGAGGCTAGAATTGATTTTGATCCAATGTTAGCTAAACTGATAGTATATGGTTCGAATAGAAATCAAGCAATACGTAGAATGGAAAGAGCATTACGTACATTTGTAATTCTTGGTGCTACTACAAATATTGATTTCTTGATTGATATAATGCGCCACAAATCCTTCATTTCTGGAGACACTACTACAAATTTTATCGATAATCATTTTTCTGATGGTTGGGTGCCAAAACAAACTACCTCATCTGAAGTTCTATTGGCTGCGGGTGCTGAACAATTGGGTCTCGATCGAAATATATTATCTTCAACTTCTGACGATATAGGTAGGACAAGTAAAAATGATCCATTTTTGAATTTGTCAAGGGTATTTCCGTGAGGTGATTAAATGGTAAACCTTAGAGATTCTGAAGGAAGGAAATGGAATGTTCAAATCGGAGGGGATCCGTTGAATCCCGTATCTATTGAATTAGACGGTGAGAAAATAGAATCTGGAAATATTACTATTTTTTCTGATACTCATCCTAATAGAATTATCATAAAGAAAGATAATGTTGAGAAAGTTGCATTTTGCGCTAAGGTAGGAGATAAATGGTGGATTCATCTCGATGGAAATGTTTCAATTATCGAGGTTATTGAACCTGGCATATCTGATTCTGGAACCAATGAAGGTGCCTTTACTGCCCCTATGCCGGGTAAAGTATTGGAAGTATTGATTCCAGAGGGTGCAAAGGTTTCCGAAGGTCAACCATTAATGGTATTAGAGGCAATGAAAATGGAACATAGAATTTTGGCAGATAAACAAGGTATAGTGACTTCTATACATTATTCACAGGGTGATCAAGTAGATGCAGGCTCAGTTCTACTTGACCTAGAATCAGATTAATTCAATTGAAATATTAAATTATTATATTGAAATTTTCCAATTGAAAAATAAAATTACCAATTGGTTTTTTCTAAATGGGTTTGTTCATTAAACCATTTTAATAATTTTTTAGGGATTCTTACTCTACCATCCTCTTCTTGATATTGTTCCATTATTGCAACTAATGCTCTTGAAGTAGCTACTGCTGTTGAATTTAATGTATGAACTGAAGAGTTACCCTCAGAAGTTCTATACCTCATTCTAAGTCTATTTGCTTGGTAGTCAGTACAATTTGAACAAGAAACTACTTCCTTGAAACTCTCAACACCTGGTAACCATGCCTCCAAATCATATTTCTTTGCTGCAACAGTCCCCATATCCCCTGTACAGATATTTACAACACGGTAAAAGAGTTCAAGTTCATCCCATAAATCAATACAATTTTTGAGAAGATCTTCATGATGATCCCACGATTCTTCAGGTTTACATATTACTATTTGTTCAACTTTCGTAAACTGATGAACTCTCCAAATTCCCTTATCAGATAATCCATGTGCTCCAACTTCTCTACGAAAACAAGGACTAACTCCGACCATTTTTATTGGGAGTAATGATGGTTCAATGACTTCATCCATGAACATAGCTGTTAAGGGATGCTCACTAGTTGCAATTGCATAATATCCGTCTGGTTGAATATCGTACATCACCGTTTCAAAATCAGATAAATCAGTCACTCCTTCGTAAGCATCTCTATTCATCATTACAGGAGGTTGTACCAAAGTATATCCTCGATTGACTAAGAATTCAATAGAAAATTGTTGTAGTGCTAATTCTAGTCTCGCAAGATCTCCTTTAAGATAGTAAAATCTAGATCCTGCAATCTTTGCTGCCCTTCCTAAATCAACCCATTTATTCTCTTCAATCAAATCATTATGAACTCTAGGTTGAAATTTAAATTCAGGCTTTTTTCCATGCATTGAATGTGATGTATTTCCTTCCTCATCATCTCCTATTGGTACACTTTCGTGTAAAATATTAGGAATTTTCATTCTGATGAGATCTCTATTTTTCTCAGTTTCATCTGCTGTTGTCCCCAATTCTTCTATTTGAGCACCAAGATTTGCTACTTGGGAGAGAATTTTCTCTACCTCTAGAGAATCACCTGCTTTTTTCGCTGCTGCAATTTCTCTGGCGGCTTCATTTCTTTGTCTACGGATTTGATCTACTTTGTACCTAAGATCTTTCCATTCTTTATCTAATGAAATTACCTGATCAATCAAATCATGAGAAATTCCTCTTCGATCGTGATCGGCTCGAATAACATCGGCCAACTCTCTGAACATCCTCATCTCGAGCATATTAACGGACCTACGAGGGGGCACTTCGCTTCAACCGTTTGCATTAGAATAGGGTAATATTGAACGCCAATGCATCAAATCCGAGAACAATAATTGTAGTAATAANATATCCAAGNATTGAACCTCCGTTAAGTAATGGAAGNCCTGCTTGAGGTTTNCCTCTTGCCACTTGAGTCATTAATACCATGTAACCNNNTANTCCNCCTATTANAGTTCCAAANGCAACTGCNGTAGGNCCNTGCAGACCCGCAAAGCCAANTTCATCAGGTAACCANGTCATTGCTGAGATTACTAATATTCCNGGGAAAATTACATCACCAAGNCCCATGAACATTGCATCTGCTGTTTTTCTCTCNTGATTNGGTATAGGTTTAGGAGGNTGANTAGTTGATGTNTGAATTCTATCTCTTTCAACCATTTTTCCNTCATCTTCATCNANGAATGAATATCCTTTNTCNTTTGGAGCAACAAGNAATATCGGAAGTTTNAGATCAATCATNGTATCNGCTAANGTNAGCATATGTTTACTTCCATTTACTGCCCAATGGTCGTANATNGCCATTGCAATCATGAAGATAATCACNAGCCAAGGAACAAATGAAACTCCTAACATTACACTTACTCCTGCNCCTACNANNATACCTGTAGTGTTTACTACATACCATTCTGGGCGTAGAATTATTGCAACCATTAGTANAATACTGAGAGATAGAGCAATGATATCTGTCCAAGCAATTCCAACTCCTCCAAATTCAAATGGTGGAGGATCTGGTAAATTCCATACTGCTACCTTTAACGGTTCATCAAATGAACTAGAATTTGTATCNAACAAAATCACTCCTTCTGTCAATTGAGTAATATTTTCATTACTCTGATACTGAATTGACATAGATACCAAACTATTTCCTGGGATTATAGTATCGCGAGTTCTTTCAATTTTTGAGGTACCCATGAAAACTCTCAATTTCTCATCATCTAGTACCCATAGGTCGTTTAANCCTCCATTACAACAATCTCCCAANAGAAGACCTCTAATTGGCCCTTCGAATGCATCTTCAAANCGTACGGCATCATTCTCAAGAACTGNACCATTTGATTGAATCCTAAATGATTCAATTGTTCCTTCTTGAGTACCCAAATATAGACTAAATTCTTGAGATGAACTATTGTAAATTTCATATGTGTCACTGCCAAATGTAGTTGCTGTAAACATGTTGTCATCTGATAAAGTCAAGTTCCATACTGGCTCAAGATATGGTGGATTGAANCCATCATTATGAGATTGACTTGGAATTTCCAAAACACCTGCCCATCTACTTGAAATGATTAGTAAATGATTGTCACCGATATGTTCTGCTGAGAGNATATTCATTGAATCAAATTCATCAGGCATCAGCCATTCCCATGATCTATCCCTGGGNCTATCTATCGATTCAACAGGCTTGAATTCATCTATTTTCATTAGAACAGGGCCAAAAATTTGCCATTCGGCTTCTTGACTATCTACAAAACCTANATGACAATTATCGTCAAATCTACTGATAATTTCACCATTTGAAGAATCAACTCTTATCCATTGAGTCATATCACAAATTATGAAATCATCAGNTGATGACATGATATGGTAGATCATTTTTCCATTTGGAGTAATTGAAACGGATTCATTTCTAGATTCTGAAATATTTGCAGTCCAATTTATTGNACCGCCTGCAAATTCACCNTCAGTCCCAACAGCATGATCTACTGAAATGAGTTTATCTCCATCAAAGAAAATCATAGTATTAGTATCTCCCAATTCTTGTATTATCTGACCACCTGATTGTGCATCAGACGTAGTAGCTGTAAGTTCAGCAGTTGGAATAGCAAGGTGGGCCATTGGAACAAGGCTGTATGATAATGCAATCCAAAGAACGAAAAGAATTCCAACTTGAATTAATCTCTGCATATTTTTTTTNGCTAACCAAATAATTGCTGCAGTAAAAATTAGGATGAAAATCCCCTCTACTATGATAAAACCTGCCTTTGTAGAGCCTGCGGCCCCGAATGCACGTAGTTCATCACGATCATAAAATGGCTGAATTAGTGTTGAAAGAAAAATAGTAATCGTGAACATTCCTGCCATCCCGAACATGGAGGTCCATTGTCCTTTGAGCACCTCCAGTAGGGGGGGCTCGTCCTTCGCCATGTTGTAGGGAAGTTCAAATCACATTTCATTATATGTACATTTAATGGGGATAGAAGCCGACTCACANATAGAAGAAGANGTTCTTACGTCTCGCGAATGGTTAGANGATCGAAGAAAAATTGGAATGAGTCAAGGATTAGAAGTTACATATGCAATGTTAACACGTCTTGGGATGCCTCAGATGGCCTTTCCATGTGTTCATGTGGCAGGAACAAATGGTAAAGGAACTACTTGTGTGTATCTTGCGAATACTTTGAGTTTATCTGGTAAAAAAACTGGATTGTTCACTTCTCCGCATCTTTGTCGTGTCGAAGAAAGAATTAGAATTGATGGACGTCCTATTAACTCAGAACAGTTGGANAAGGCAATTCATGCAATTAGAGTAATGTCTCAAGAAGAACCAGTTTTACANCCTACTTATTTTGAAACCTTATTTTTAGCAGCAATGATATGNTTCAAGGCAGCAAATGTCCAACGTGCAGTAATAGAAACTGGTTTAGGNGGTAGATTAGATGCGACTAGATGTTGTTATGCTGATTTGACGATTTTAACTGAGATTTCATTAGAGCATACAGAAATATTAGGGGATAAAATCGAATTAATTGCTAAAGAAAAGGCTGCAATCGCTAGACCAGGAGCGACAATGCTTGCAAAGTGGCCGTATAATCCTGATGTTATGATTGCCATTGAAGAGGCTACATCAAGAGGTTGTGGATATTGGTGGAGAGGAGATCGTTTGGCCCTCCTAGGATTTGAAAATGCAAATGAACCATTTAGAATGATTGGAACAGGATTNGGAGATGGTCAGACAATCCCCCATGGTGTATTTGATGGATTAATGACAATGCAAATGGATAATGCAATATTAGGCCATGCTGCAGCATGGTTCATTCTTCCAATTGATCCTGGTGCTCCTCCATTACATGATGTGATGGAGAGAACATTTTGGCCTGGACGGATGCAACAAATCAGGGGGCCGAAAGATGTTGAATTATTGCTTGATTGTGCTCATAATCCAAGTGGAATTGAAAAGATGGTCAATGAATTGATTCTTAGAAAACAGAGAGAAGAAGATGCAGGTCGCTCTTTTTCACCTTCTGCAATCCTTATAGGTACTACAAAACAGAAAGATTTGTCAGTTTTTGTTCATCCTATTGTAGAATTACTTACAGAGATGAATAATCCCATGATTGTAGTTACTGAACCATCAGACGGACGATTACCTGCTGTTTCAAGTGATGATTTAGCAGCTGAAATTCGCCTCCAATTCCCTGATGCTCGAATTCAAGTAAGGCCTGATTTACATGTTGCTCTAACTACNGCTGTAGAAGAAGCTGTAGATTCTTCTTCACATTCAATTTTTGATGGAGTTACAGGTTCAGTTTGGTGTTTTGGAAGNATTCATCTAATTGGGGGTCTTTTGACCATTCTTGGGCAAGATTCAGATGATGCTCTGACTACTATGAGATGGAAAGAAGACGATATAATCGGAGACAGAGATATTCCCATGAATCCATAAGGGAGTTTTTTCTATGGTAGATTGGGTGAAGGCATGAGTGAGAAATGGGACCGNCGTTTTATTGATTTAGCATTGCATATTAGTGGTTGGAGTAAAGATCCTTCAACTAAAGTTGGATGTGTCGTTGTCGGTGAAGATCGTGAAATACGTTCAACAGGATTCAATGGATTTCCTAGAGGTATTGATGATTCAATGGAAAGATTAGAGGATCGTGAATTGAAATATCCTNTAATTTGTCATGCAGAAGAAAATGCGATTATGCATGCTGCTCGAATTGGTATTTCTCTTAAGGATTGTACTGCGTATGTTACTTGGCCACCGTGTACAAGATGTGCACGNTCTTTGATTCAGGCAGGAGTAGTNGAGGTTGTNTACCCNGGNNATATTGAAATTCCTGATAGGTGGATTGAAGATTTTGAAAGATCANATTCNATGATGAAGGAAGCTGGAGTTATTACCCGNTCGACTACACATTCNGNTTGAAANTTGAAGTNAGAATTTNNANGGATTCATAGAGTTCTGATAATGTACCANCGTTGTTAATTACNATATCAGAAAGTTCAGCTGTAGCNATAAGNGCCTGACCTGAAGAATTTTCTGCTATAGCNTCTGCATCNTCTTGTTTAAGGAAAANTTCGTAGTCGATAGGATCTCCATCCCTTGCTCTTTCTTGCATTCTTTGCCACCTTAAATCTCGAGGAACACTAACCTCAATCAGTAAAAAATCATCTCTACTTCTTAGTGCATGAACTTCATCAGGCGTTCGAATAGAATCTATGATCGTATTTTTCTTTGAGTCCATTCTTTCTAGAAGCATTTCTGCTAATACTCCGCCTCCACCCTTAGAGCGTAGAGTTCTTCCACCTTGAGTAAGATTTTCTCTAGTAATTTCTTGATCATTTTCACGTAACCAATGTCTAATTGCATCTGAGCAAGAACAACCATCCCATCCTTGATCGGTAAACCATTCAACGATAGTAGTCTTTCCGGCAGCATTCCGCCCTGTTACTCCTAGAAGCATGATACCCTCTAATCGAGATACGAAATTATTGTTGTTATTTCCAAAATCTGCTAGTTCTGGCATATTGTATCTCTGCATCATGTATTGCTCTAAGTAATCGTGTTCTATTTCCTGGATCAATTCTTGATAAGATTTTCATTGCTGTTCTTTCTCCAACTCCTCTAGCTACTAGACATAGAACAGCATCTAGTCCTCTATCAGCTACAATTTCTGCATTCCTCATCATTCTGTCTCTATCTTTTGGGTCGTTACTTTTTACCCATTCTCTCAATCTTTCTTCCATTGCCTCAACAGATGTAGCCTTTAACCTGCCACCACAATTACATTGCATGGTTCTTTCAGGTAGCTTTGCAACTCTTCTTCTACTTATATCACCACAATTCATACAGATTTGTACCACTCTTTCATTCAATAGTCGTTCTTCTACCTGAGTTCTAATTTCTTCGTCACTAAAGTTAGGCAATAGTAAGTCCTTTTGAGCTCTATCTGAGATTCCTAATGGGCCACTGGGAGTTGCTTCAAGTTTGATATAGTCCTGTTGTAATGCTCTTAACACATCTTCCGTTCCAGGGAGGTCTAGTCTTTCATGGAACAATTTGTCTAGTGCTTCAATCATTAAAGGAGTATTTTTGTATCTTTTTATTATACCTCTAACATTTACATTCCTAGGATCTATTCCTCTTGCAATCACACCCATTATTTTAGCAGTTTCAACTACACGTGAGCGAAGAGCACGACTATTTGGAGTGGTCATTCTCAGTATTGTTTCTATTGAATCAGGACTTGTTTCCAATAACCAAGTTTCAATATGTTTGATTGTTAATCCTGGGACCATTAGGTGGATTCTGTATGGGTCGACAATCGTTCTTCCCATTTTCCCATCGATCATTGAAGCCATAGCTTGAAGAAAATCAGATAATGTTTGGTTGATTTTTGTACCTTGACACGTATTCAAAACAATAGCATCTGCTTGGTACTCAAGGGTCCAAAATCCAGCGTGAGGGATATGTCCAGTTGATTCTAGATGTTCCATTACCGAAGAGGTGAATCTTTCCATTGCTTCTTCAGAAATATCATAATCTTCCAATGTTGAATCAATCAGTCCACCAGTTAAATGATCTGCTGCATTTTTTTGAGGAAAATCTAGTCCTCCAAATTCTTTTGAAATAAGTATTCTCATTCTTCCTACTTCTCTTGCAACTCCTTCAGGAACTGGTGGTAGTTCCCCAAACCATAGTGGAGCATCGGCTTTCATTGCGGTTGGAATAACAGTTAGTTCACTAGCTTCAGGATCGGCATCAATAATCATCCAGGTTCTTCCAGCCATAACAAACAAATTTGCTGCTTCATCATCTTGTATTCCCATTACAAATGCTTCATCGAGAGTCCCAATTATCCGTCTACTTACTGAATCTCTAACTCGGTAACGTTCAGAATCTGGAATCATCGAAACACCTCTGTTTCTTACTTCAGCTGCCTTTCCACTAGGTCCATACCATCCATTTTCTTTCAATTCATTAGGAACCAATTTTTTCATTTTCTCAACTAGAATACGTTGTTTATGATCAGACATCTGCTCAAATTCTTCAATTGAAGGTCTTTTAGAGGGCACATCATCAATTGATTCTGCCAATTTTTTCCATAATTTTGGCGGCCATCTCAGAGGATCACTTTCATTAAAATTGTCAACTAATCTTACTAGTCTTCTATCATCCAGTAGACGCAAAAGATCCATAGTATCATCATGTTTCCAACCATCAAATAAATGGCTTTTTTTCAACAATGATGTAGCTTGATCACATCGAACCCAACCCTCTTGAAGTGACAATAGAACTAATTGATTTGTAGCAACACTTCTAGGATGATATCTCCAAGAAATTGGTTCAATTTGTTTTGATTTAGCCATTCTTGCTATTGCTGCACCTTCTGCAATATCATCTATTTTCCAAGCTACTAGATCTCCTCTTCCTACTCCACCAAGAACATGTTCTGCTCTCCCTACTCGTTGTAGCATTCTATCTACTGCACGAGGACTCTCAATTTGGTGAACTCTTTTGATACTTCCAACATCAATTCCTAATTCCATACTACTGGTGCATATCATTGCATTTAATTCACCATTTTGTAATTGATTCTCCATATCCATTCTTGTTTCAGAAGCTAAACTACCATGATGTACTCCAATTTCTAAATCTGGATTTATGTTTCTCATTCTTAATGCAACTGTTTCTGCAGAATTTCTACTATTGACGAAGATGAGTGCAGGACTTTCATCCTCGACCAATTTGGTGATATGTCTTAGAGATGCTACTGATTCTGCACTAGTTCTCCAATCGAGTGCCAATATCTTATCATCAGGTGAAGGGAGAGGAGCATGTACTCTGATTTTTGTTTCTCTGGGTGCATCTCCGAGTACAATTTGAGCGTCATCGGACAACCATTTCGCGACTTCTTTTGGATTACCAACTGTAGCAGATAATCCAATTCGTTGAATTTTATTCGGAGATAAAGCTTGAATTCTTTCTATTGCAAGTAGAAGTTGAGATCCCCTTTCTGAAGCAGCAAGATCGTGAACTTCATCTACAATAATCGCCTTTATTTTGCTTAGATGTTCACGAAGTCTAGAACCTAATAACATAATTTGTAGAGTTTCAGGAGTTGTAATCCAAAGATGAGGTGGTTTTCTCGATTGCCGTTGTCTTTCTGAGTTAGGAGTATCTCCATGTCGAAGGGCAACTTTCAGATTTAATGGTTTGAATAATTCAGGTAATCTTCTATCAATATCTCGATTTAGAGCACGAAGTGGAGTGACATATACAATACAACTTTCATTCCATTTCTCAGAAGTTGCCATTGATAATAGAGGTAATGCTGCAGATTCAGTCTTTCCAGATCCAGTTGGAGCGATAAGCAGTACATCATTTCCTTCAAGTATTGCAGGAATTGAATTTTTTTGAATAGGAGTTGGATTCCAACCCTTTTTCACTACAATTTGACTTACATTTGGATGTAATAAATCCCAATCAGACATATTCACTCGTCCTAAATCGAATC
The DNA here is from genome assembly GCA_002708015.1 of Methanobacteriota archaeon. GTDB lineage: Archaea > Thermoplasmatota > Poseidoniia > Poseidoniales > Thalassarchaeaceae > MGIIb-N2. Next base: position 10,513 of record PAOK01000026.1, read on the forward strand.
AATAATTATTCAACCGATTTGGGAGTTATTCCCATCCCTCATCGTCATCTTCGTATTCATCATCATCATCCTCATCATCTTCATATTGATCGTCTTCAAACAATAAATTAACAAAATCATCATCCATTGCATCTTTATTCATTTGACGGATACTCACGTAAGTTACCGTTGGTACTACAATCATGGCAATCACGATAAGAAGAATTGTCAGAGGATTTTGTCTTGCTTGTTCTATCCAACCAAGTCCCCATCCATATGCGACATCGATTCCAACAGAAATAGCATTATCNTGTTCATCAATTTCGTCGATTTCATTACTAGAATCTACAACGACTCTTATTCTTTCAATTCCTTCCTCAGCATCCCATATCGCATCGATATAGATTGTATCTCCTTCCTCAATTTTATCGATTCGTTGGGTATTGAATGGTTCTGCAGCGTCACCAGCGAAGAAAGATACATCGAAAGAAGCATTCAATGGACCTCCTAAATTGGTTAGATACATACGTAATTCAACATCAGTACCTACGCTAACACGTTCTTGATCTGTATCAATTCTAATTGCTCTCAATTCAGGACTTTTATCTGCACCTAATGTTACCCAGGCAAGATCTAAATCATTATCCAGATTTGTTGGCTCCCTCACAGGATCACTTTCACTATTGCTTGTTTGAGGGAATGTATTTCCTGCCGCATCTTCACCAGTGATATAGAATCCAACAATATATCCACTTCTNGGAATAACTAATCCTCCACTGGTTAAATCTACAGTTCCNGTCCAAAGAATAAGGTCATCTTGTAGTTCCATCGAGAGAACAGAGAATCCAGCGGCGATAGTTGTAGTTCCATCTCTCATAACCCAGTGAACTTGTTGAGGAGCTTGCGCTAAGTCAGAACATCGTTGATCAGATGGGTCATTTACACATTCTTCAGTTCCTAAGAAAGCAACATCTACTTCGGTTAGATCTTCTTGGATTCCAATATCAATTATGTCTACAGGGAGAATTCTGTGGATTACCCTCGGAGGAGTATGATCCACGCTAAGTTGTAAAGTGGTTGAAACTGAATCTCTAGTCATGTCTTCTCCTCTACCTGGAATGCCAGTAATTCCTGTGAGGAAAGTTCGAGTTTCTGCTGATGCAAGAGTAGGTGCCGCGCTTAATGGGACTTCTACCATGTAATCTCCATTTTCAGTAAGGCTACCGTCTGACCACATTTGAACTCCGTCAAATACCTCTACAACTATTCCCAGATTATTTGGAGGAGGAGTTTGAGAATTTTCNTACACCACACGTCCAGTCCATTGAATTCGATCATCTGCTCTAATAGATGTTGAACTATCTATTGGGCCTACTCTAGGATGCATTACATCTGTNATTGTGTAACTAGTTGGGTCAAGAACCAAATCGTTTTCCACATGGAATGTTCTGTCAACGAACTCAATTCTTCTCATACTAGCTCCAAGCTGTTTGTATTCAAATGCTAAATCACTGATTTCTTCATCTGGCCAATCCCATGATACCTTGAAGTGAAAATCAATGAGAATCCACGGGAGGCCTGTATCATTACTAATTGTCGTAGCTTCGCTATTTTGTAGGATTTCTATGTATTCAGAATCACTCCAAAATGTATTGTTNCTACCTGAAAAAGAAATAGATTGTTTATCTCTTTCTGGATCTGGACCTTCAAAGTCGAAAATCAAACTAATAATCTCAAAATCAATCATACCATTTGCATCAACTAATCCTGCAGTAATTGTTTGTTCTGTTCCTGCGAAAATTGCATCTCCATCATTGTGTCCAGACCAATGCAGTCCAGTAAATACAGATTCCATGTCTTTTCTAGTTCGGTACGTTGCAAGATCTGATGAAAATCCAGGTCCTTCTCCAGATTCTAGAAGATTACCTGCCGGGTCGTTCCCAGTTACATAGTAGGATACTGATGCTAAGTTTGGATTACGACTATCATCGATAGTAGTGAAGAATCTTTTACTTTCTGCTGTTGTTGTATTTACCATACTTCGATTAACGTATTCATTTGAATCTGCGATTCCATTTCGATTTATGTCATGATCTGCCTCAACCCAATAATGCAGTGTAAGTTCTTTAGGATCTCCAACAGCATCCTCTACATCGATAATAATTGATTGGTCGTATCTTGCAGCAACATAATCATCTTGTTTTGGCATATTGTGAGTAATTTCTGGTGATGTTCCGTCAATGAAGAATGTACGACGAGAATCAGGTCCAGGTGGAATAACTAATGTTGAGTCCCTTTCATTGTATGTTTGAACTTCGTAAGTAATTCCCCCTGGAATGTCAATTTCAGGCACTGTTAAACTAATGAAAAATGAACCATCTGGATTATTCTGGTCTTTCCATGAGGATTGCACAAAATCTCCTTGTTCTCCCTTTTGAGCAATTTGTACATCAAATACTGAATTTAATGGAGTATCTTCAGTGTTTGAAAACCACATCTGCCCTTGGAAGAAAATTGTCTCTCCAGCAGAAATCCAAGCACCATTTGTTAGATTTTGGCTGGTAACCAGTCCCTCCGCATCTCTAACTCCTAACCACCCCAGACCATATGATTGATTCACGATTATTCCAGTATTTACTGTATCAGATAACATGGCAGGTGTCGATCCTTGGTCATCCGTACAAGTGACTCTAAATCCTACATTATTTTGTTCAGGGAATTCGCTAGTAACTCTAAATCTCCAATGGATTTCAAAAATTCCATTATTATTTGTCGTATATGTGCCGCCTTCTTGTCCTGGTTGAATTGGAATAATCCAATCAGCTGGATCGTCGTCCATTAACGTACCAGTTTCCGACCAAGTGAGAGATGGAGAATCAGAATTTGGAGATGCAACGAAATCTAGAGTGGCTCCAGAAATTCCAGTAGCACCTTCTCCAATAACATGTCTGGTTACAACTTCGTAGGCTTGACTACGTTCATGAAGAACCATACCTTCATCCCAAATGATATCAAGATTTACTGTTTGCATGGTATATGTTAGCTCGAAAGAATTAATTTTTACAAGTCCTGGAGCAGTTGATGAAAGTGTAATTGGAATAGTAATAGTTCCAACTCCGGTACCAGGGATTTGCGAATTAATAGCATTCAAAATGTTATTGTTACTGACATCTCTAATCCCAAGAAGAGTACCTTGATCTTGCCATTCATTACTTCCATCATCACCGATATCCATTTTCACATTTTGTGGTGCTTGACTAAATATTTGGATATTGAAATCTTCTAAAGTTGGGGTGTTAGTACCACCGGAACCAGAGTAGAAATAGATATAGAAATAGATGTATGAACTAGTACCTGATAATGAAATAGTTTGTCCAGGACTTTGAACTGTGTACTGTGAACCTAACTGAAAATAGATATTGAAGTACGATGAACCTGGAGTTGTAGAATTCCACCAAACCTTCGCAGCTACGGGAGAGGTTCCTGTTGTACCTAGATATTTGTAACCTCGAATATATCCACTTGATGAGTAACTAGACACATATGTTAGTTGAACTCGATCAATTACAGGAGAAACAGAATTATTTGTTCCGTTAAGATATGCTCGCCATTTTACTTGATTTCCTCCATTCGTGAATGATATTTGGGTATTAAGAGAGGCAGATTTCCATGAATTCCCTCCATCTAAACTCACTTCAACTTCAACTGACGTTCCAGCAGGCTCGTATGTAATCAACCCACTAAGTGTAATAGTTGAAATAGAAGATCCTAGATTTGTTGTTGATCCAATTGCTATACTATTAGATTGTGTAGAAGAACGCTGTTCAAATGTAGCCCCAATTCCTGAGGAAAGTACAGTTCTCGATGTTGTAGATGGACAATAACTAGTGATTGCCGTGTAAAAGCATGCATAGATTACTTCTCCTTCTCCGTTATCTGCAATACCATAATGCCCCTTTCCATTTAGAGTGATTGAACCCTGAAAGTCAACCCAAGCTCCTGCATTATGTAATACGAAGTGAGTAGATGAAGAACTTCTGTAAGAATTCACCAGTATTCGCGGATAATTAACTGATAAGCCAGAAATAGTTCCAGAAAGTGTACTACTAGTGCCTAGATATGTAATTGAAGTTGCAGTAGTAGGGTTAGAACGAGAAACATTCCAAAGATTGTAGGTAAGAGAACCAGAACTTGAACGAACTAATACCTTGAGATCATCTGTTTCTGGATCTATCGCAATCCCTACTGGGTATGAAGAAGAACTAGACATAGTCCAGTCACCTACACAACTCCAAGTGGAATCAGAAACTGTCCATTTTGTTATTCTTCTATAATTGTAAGAAACTGCCCAAACGGTGTCTTCTCCATCAGCGGCTAAATCATACAGAGTATACAATGCTTGACTATTACAGCTATTGTATTGCTTAGTCACAGAATTTACTACGTTTGAAGATGACGAATTATACGAATTAATTGCTGGAGTTTGATAGACTGAGCTAGATTGATAATTACTAGTGAATAATGTATCTCCAACCTTCACTAAGGCGCCCGGATAGTTCCAATTCATTGAATTTGGTACGGTCATAGAATTACTATTGATTGTTGGACTAATATATCCTTGATCTCCATTTGCAGCAAACCTACCTGTGGTATTATGATATGAAGAAGAAGCACTATCCCAGTCTCTAGATGCAGCAAGATTGTTGGTATTGGTTGATTCTTGTGTATTCAATGTAATTTCATCATTTTCAACTTTCAAGTTATTCCTATACCAACTTGAAAAGTATGTCCCTGTAAACGAAGTTGAAGAAGTTCCAGCGCCTCCAAATTCACTATTTGTTGAACGATTTTCCCATTGAGTATTTTGCGCAGTCCCTTCTATTGAGAATCTTGCCTGAGTTACTGAAGCACCATATGGGAGAGTAATTCCAGGTGTTTGAGCGTCACCACCAGTAGCACTAGTGAAACTGTGGCTGAAGGTGGTAGTTCCATCAGCAAATTGCGTTTCAGTAGTTGCAGCTGATACAAGTGGAGACATAGACATCGAAATAAACAGGAATAAAACAAATATTGCCGACCTCCTCATAGCCTAACCTCCGGTGATGTCCCACTGTAAATGAATGAACATATCAACATGGCGTCGTCCGGTCATAGAAAATTGAAGTCAATTTTGAGACTAATTATGCGAAAGTAGAATACAATTGAACCTATAGGAATGGTCGATTATCATGGCTCGTCGAGGTAAGAAGCAGAGTGGAAACATCTTCGTAAGATGGTGGGAAGAACGTAGAGATCAGCATCTTAGTATTCTATTCATACTATCGTTGATAGGACTTGCAGCATTCCTTTGGTCTCTTGTTTTCTTTATGTTTATGGATGGAGTAAGTGAGATGCCAGAACTTATTGGAATGTCTTGGTTTTTCGCTATTGGAGGGTTAATACTTCTAGGAGTTGTTGGGCCTGAATTTTTCCGATATAATGAGCAATTGACTTTACTTCGAGAAGTATTTGAATTAGAATCTAGGGCTGAGATACTAAAACGAAGAAAAGAGGCAGAGGAAGCTGCATCTCTTTTGGGAAGTATCCATCAAGGTAAATTGTTAGCACATTACAAAGATCATGGAATTCGTGCTGGACGAATTTTCCAATCACCTGCTACTAATTTTTCTACAGAGGAGTCATGGATTATTTCTTGGTGGAATGCAGATAACACCATTTTATCAGAAAATACTGGAATATCCAATCTTTCTTCAGCTTCTAGTCAAAAGATACTGATAGTTGGTTCATTAACAGGAATTGTTCTTCTTCTTTGGAATTCTTTCTTTGGAATCGCTAGAATGACAACAGAAGGATCTCGTGAATACTCCATAGACGTATTATCTTGGTTCCAAAGTTTGTTAGGTTCAGATGTAAGTAAGCTAGTAGAACCAGTTTCATTTGATTTAATGACAATACTTTTGTTAATTGGATTCGGAACATTGCTCTGGTCCACTAGTCCTATGGTTTCGTTGAAATCGTCAACGGAAGAGGAGTGAGGAAAATCAATGTCCAGTAGTTATGGATGGATTCGTGAAATCCTTCTTGCTGCTGGAATGATTTTGGTTCTATATGGTTCATTAGTCTTAATGACAGGGTCTTCACCTCCAATGGTAGTAGTTGAATCTCAGTCAATGATGACTGATGACGAATCACATGTTGGAATAATCGATCCAGGAGATATTATCTTAGTCACTGAACCNGAAAAACGTGAAGTGGTTACCTATGCGGAAGCCGTTGAATCTGGAGGTCAATATCATGATTATTCTACTCATGGTATGCCTGGAGATGTTATAATTTACAAGAAGAATGGGGGAAATGATACACCAGTAATTCATCGTGCTATTTTGTTTGCATTAGCAAATGAAACTACACCTGTAGAGAATAACGGAACTTGTATTGAAGGAGAATTAGATGAGTTATTTGTTGCTTCTGATGGTTCAATCGGGGCATGTATTCTGACATGGGATGTCAAAGGAACATCAGTAATGAATGTCTCATCAATAAGTATGAATTTAACCGGATATTCTTGTCAATCTCATGGATATTTGATGATTCAAGATTGGATTCCTGAACATGAAGGATTTCTCACCTCTGGGGATAATCCAAGGACAAATGGTTGTACAATTGATCAGTTGACTGCAACAGGATATGGCGGTTCAGGACCACATTATTTTGGGCTAAGAGATGAATTTGGGAATCCAGTTACTGCAGTAAGACCTCAATGGGTGAGTGGTCTTGCAGGACCTGAGGTTCCATGGTTTGGGATTGTTAAATTAGCTGCATCTAATAATTCAAGTCAAGTTACTTCTGATGCATGGACTAGTTTGATTCTTGCAGTAGTTATCTTATTGAGTAGTGTTATGTTTTTAGAAAAAGCAATGACAAAAATAATTNCTTCTGCACCTGAATTTGATACTTCAATTAATCAATCCGTAAATTATCGGAATGAGGAAAGCGAAGAAGAACAAGAGTGACGAAATGTTTGATGTTTTTGTAGCAAGAATTTCTGCTTTCTGAGAATGAATGATTCCTGATTTGTCAGCAATCCAATTGATAGTTGAATTTATTGTGTCCCTCATGATATGGCCGCCGTCAAATGGAATTACAGGAATTAGATTGGCAAAGCCCAACAAAAAATTAATCCATAAAAACCAGAAAACGCCCTCAATTAGAAATAATTCTATTAATCCAAAATCAAGCATTTTAACCTCTGAAGTTTCCATGATTTCGCCATTGAATTCAAAGGGCATACTTAGCAGATTTATTGGATATATTAAGCTAGCAAANAATCGTTCATTAATTGTTAAATTTGGATAAAATGGACCCATCAATCGATTTTTTCCATGATCTGAATTTCTAATACTTGGTTCAAAGTTTGAATTAGTCCCTACTCCTAAGAATGCATCTCCTGGNGATACACCCAATCTTTCTATGTTCTCTTCAGAAATATTACTAGAGCGAAGTTGTTCAAATCGATCTCCTAAAGTAACTTGAATTGTANTTTCTTCTTCCCATTCGCCAACATTAGTTGTATTATACTTTAGAATTGTAAGTACTAGAACATCCCCTGCCTTTGAAGAATTCAAAATATTACGTAAATCATCACCATTTGAAATTGATTTATTATTTGCTTCTATTATCATATCATAGGGTTCTAATCCTGATTCATTAGCAGGCCCATCTACCACAATTGCNGGACTATATGCACCTTGCACGGTAGGGTTTACTCCACTAATTCCAACTGCTAAAACAGATACTAGAATTATTGAGAATACGAGATTTACTGCTGGCCCTGCTGCATAAATCCTCATCCGTTCTCTCTTTGGTGCTTTCAGAACTTCTGTGTATTCAGGTTCTGCAAATGCTCCAATTGGGATTAAAGAGAAAATTAGTAATCCAAAACTTCTGACTCTCATTCCATGTGCTCTCATTAATATTCCATGTCCATATTCATGAATAATTAACGCTACAATTAATGCCATTAATGGCCAGAAAACTGGTATCCCTGATGTAACTCCTGGGATCAGCAAAACTTCCGANGACTCTATAGAAATTCGATCTCGACTAGAATTAAATAATGAGATAAAAGTCAATATCACCAACATTGTTGTGAAAAATAAGGCAATGAATCCGATCCAAATTGAAAATTCTCCAAANATTCTCCAAAATTTACGTGGTCGAGAAATTTTTTCTAATATTTTTTGTCCTTTATTCGTTCTTATCATCAAAATAAATCCGAGTACTTTTGTTGCATTCCATTTTTCTAGATACCCTTCTTTTTCGAGTATTCTTATCAAAAAAATATTTAGAAACAGTACACCTAGTAATAGATTGTCAGATAAAATGGCTACCAANGAGATGACTAAGAATATCCAGTCCCTCAGTGTTANTGTCAGTATTACCGTGAGGGCTGATAAAACCCGATCCCTCAGTGTGTGTCTCAATGTCATATTTCTTGTTGTGCCCTATCTTTTACGGCATTTGAATGCTCCATTGTTTTGTTACCGTTGGTTTCATGATGTAATGGTTACTCGGGATAACATGGATGGAGATATCCCACCTACTCCTTCAGTACGAAGGAAAATCGATTCTATGGTTCGGGACCTTGATTCAATTGTGCGTTTGCTTCAACAAGCATCTTTAGAAGAAGTTCAGTTAGATATTATTGAAATTGAGAATCGAATAAATCTCATGGAAGANCAGTTGCTTTCTCCTTCTGTTTCTATCAACGAATGAAACCCTTCATCCAATCGGGTGTTTCAACATCATATGTTTCAGATTCACTAACCATTCTTTCTTGAATGGTTTCAAATGATTTACTTTCTTGTTCTGTTTTTCTACATACTAGTGCTAGAAATTTATGAAGAGGTAGCCCTTGATCCCAAATTAAATGTGGCCTTCCATTTTTGGTTAAAGGACAAGTAGGAATTCTTCTCGCCAGTATTGACAATCTCCCCTCTAATTTACCAGAATCAATACGGAAAATTCGCCATGAATCTCCTCTAACTCCTTTTAATCGGTAGGCGTACAATGGCATTAATCCACATTTTTTTCCTATATCTCTTAAAGCAGAATATTGTTCAGCTAATCTTCCATTCAAATATAATTTCTTTTCTTTACTTGTTTTGACTTCAATTGGGAAACAAATGTCTCCTCTTAATGCAAGTAAATCACCACTTCCTTCTATTCCACTTCCTGCTGCTCTAACAACTAAAAATGGTTTTTCAATAACAAGTCTTGCTTGAGCTCTTTCAGACTCAGAACAAGAACGAGTTACTGCACGAACACCTTCTGGAAGTCCAGCTAATACATGNCGGAGTTCACGTTCATATTGCGCCCCCTGTACCATATCTGTCGGGTGACGTATCAAACCTAATCTCTTTGGTTCATAATGGAATGTTCGAAGCGATTTTTATTCATTCAAAACTATGCCAACCCNATGTTTCAAACCCTGACATTCAAGACCCTCGGATGTGCATTAACTANCACGTGAGTTACATTGCAGTACGCACTAGTGATTTTCGCCTTGCTTACAGATTGTTATTGGAATTGAAAAAAAGAAGGATACGGTGTATCCAAATTCTTCCATCAGATCCTGTTCCCCCTAATGTGGCAGCATGGATGGGAACTCCTTCTGAGGTGTTAATGAGCGGTGATCCTGTTGGGATCCCTGTAACATTAGATGCAGTACAGCATTCAGTAGAACAAGCACTTCACAGAATAAGATATTCAGGCCCAATTCGAAGTCTAATATTTGGAGTAGATCCTGGTCCTAGACCAGGAATTGCATGGGTAGGAGATGGATTGACTCTTGGAAAAGCCCAACTTGAAGGCGTNGATGATACTGTNGATAGCATAATGAGAATTTCAAGAGCAATTGAACATGAATTAATGATAATTCGTGTTGGAAATGGCTCAAAAACAATAGCAAATAGAATCATCAATACTTGTGTTGTACGTGGTTTATCNGTTGAGATGGTAAATGAAGAGAGGACTTCCATTGGTGTTCCTCGACACGCTCATTCCTCTGCTGCATTAAGAATTGCACACCTTCCAGGAGATTCGATTAATGAAAAACAAAAAGTACGACCTACAAATGGAGAAATTCGTGATATTCAGCGTAGAAGTAGAAGACATTCTCTAGGTCGAACTACTATTCCTTCTACCTTAGCAAGAGCCGTTGCAATGGGTAGATTAAGCTTGGATGATGCAATTAGACATCATACAGGTGANTTCAACGATTCCTTTGGGAATATGTAACTATGGTATAATTTTCAGGATTTATTGTATTAATCCACGCCTGAATGCTCTAGTTAAATCTGAACCAGGAAATTGATCTTCAGTCTCACGATAAACAGTTTTCATNTTACTTATGAAATTNGCATTATCNGTAACTAAGAGTAACCGTTCAATACCNGGGTCTTCTTCACCATCGAGTATTCCTAGAAGAATTTCCATTGTTTTCCTTGCTCCTTCCCTATGAGGATATGAAAAAACATCCATAGAGATAGGTGCAAGGGCAACAACTCCACGAATTTTACTAGATGCAATCTGTTCAAACATTGAATTGTATGATTTTTCTAATAATTCACGNCGATTTAGATCTTGATTAGGNCGTCGACAATCAGGTCCTACAACATGAATTAGATGTTGAACTGGAAGATTAAAAGGAGAGGTAGATACAGCNGANCCAACNGAACATGGTTGCAAATTCAAAGCACGTTGCCCCCTAGCAATTTGAGAACAAGCCTCTCTTAATTCATCACCAGCAGCATTGTGGACTCTTGCATCAATTCCTTCTCTTCCAGAGAGTCTATTGTTTGCTCCTGTAACCAGAATGTCACATTCTACCTTGAGCACATCNCCGATTAAGATACGTAGTTGCGCATGCTTGCAATCACGTACTATGAGCGTGTCCATATTTTCGATGNGACAGGGCGATTTGTTATAGTCGTTTCATTGAAAATAACATTTTTTGGTTTTGGACCCGATTGATTCAACACCAATGCGAAACCCCCGGTAACCAATGAGAGGGGCCCGAGTCATCCTGTTTCTTCTCATGTTACTCATTTCACCATGGTCATCGATCTATTCTGAAGATTCTGTATTTCATTCTATAAATTCCCCTGATTATTCTGATTTTGTTAATGATGAAACAGTAGCAGTCCCTATGGGGTTCCATCATTCTAGTTATATCAACTACAGCGATGTAGCAATTGTAATTAATAATCTTAGTAGTGATAGTGTGTTAATAGGGAATGCATTTGCATCTGCTAGAGGAATCCCTCCTGAAAGGATATTTCTTTTGACTAATGAAAGTACACCTACTAGTGAAACAATAAATTCAGATCAATTTGATACATATTTTGCAGATCCTATAAGATTAATGATTGAGCAAAGAGGTCTTTTTGGTGATCTAAATTATTTAGTTACCACCAAAGGGATTCCATTACGAATAAATGGAGGTACCAATATACGTGCATCCTTTGATTCTGAACTAGCTCTCATTGATTCAGGACAATTTGGAGCATTAATTCATGGATCTTATTGGGGAGAACATGAATACGGACCTTGGTCAAATGATAATGGAGACGAATACGCTACATTTTCCTCTCAACCAGTCCCCGAATTCCGTCGTTCTGAACAAGGGTTCTACATAGTAACCCGTCTAACAGGTTATGATGTTGATACTGCAATATCTCTGATAGATAAAGCGAACAATAGTTTTGGTTCTCATGGACAAACAGTCTTGGATTTAGCAACAAATAGAAATGGTTCAGGATATAAGTTCTGGAATGATGCTCTATATTCAGCACATGGTCATCTAAATCAGACATTAGGAATGCCAGTTTTATTTAATCAGAATTCTACCTTTGTTAGTGGAGAAAGTAACGTGATGATGTATGCGTCATGGGGTAGTAATGATGAATCTTGGAATAATCAACAACTCCCAGACAATGGCTTTGATACCCCAGATGGTTCATCTTCATCTGGAATTCGTTCATGGTCATCATCTACCTCCAGTTTCTCTGCTGAAGAGACATTAGAGTGGGATTATGATTCGAACAATGCTGCAGCTAGATTGAGTGTTGAATCAGCACAATGTTCTGCAACAAATGGAGAGAATACAAATGGATTACTCGCTGAATATTTTGATAATCAAGGAATTAGTTACAATTCTTCCTTTATGCCTGATTTGGATGGAAGGGTACCAAATCATGTCCGCTCTGAATTAAATATCAATTATGCGTCATCGAATTCTTTTTGGCCTGGATTAGATTCTAGATTCTCAGATTATTTTTCAGTTAGGCATTCAGGAGTTTTGACAATTCCTGAAGCAGGAAATTGGACATTTTACTCTAATGCTGATGATGGAGTACTGGTTTGGATAAATGATGAATTAATCGTGAATAATTCTGGAATACATGGCATGAGAGAAGTTAGTGGGTCAGTGGAATTAGAACAGGGAGAGCATATTTTCAGATCAGAATTTTTTGAACATGGAGGAGGAGCCGGCCATATTGTTTCTTGGGAGGGCCCAAATCAAAGTAAACAGGTAATTCCGTCTACATCATTTACTAGAGCATTGAGTTCCCCGGTTAGGAGTGATGTTTTGGTTCATCATTGGGACTTTGAAGCTGGCAATGGGACAATAGTTGAAGATTTAGTTGGGGAAGATAATCTAACAATGACTGGAAATCCTACTTGGCAAACATGTTTACTAGGAAATTGTATTTCTCTAGACGGGATTGATGATATTTTAGAAGCAGATGTTGACGACCGTCTTGGCGATTTTACCATATCCCTCTGGGCAAAGGCAAATCATACTGGTCAGAGTAGATATTCATCTGTAATTGCGGTGAATGATGTAGGTGGTGATTCTGATTCATTCCAAATAATGACAAGTGGATCTACACCGGGAGTTTGGCAACTTTATCACAATCGGACTTATGATTTTGGGACGGTTAGTGCATCTGAATGGGTTCACTTCGTAGTTGCAAAAGATGGAGATAAGTTGATGCAATATATGGATGGAATTTTAGTAGGAAATATCACAATCCCTAATGGCAGTATTGATGAAATAGATTTATACAAATTCGGAGTGAATCGAGCAGGAAATACTCATTGGTCAGGCTTAATCGATGAAGTACAGGTTTGGACTCAAGCTCTTAATTCGTCTGAAATCACTTTAGTAAATGGAGAAGTTGCTTTAGATTGCCCATATTTCTCTGCTAGTGGGCAAGGACCTAGTTCCATTTGGCAAGAATATGAATTTGGTGTAGAGAACATGGGGCATGCATGGACATTATCTTCTACAGCTCAATTGATTGGAGAAGTTAATGCTGATTGGACAATGAAGGTCGAAGGTTTTGATTCGAGCAACAATCTTCTATCCACTAATTTTTCAAATTCTAAAACAATCACNACNTCATGGAGTAATAGNGACTTTCGATTTCGTCCNCATCAAAATGTAACAAANTTGAANATTTCTNTAGAAATTGAAATTCANAACGTTTCNAGGNANGGAGNAATTTANCTNGATNATGNNGAACTNATGATTTTACNNCCNCATATGCAATGGNTAGATGGATCTATTGCAGAAACTGCAGTATCAACAGGNGGGAGATCATTCACATGGGGTACAGATTATGGACAGAGTTTAGTGGCAGATCTTCTAGAAGATGGAGTTTCAGGAGTCAAAGGATATGTGTATGAACCATATCTTACTGCTGTTTCATATCCTGATTTGTTGACTTCATTTTATGCTTCAGGATACAATTTAGGAGAATCATATACNGCATCCAATGGATATTTATCNTGGATGGGGGTGATCGTAGGAGATCCGAAGATGTCCCCATTTTCTAATCGTCTTCATGATATTGAAATTCGCAATGTATCAGTATCNTCTAGACCATCTGTTGGAACTTCTTTTGATGTTCAAATAGATTTAGCTAATATCGGACCATCTCCTGCTAATGGATGGATTGAAGTTAGAGAAAGGGTAGGAAATAGAGTCTTGTCAAATATCAGTATTTCAGTACCTAGCGGAGATCATTCAGGTTCAATAAGAGAAATAAATATTCCAACAATTACCGAATCTACAGGTTTTGTAGAATTACAAGTAAGATATATTGCGGATAATGGGCCGAATCATAATTCCAGTACTTTTGTTCAAGGGTATATTCTAAGNGAACGAGTAATTAGTAACAATATAGCCTCTACTATTGTGGAGGTTAATGCCCCTCCGAGCATTGATCTTATTGATTGTTCATCATCGGTTGCTCCAAGAGGAAGTACAGTTTCTTGTTGGATTGATGTTAGTGATGAATTTGGAGTAGAATCTGCATTTTTCAGAATTAGTGGGNCTAATGAATCCGTGGTTTTTGAAGGTAATGCAACTTCAGGTAATGGAATACGTTGGACAATTTTCTTTGATATTCCTGGATATGCATCTTTAGGTCTTCATGATCTATTTGTTATGATTACGGATATTGACGGACTTATGGATTATGCTAATGAATCTGAGATTCTTGAAGTAGTTGATTCTCCATCTATTTGGTATGGTATTCACATTCAAAATGCCGATGATCCATCATGGGCAGGAGATAGCATTCTTCCATCGGGGACGCCCTTTGGAATGTATAGGGGTGTGCCTACACCAGTTAGGGCATGTGTAGAAGANGTTGANCATAATCCAATTAATGAACAACCTATTTTCTTGTTTGAGCGAGGAGAAATATCATCATTACAAATACTTCCTAAGGATAATTCATCCCGCTATCAATGTTATTTGGCTACTTTAGAGCTTGGCTTAGATGAGCCCCTGTCTCCATTTTTAGCACGTTTATCTGATTCAGAAGGAAATATCATTACTACTCGTTCAGTATTGGTTGAAAATATCCTTCCTTCTGTACAAGCATCATTTCAACGAGAAAATATCGAATCGATGATTGGTTTCGGAGTTGGTAACGAATCTATATTGGTATCAGTAAATGATCCAGATTCNCCTCTTTCTCAAATCGTTGGCCAGATAGAATATACNTGGCCAGAGCAGGCCCCCATTACTGCACCATTCTCAACNTTTGGAAATGGAACAACAGAACGNATACCCTTACTTCTACCTAGTTCTGGTTTATCCCCTGGTAATCTTGAGATTCGAATTACTGCCATTGATTCAGACTCAGGTCTTTCGGAAATTAATTTCCAAGTACCAATTGAAACTCGCCCACCATCTGTTAATGAAGCGGTTTTATGTTTGAATGGAGAAGTTGTNATGATANAAAATGGTACCGAACTTGTTAGAGGAGAATCGATGTTTCTTGTAGTACCTGTAGATGAACACAGGCCGATATTACAGGTACGCCCATCTTTACGTCAATCTGGTTGGAGCGAATCTCTAATACAATCTTCATCAATTACAGAAGGCTGCCCAATATCACCTTACATGTATTCTATCGATCTTCCTACTGATTTAATCGAAGGAAATGCAAGTATAGTGATTATCCTTTCCGATATTGATGGTTTAGCTACTGGTTGGACAGAAGAAGTTAGGATTGTTTTCCCNCCTCCTTCCATTCTAAATGTCAGTACTCCNAATTATGGCAAGGTTGGAGAAGAAGTTCAGATTGAATTCAAAGTTAGAGATGCAGATGATCTGAATAACGTTGTATGTTATATCGATGTTATAAATAAGAATTCTACTATACTATACTTAGAGCAAAATCCTAGTTTAGAAGGCGANATATTGGTGAAATGGACACCTAGTAGACCAATGGATGAAGTAAACATTTCAATAATTTGTGAAGATGGGATGAAGAGATTTGATTCATGGAACTCTGAAACTCCAATGAATATTACAGGAACTATTCTAGANAAACCACCAGAAATAATTGAAGATGAAGATATAGAACAATCATCGAGGAGTGGAATTTTGGCAATAGTTATTGGATTAGGAATAATATTATTGATTATATCATCATTATTTGTTTGGACTTCCAGAAGAGAAAATGAAATTGAATTATCTCCTTGGGAAATTGGTGGAGTACTTGATGCAACTCAAGTCGAATTGAATGAACATGAAGAATTAGATCCTCAAGATGTAGTTGATTTATTGCGAAATGAATAATTTGAATTAACGAAGGGTTCAATTCTGTTGTCATCCTAGGGTTAGTATGGCTACCGGGTATGTTCTGATTAATGTTGAACCAGGATACGAGTTTTCTGTTTATGAATCCATAGGAAAATTTGATCAAGTTGCAGATTCAACATTATTGTTTGGAGATTATGATTTGATTGCAAAAGTAGTTGCTCAGGATATGGCGTTGATAGCTCAATTTGTAGTTGAAAACATTCGCCAAATCGAAGGAGTTCAAAATACTAAAACTCTCGCTGGCGCTGAAGTTTAATCACTTTCGACTCACGTATCCGCACCTCGGAAATCACCAAAAAACCACTATTTTGGAGACGTATCACGATTTTCGGGAAAATATTCATAACCTAGGAAGGAAGCAGCAGGGTTTGAGGTGAAACTCAAATGAGTGAGAAGAAATACTTCGTACTAATGGAGAACGGGAAGGACACCAGCACGGTGTACCACAACAAGCAGCCCCGCCAGGCAGCCCTAAAGGCAGCTAACAAGGGACACACCAGCATTAAGTTGCGCGAACGCGGAACTGACAAAGTGCATGTGTTCACTGGCGAGAGAAAACAGGTGCCAAAGCCTGCTAGTGCCCCAGCATGGCTGAAGGGCGACACGGTCTGGAAGGCCAATGTCAGCAAAGTCGGCATTGAACGCCTTTGAATAGGTTGCTAACCATCTCCCAAAGCCCAAAAGGGCACAAATAGTCCTCGTCCCAATCGTCGGATACCCTCGATAAGGGGCGAAAACCCTTCACTTTCCTTACTTTTCTATATTGGAAAAGAGAATTCACTGATTCAATTCTCACTTTCTCAGACCAATTTTCTTAGCAAGAATAGCTATCGGATCGTAATATTCAGTTACGACTCTTTCCTTCAATGGTATAATCGCGTTGTCAGTAATGTTAATTCCTGCAGGACAAACTTCTGTACAGCATCTTGTGATATTACAATACCCTAATCCGAAGTCTTCTTTGATTTGTGGTATCCTACTCTCGGTGTCGAGAGGATGCATTTCAAGGTTAGCCAGTCTAACGAAGAACCGAGGACCACCAAACTCTTCGAATTTTTGATGTTCTCTAAGTACATGGCACGTGTTTACGCATAGCATGCATTCAATACATGACCTGAATTCCTGAATCCTATCAGCCTCATGTTGATGGAAAACCCAATCTGGTTCATCTGGACCATTAATTGGCTTTATCCGTTTGTCAGTTTTGTAAGCCCAAGAGGTATCAGTGACTAGGTCTCTAATTAGGGGAAATGTTTGCATTGGTTTAACCAAAATTGGTTGACTTTCATCTTCCATTTCTTCAAAGACTTCTTCCATTCTTGTCATGCACATTAATTGAGGTTTTCCATTTATCTCAGCACTACAAGAACCACATTTACCAGCTTTACAATTCCATCTACAAGCTAGATCTGGTGCTTTCTCAGCTTGAATACGATGAATTACGTCTAGAACTACCATCCCTTCATCCATAGGGACGGTATAATCTACAAGTTCTCCAGATGGATTACCATCATTATTCGGTTCTCCTCGGAAAACTCTGAATGTCACATTTTCAGACATCTTATTCCTCCTCATGTAGGTCATCAGCATCTAGTAATTTCTTTAATTCTTGAGGAATCGATGGGTATGTAGTATAATCAATCGACATCTCACCATCTTTGCCTTTCACAATAACGCTATTGATTCTACCCCAATACTTGTGGTCGGGGGTTGGAAAGTCATCCCTTGTATGTCCTCCTCTACTTTCTTCTCTTCGTAGAGCGGACAATGCACACATACGACTAACATCAATCATTGCTCCTATTTCTAAAGCCTGATGCCAACCTGGATTGTATATTCTTCCACCCTTTGCAGTTGTTTTTGTGGCTCTTTTTTCTAGCTCATCAAGATCGAGCAATGCTTCTTCGAGTAGGTGTTTTGTTCTTATGATTCCAACCTTATGTTGCATCATTTTTCTCAGATCTTCTACTACCTTAGCCGGGTTTTCTCCATCACTGCGTTCTAAAGGTGCAAGGGTTTCCGCTATAGCGTCTTCAATTTCATCTCTTTCTATTTCCATAAATTCGTCAAATTGTTGTGAATAAATAGAAGCCTGTTCTCCCGCAATCTTCCCAAACACAATTAGGTCAGAAAGTGAATTTCCTCCCAGTCGATTTGCCCCATGAAGGCCAGTAGCTGCTTCACCAGCGGCAAATAGGCCCTTGATTGATGATTCTTGAGTGTATGAATCAACCTTTATTCCACCCATTACATAATGAGCAGTAGGCCCAACTTCCATGGGCTGTTGTGTGATATCAACTGCTGCTAGTTCCATGAATTGATGATACATTCCTGGCAATTTTTTCTTCACTTCTTCAGGGTCTCTCCACGAGATGTCTAGGTAAGCACCACCATGTTCTGATGAGCGACCAGCATCTCTTTCGCTATTGATGGCCTTGGCAACAACATCACGAGTAAGAAGTTCTGGAGGGCGTCTTTTAGTTGCTAATTTACCTGAAATAACTTCGTCAACCCATTCCAGTGCCTCCTCTTCTGTATCTGCAAATTCCTCTCGATACATTTCAGGGACATAATCGAACATGAATCGTTTCCCTTCTGAGTTCCGTAACATTCCTCCTTCTCCTCTAACACCCTCTGTCACCAAAATACCCTTTACAGACGGTGGCCAAATCATTCCTGTTGGATGAAATTGTATAAATTCCATATCTCCTAACTCAGCGCCCGCCCAATAGGCCAAAGCATATCCTTCACCAGTATATTCCCATGAACCAGAGCACACTTCCCAACATCTTGTCGCACCACCCGTGGCTAAAATGATTGCTTTACCCTTGAATACGTGAAGAGATCCATCGGTTCTATTGTACGCTAAGCATCCAGAAATCCTTCCGTTTGTTTTGAAAAGTCTTCGAACTGTGAATTCCATGAAGACCTCCATTCCAGTGTGAATTCCCTTTTGTTGTAAGGTTCGAATGAGTTCAAGACCAGTAGCATCTCCAATGTGTGCTAACCTAGGATATGTGTGCCCTCCAAAGTTTCGTTGGCTAGTTAATCCTCTCGGCGTTCTATCAAAAACAGCACCCCACTGTTCAAGTTCTCTAATACGATCTGGAGCTTGCTGAGCATGAATCTGAGCCATTCTCCAATCACCAAGATATTTTCCTCCTTTCATTGTGTCCCGGAAATGGATTTCCCAAGAATCGCGATGATCTTTGTTTGCTAATGCCGCAGCAGCTCCTCCTTCAGCCATTACAGTGTGGGCCTTTCCAAGCATAGATTTGCAAATCATAGCAACACTTGCCCCAGAAGCACTCGCTTCAATTGCGGCACGTAATCCAGCTCCGCCAGCGCCAATGACAATTACGTCAAAGGAATGTTCAGTATATTGTTCCATGTTAACCTCAAAATACAATACTTGGGTCAGAAAGGATTCCTTCTGCCACACCCCAAACAAATAAATCGCCAATGAATACCATTGCTAGACTAGTCCAAAACCAGAATCCGTGATGGACATTGATTGATGAAATGCGCCAGAAAAATTTTCCTTGAAGTCTAGAAAATCCTTTTCTCCATTTATTGGTACCTCCCCCTATGATATGTCTGAAAGCATGGCAAGAACCGACATACATTGTGAGAAGAAAAGATTCAGCAGCAAGAACAAAAGTTCCTACTGAGATACCAAAAGAGGTAGTACCATCATTTTGGTCGAAAGAAATAGTATGAAAAATATCGTAATATTTCATTAAGAGAATAATCATTGCTAGATATAGCATATATCGATGGATGTTATTCAATACAAATAGTCCTCTTTCTCCTCGATACCCCATTGATTTAACCAAGTGAGGCTTTGATACAACACATGCAGTAGGACTAGCAAAAAAAGTCCTGTAGTATACTTTCCTCATGTAGTAGCAGGTTCCTCTAAATCCAAAAGGTATCCATAATATTAGCATAGCAGAATTTGCCCACCCAGGAACTGATAATCCCCACAGATGGATAATATCTGGAGAGAAGATAGGGCTAGTAACTCTGTGATTGTCATAATGTATAGCGCCATCAAAGAAAATCAGTCGAAGAAAAGTGTAAATCATGGCTAATGTAAGGGCAGATCCCATCCATAGGGGCTGAGCCCACCATTTATCTGTTCGATCAGTCTCCCCGAAACCCTTTGAAACAGGAAGTTTGATGACGTCAGACATCGTACTCAACCAATGCTAAACTCGACTGTGTTTTATCATATTGCATATATCCATAGTTGAAATTATGCCAAGAATCCGTAATCCGCATCAATTTCATCGATTTCTATTTCTTCAACATCCATCTGAGCAAGTTGGAGTTTTCCGCTAAGTTCGTCATTTACTGCATGCCAGTAAGAGTATGCTTCGATTACCCATATTCCTGATTCTCTAGTGCCATTGCCGCTGCCCTTTACTCCTCCAAATGGGAGATGCGCTTCTGCACCTGTAGTCGAATTATTGATTCCAGTCATTCCTGCTTTAATTCCAGTCTTGTAGCGATAAGCCTCTAATCGATCGTTTGTGTATATTGCAGAAGAAAGACCGTATGGAGATGCATTAGCAAGATGTAGGCCATGTTCGAAATCTCTTGCTTTTACAATAGTAACTGCTGGTCCGAAAATCTCTTCATGAAAACAGTCCATTTCTTCCGTAACATCTACGTAAACATGAGGCCACATGAAAACTCCTTCACTAGGATCTCCATGGAAATTTTCTGGTTTGTTGTCTTTACTTATTCTTCCATTACCCCAAATCTTAGTCGCTCCACTTGAGTCACACATTTCAATTGCTTCAAGGAAGTCTTTAGCGTATTTTTCTGAAAGCATAGAACCGTAAAGAACTCCGTCATAATGCATCGAATTACCAATTTTTGTTGACTTTACTTTTTCCATGAATAGTTGCATAAATTCATCGTAAATATCTTCATGAATAATCAGATTACCTAGACTGGTACATCTTTGGCCTGCAGTTCCAAAACCCGCCCAATAAGCACCTTCTACTGCATTTTCTAGATTTGCAGATGGCATAATTACCAACGGATTTTTACCGCCCAACTCCAAACTTGCTGAAACAAGATTACGTCCACATGCCTCTCCTATCATCTTCCCAACTGGTGTACTTCCTGTGAAGGATATTTTGTCTACCATTCCCAGATCGACAGCATCTACAATGTGTTGGCCAGCACCACTTCCTTTTCCGTGGATGAGATTGATTACTCCATTAGGAAGGCCAGCTTCATGCATTAGACGAGCAAGAGCGAATGACAACAAAGGTGAATCTTGTGGAGATTTCCATACACAAGTATTTCCGCACATTATAGCCGGAATCATTTTCCAAAAAGGAACTGCTGAAGGGAAATTACATGCATTGATAATTCCACAAACGCCCAATGGTCTTCTGTAGGTGAATAATTCCTTATCAGGTAATTCAGAATTTACTGTTTGCCCGTATAGCCTTCGTCCTTCTGATTGGAAAAATAGGCATGTGTCTATTGCTTCTTGTACTTCGCCACCACATTCTTTCAGAGTTTTTCCTATCTCTCTAGCCTGTAGTCTAACAATTTCTTCTTTATGATCCATTAGTAAGCGACCCATATTTCCTATTACTTGACCACGAGTTGGTGCAGGAGTAGATGCCCATTTAGGAAATGCATCTCTTGCTGCGTTAAGTGCAGAATGAACATCTTCTTTGGTTGAAAGCGGAAATTCACCAAGTTCATCTGAAAGAATCGCAGGATTAGTTGAAACAAATGTCTTTCCGTCAGATGCTAAACTTAGATTACCGTTGATGATATTATATCCTCTAATCTTTGGAGATCCGTTAGGATTGTTCGCTTCCATTGTTTCAAACCCGGTCGATAGCACATGTGTCATGACCCATGGCAGCCGGGATTAATCCTTCAATGTGGCGAAACATCAATTGAGTATTCTAAGTCCTTTAATAACCCCGAAAACAACAGAGATTCAATTGGGGTGGCAAGATGGCGGACGATGGAGAATCAGTTACTTTACGTGTTGCGAAAGCAATACCTAGCGATGTAGGGCATGGACGCGCGCGCGTACCATTCAACAACGACCTAGATCTAAAACCAGGAGATATTATCGAGATATCAGGAGAAAGCAAGACTGCTGCCGTTGTTTGGAGATGTAGACCTGAAGACGCAAGTCTAGGAGTAATTCGCGTAGATGGAATAATTAGAAAGAATGCTGGAGTAAGTCTCGGCGATCGTGTTGATATCAGGAAAGTTGAAGTCAAAAAATGCGAACGGTTAGTGTTGTCTCCAGTTATGGCTAAACAACAAAAAGTAAGATTTGGCCCTGGAATTGAAGGATTTGCTCGAAGAGGCCTGAATAAGAGACCTGTCGTAGCAGGAGATAGGATATTTATTCCAGGAATGACATTGTTTGCTGAAGCTCTTCCTTTTGCTATTGTTTCAACTAAACCAAAGGGAATTGTTCAGGTTGCACCTGAAACGGAAATAGTCATCAAAGAAGAGGTATTTGACGAGGAAGAAGATTCTGGAACTCAGTCTATTGCTTACGAAGATATTGGCGGTTTAGGAAATCAATTGCAGAAAGTTCGAGAAATGATTGAACTTCCCCTCAAACATCCAATTTTATTTCGTCGTTTAGGAATAGATCCTCCTAAAGGTGTCTTGCTTCATGGTCCTCCTGGTACTGGAAAGACCATGATTGCAAAAGCTGTTGCTTCAGAAACTAATGCTCATTTTTCTTCAATTAATGGCCCAGAAATTATTTCAAAATACTACGGTGAATCAGAAAAAGCGTTACGTGAAATATTTGATGAAGCTACTCAAAATGCCCCCGCGATAATTTTTATTGATGAATTAGATAGTATTGCTCCTAAGCGTGAAGATGTAACTGGTGAAGTTGAGCGAAGAGTAGTTGCTCAACTTTTGACACTAATGGATGGAATGCATGGTCGAGATAATGTTATTGTTATTGGAGCTACAAATCGCCGAGATGCTATCGATCAAGCATTAAGAAGACCTGGTAGGTTTGACAGAGAACTTGAGATTGGAGTCCCGGATAAAGAAGGCCGTCGAGAAATAGTAGATATTCATACTAGAGGGATGCCGATTAGTGATGATTTCGAAATCGAATGGGTCTTGGAAAATTCGTATGGATTCGTAGGTGCAGATATTAATGCTCTAGTTCGTGAAGCTGCAATGAAAGCTCTACGTAGATATTTACCTGAAATAGACCTTGATGAGGAAGAAATCCCTACAGAGGTTCTTGAAAAAATGGAAGTCAAGATGATTGATTTCCGTGAAGCTATTAAGGATATAGAGCCGAGTGCGTTAAGAGAAATTTATGTTGAAATTCCTGAGGTAAGTTGGGATCAAGTAGGTGGACTTCAAGAGATTAAAGATCGCTTGAAAGAGAGTATTGAATGGCCTTTAACTCAACCTGATTTGTTCGCTCATTTTGGAGTAAAACCTCCGAGAGGAGTAGTTCTTTTCGGTGCACCTGGCACTGGAAAGACACTCATCGCCAAGGCAATTGCTAACGAGGCGAAAGCAAATTTCATTTCAGTCAAGGGTCCTGAAATGATTTCTAAATGGGTAGGTGAATCAGAAAGAGGGATCCGAGAGGTATTCAAAAAGGCTAAGCAAGCTGCACCCAGTATAATTTTCCTTGATGAATTCGAGTCTATCGCTGGAGCAAGAGTTGAGAATAGAGGAGAAGGAAGTGATGTTATGAATCGAGTAGTGAATCAATTACTTTCTTCAATGGACGGGGTTGAGGCTCTTGAAGGAGTAATTGTAATTGCTGCAACAAATAGGCCTGAGATGATTGACCCAGCTCTTCTGCGTTCAGGTAGATTTGAACGAGTATTGCATGTCCCTCCTCCTGATGAAGCTTCAATTAAAGAAATTTTGAAGATTCATACTGCAGAAATGCCTCTAGGAAAGTTTGATCTGTCTTCATTTGCCAAAGCAATGAATGGTTACACTGGAGCAGATATTGAAGCAGTATGTAGAGAAGCTGCATTAATTGCAATGAGAGCCGGAAGAAAGAGCATTTCTTCAAAACATTTTGATGAAGCAGTGAATAGGGTAAGGCCTACTGTAACTCCAGATATGATGCAATACTATGAGAAGTTGCAAGATTTGTTGACTAGCGGATTAGATTCTATTCGTAGAAATAACGATGGTCTCCGAGGTATAGAATCAGTTTGAGGTGCTCAATGCCAGCCACATTCACTCGAGAACTTCTTTCAAGAGAAGTTAGAGATAAAAATGGGGATGTACTTGGGCATGTTGCAGACTTAATATTCGACACACGTACAGGTAGTGTAACTTTTGTATTAATACGAATCCATTCCGATTTAGATCCTTCTCAGTTGCCATGGCCATCACAATCAGGAATGATTTCATTGCCGATCGATGAAGTTAGAGAGATTTCATCTGTAATTCACTTGCACCGTTGAATCATCATTGTACTTGTGCGCATAACCGTCTTAAGGCTTGTATGCCCGTCTGAACATTGCTCCAGTCATTGGAGGGTGAACTTATGGCGGTACCAAGCCTTTCTGGAGTTGGAAATTGGCTTCGTTCACCCTCTGGAAAAAGAATGGTGGCTTTGACTTTGTTTTACCTTACACTGGGGCTTCTTTTTTCAACAGTTGCAGGGACATATATTACACGTTCAGAAGTCCATCAAAGTGCATATGGAGAAGATTGGAACGATATGAGTGCATTTAGAGCAGATATCAAGAATCAAGGGATAACAACAACTAGTATTGTAAGCAGTCCACTGTTATTAGAAGAAATTCAATCTCCACGTGATACGGTTTTTGTTGTTTCAGGGATTGAAAGAGATACTATTTCGCTTCCGAGATTTAGTGCAGATAGTAGTGTAATTCAGTTAGTTGAAGGATTAGGTTACTCTACATCAGAAATTGAGGCAATAAGTAATTTTGTAGAACGAGGTGGAACAATTGTTGTTTTAGATGACTTTGGGTATGCTCAAGGATTAGCTGATGAGTTTGGATTAGGATACAGTGGCCATCAGTTGTATGATACTCAAACTTGGGACCCTGATTTAGATTTCAATTATGTATGGTTGAATATTACCAATGGTTTCAATTATTCCTCTTCGTCAGGATCTAGAACCAATACTAACCCTTGTATCGCTGATGAAGATTCAGACGGAACTCCAGATTTCTTAGAGGGAATAGTAGTTCCAACAACAGAAGAATTAGGACTTTGTTCTCATCGTTGGGACTCTATTACTGCAATCTATAACATGGATCCTGGTTATGACTTGTTACTGAATCAACCCAGTGCTTTCGATAAAGGTGAAGCAGGTGAAAATGCAGATGACAATTTGTATCCTATTGGATTTTCAACTCAAGATGCTTATTTAGATACCAACAATGATGGAAAGTTGACTGTTGGATTCAGCGGAACTGATGCTGGTTCTGATGAACAAGGTCCATTTGCAATGTATGTGAAATATTGTCGTTCAAGAAATTGTGATAATCCTGATTCAGGACGAGCTTATTTCGTGACTGACGGAAGTTTATTGGTGAACTCAATTTACGATACAGAAGGGGTTGAAAGTGGAGCATATGGTGAATTCAATAAGACTCCTGACATAAATGATAATCGTCGATGGGCACTAGATTTGATTGCAGAAGCTTTGATGTCAAATGATGGAAATGCTAGCATCTCATCAGATGCTCAAGTTATATTCGATGAGAGTAGACACCAACAACCCAGTTTTATGGGAGATACATACAATTTACTCTATTACATTCTGATATATTTCACGAATGATTGGATGGCAATGTTATTGATGTTCTTAGGTTTGTTCGTTCTATTCGAATTTATCATTATCAAAAAGTTAGATCCTGAACCTTGGCGACATGTATTCAGCATCATTTACTATGGATATGGAGATTCTAGAAGATACGAATATTATGGAAGGGCAAACAAAATCAAACAAATTCTTTTGACTAGGGTGAGAAATGTAAATTCCTTAACAAGAGAAGAATTCGACGCTCTCCCTGCAAGAGATTTACAGAAGATGGTGAATGATCCTGTACTGATCAAATTTATTTTTGAAGATAGACGGTATTCTATGGAAGAGATAATCGCAGTAATCAAAAGAATCAAGACATGGGGGCGGCGTTAAATGTGGACTAGAAAAGCCTCAATTCTTGGAGCAGGAGGTGTATCGCTCGTTCTCGTGGGAATGATGATGTCCAATTTCCAGATGATGGTATTTGGTGTAGCATTCGTTGCATTCCTTGCAGTTAATTCTTGGATTACCGGTCATGGAGATATTCAAGTCGTTCGTACTTTAAGTGCTGATAATTTGTACAAGGGTGATGATTTGTACGTTGAATTAGAAATCACGAATCCTTCTTGGCGAAGGACACAACAATTGGAGATTTATGACAATGTTCCTCATGAGATGAAGTTACGTAGTGGCCTCAACTACATGCGTGTAAATCTTGGCCCAGGAGAGACAACTCGAGTTAGATATGTTTTGAGATGCCCATTAAGAGGGCACTATTCTATCGGGCCAATATCAATTCGTTATCGTGATTCGTTCAACTTATTTTCTCAAGAAATGTATGTCGATCATCGTTCAGATTTGATAGTTTTCCCTCAGGTTCGAGAAATAGAGGAGGCTATGGTGAGAAGTCGTACTCCCAAAATGTACACTGGAGCAACAACATTACGTACTCCAGGTCCAGGTACAGAATTTTTCAGTTTGCGTGAATATGTTCCAGGTGATCCATTCAAGATAATTAATTGGAAAGCATTTGCTCGAACAGGTCAACTAATTGTTAATGAGAAATGTAGAGATGCTGTTACTGATGTATTTATCCTAGTTGATAGCAGAGATATTAGTAGAATAGGCACAGTTCTCAAGAATCCATTAGAGGTAGGCACTGTTGCTGCAGCATCTTTAGCTTCATATTTCATTAAACGAAGAGATAGCGTAGCATTAGCAGTATATGATGAACGCCTCTCTTTCTTACCCCCTGATACAGGTGATAAGCAGTATTTCAAAATTTTAAGCAGTCTTGCTGGTGTCGCACCTAAGGGAGCAATGCCTCTACAAGCAGTTACAAATGCTCTTTCTTCACGATTTAGCCGTGGTTCACCGGTATTCATTATCAGTGCCTTAGAAGGTGATGGGACTACAATTCCAGCCATTAGAGACTTAGCTGGTAGGGGCCATGAAGTAATTATCTTGAGTCCTAGTAGCGTAGACTTTGAGCGTCTAGTTAGTCGTATTCCTAGGACTTCATACGAAGTCCTAAAGCTAGAGAGACAGAATAGGCTTACTGCACTAGCTGGATTTGGTGCTAGAGTAATTGATTGGATGCCTGATGTTGAATTATCTCAAGCATTATTGCAGGTGAAAATGGGGTGA